>NZ_CADFEO010000017.1:0-182543 GCF_902833075.1 Burkholderia sp. BCC0405
ATAACCTCAACTGCTCGAACCGCCCGGTGCGGACCCGCATGCCGGGTGGTGTGGGAGGGGAACGGTCAGGCTTCTGACCGCCCCTATCCCGATTGTGCGAATTGTCGGTAGGGAGAAGGGGAATCAGAACGACGCGCAGGCCGGTACGAGCGTGATGCCGACCGATTGCTGATGGAATCGCTGTATGTACGCTTGCCGGATCGCGGTGAGCCGTGCACGCGTGTCGGGTGTATCGTCGGCGATGATACGGATCACGAAGCTGTCTTCGCGGGTGATTCCGCCGCCGGCGCGGTCGCGCCACTGGCCGTGCGTGTCCCAGTAGGTGAGGCCGCCGGGGAACCTCGGTGTGACCGTGTCGGCGAGGAATGCCGCGCGTTCGGCATCGGTGACGGGGCCGCGTCCCGCGATGTCTCGCCCGAACAGCAGGTCGGCCAACAGCATAGGGTTCTCGGCCGGCTGCGTGCAGGCGTACGGCGCGCCGACGACGGGCGAGGGCGGTGCCGCGCAACCGGCGAGCAGCGCGATCGCCATTGCGCATACGGCCAGCGACCGCATTTGCCCATTTCGTGACGATCGACCTTCGCGCGTGCAAAACGCTGCGCGCTCAACCACTTGCGTGCTTGTCCGGCGGGTTATCAACAGGGCTGTCAACATAATCTGGGGATAACCCTGGTTTTGTCCACGCGTGCCCGATGTGGGGTCAGTGCTGCAGTTTCGCGTGCGCGAGGTGCATGCCGAGCGTGCCGGGGTCGGTATTGGTGCCTGACAGCAGCACGCCGACGCGCTTTCCTTGAAGCGTTTCGCGCAGCGGGCCGAGCAGTGCGGCCAGTGCGGCCGCGCACGCCGGTTCGACCGACAGTTTCAGTTGCGAGAACAGGAACAGCATCGCGGCACGCAGCGCGTCGTCGGAGACGGTGACGATGCGGTCGACGTGGCGCCGGCACAGCTGGTAGCTGTATTCCTCGGTATGCGGCGCCATCAGCGAATCGGCGATCGTCTGCATCGCGCTCATCTTGATCGTGTGA
The DNA here is from genome assembly GCF_902833075.1 of Burkholderia sp. BCC0405. Classification (NCBI taxonomy): domain Bacteria; kingdom Pseudomonadati; phylum Pseudomonadota; class Betaproteobacteria; order Burkholderiales; family Burkholderiaceae; genus Burkholderia; species Burkholderia sp. BCC0405. The sequence goes on from NZ_CADFEO010000017.1 coordinate 1,026, forward strand.
TTCGCCGCGAAGCTGCGGCTCATCGCGTCGGCGCGTTCCGGCTCGACGCCGTACACGTGCACGCGCGGATTCGCGAGCCGCAGCGCGGTCGCCATGCCGGCCGCGAGCCCGCCGCCGCCGATCGGCACGATCACCGCGTCGAGGTCGGGCGTCTGGGTCGCCCATTCGTAACCGAGCGTCGCGGTGCCGAGGATCGTGTGATAGCCGTTGAACGGATGGATGAAGAAGCGGCCTTCCTCGGCCTCGATCCGCCGGACGAGATCGAACGCCTGCGACGCGCTGCCGGCCAGCACGACTTCCGCGCGGTACTGCTTGCACTGCGCGATGCGCGACGGGCTCGCGGTATGGAACATCACGACCTTGGCGCTGCTGCCGAGCCGCATCGCCGCATACGCGACGGCCGCCGCGTGATTGCCGGCCGATACGCAGGTGACGCCGGCGTTCTTGCGCGCCTCGTCGAGTGCGAGCAAGTGCGTGAATGCGCCGCGCGCCTTGAAGCTGCCGCTGACCTGCAGTAACTCGAACTTGAAGTTGACGTGCGTGCCCTCGAGGGACGGCAGGTCGGCGCGTTCGAACACGGGCGTGCGCGCGACCCACGGCGACAGCGCGAAATGCTGCGCGGCGATGTCGTCGAGCGTCGGGATCGGCTCGCCGTCGATCGTCGTATGGGCGTTGCCCTGTTGTTCAGTCGACATGACGTGGCGGGTGGCGGAGTGGGCCGGCCCGCACACGCGGGCCGGCGTGGCGGGGGCAGTCAGTGCGCGTCGACCGACATGCTGCGGATGAATTTGCGCAGGAACTGCTCGCAGCCGGCGAGCTGCGCGAGCTCGACATATTCGTTCGGCTTGTGCGCCTGCTCGATGTTGCCGGGCCCGCACACGACGCTCGGGATGCCCGCGCGCTCGAACAGGCCGGCCTCGGTGCCGTACGCGACCTTGCGCTTGTCCTGGTCGGCCGTCAGCGCGCGTACGAGCTGCGTGATCGCGGCCTGTTCGGTGGCGTCGAGGCCGGGCGCCGCGGCGATCTTCGAGAACTCGATCGCGGCATTCGGATGCTCGCGAAGCATCTGCGGCAGCAGCGTTTCCCGCGCATACGCTTCGATGCGCGTGAAGATCTGCTCGGGATCGAGCGTCGGCAGGTTGCGGAACTCGAAGTCGAACCGGCATTCGGCCGGCACCGTGTTGATCGCGTTGCCGCCCTGGATCGTGCTTGTCTGCGCGGTCGTGAACGGCACGTCGTACAGCGCGTCGAACGGGCCTTCGGCGCGGAAGCGCTCGGCGAGGTCGCGGATATGGCAGATGAGGCGCGCCGCGTACTCGATCGCGTTCAGCCCCTTCGGCGTCAGCGACGAATGCGCCGCGTGGCCGCGCACGCAGCAGCGGTACGCGTTGATGCCCTTGTGCGCGATGATCGGCCGCATGCTGGTCGGCTCGCCGACGATGCAGCCGGACGGTTGCACGCCGCGCTTGACGAGGTCGGCGATCATCAGCGGCGCGCCTGCGCAACCGATTTCCTCGTCGTAGGACAGCGCGAAATGGATCGGCTTCGCGAGCCTGGTCGCCTGCATCTCGGGCAGCAGCGCGAGCGCGGCGCCGATGAAGCCCTTCATGTCGCAGGTGCCGCGGCCATACAGGCGGCCGTCGCGGATTTCCGGCGCGAACGGGTTGCTGTCCCATTGCTGGCCGTCGACCGGTACGACGTCGGTATGCCCCGACAGCACGATGCCGCCGTTCGTCGAGCCGTCGTGCGCGGGCACGGTTGCGAACAGGTTCGCCCAGCCTTCGCGCGGATCGTGCGTGATCGTCGATGCAATGCCTTTTGCCGCGAGCGCGTCGCGCACCGTTTCGATCAGGCCGAGGTTCGGCACGCGGCTCGTCGTGTCCATCGACACCAGTTGCTTGATCCAGGGCAGGCTGACGAGGGACGTGTCGCCTGGGGCGGCGGCGGACGGCGCCGTCGCGTCGAGAGTGGACATGGCAAAACTCCGGCTGATGAATGGGAAAATCATACTCAAAAACGCGTCGGCCCGCCCGCGCCGGGCGCGGTGCGGTGCAGCAATGCCGCACCCGTCAGTATCGCGTCAGCGCACCGCGGCAGCCGCTCCCTGCTTCGGCGCGAGCGCGCGCAGCGTTTCCTTGATCGTCGACACGCGGATCGCGAGGTCGGGCGAGCGCGTCTCGATGCGCAGCTTGTCCTGGCCCGCGAGCTTGATGTGCCGATGCTTCTGCACCATCTCGATGATCCGCATCGGATCGATCGGCGGATTCGGCTCGAACTGCAGCCCGATCGCAACCTCGCTTGCGTCGATCTTCACGATGCCGAGCGGCTTCGCCGCGATCCGCAGCCGGTGGGTCTCGACGAGCGCGTGCGCCTGCGGCGGCAGCTTGCCGAAGCGGTCGATCAGCTCTTCCTGGATGCCGTCGATCGCGTCGCCGTGCTCGCAGTTCGCGAGACGCTTGTACAGCGACAGCCGCTCCTGCACGTCCGCGCAGTAGTCGGCCGGCAGGATCGCCGGCGCGTGCAGGTTGATTTCCGTCGTCGCGGCGAGCGGGGCGGTGAGGTCGGGCTCCTTGCCGTTCTTCAGCGCCTTCACCGCGTCGTTCAGCATGTCCGTATAGAGCTGGAAGCCGATCTCGTGAATTTCCCCCGACTGCTTGTCGCCGAGCACTTCGCCGGTACCGCGGATCTCGAGGTCGTGCATCGCGAGATAGAAGCCCGAGCCGAGTTCCTCCATCTGCTGGATCGCTTCGAGCCGGCGCTGTGCCTGCTTGGTCAGCGCCTGCGGATCGTGGACCAGCAGGTACGCATATGCCTGGTGATGCGAGCGGCCGACGCGGCCGCGCAGCTGGTGGAGCTGTGCGAGGCCGAACTTGTCCGCGCGGTGCATGATGATCGTGTTCGCGCTCGGCACGTCGATGCCGGTCTCGATGATGGTCGTGCACAGCAGCACGTTCGCGCGCTGCGCGACGAAATCGCGCATCACCCGTTCGAGCTCGCGCTCATGCATCTGGCCGTGCGCGATCACGATGCGTGCTTCGGGCACGAGCGCCTCGAGCATCGCCTTGCGGTTCTCGATCGTCTCGACTTCGTTGTGCAGGAAGTACACCTGGCCGCCGCGCTTCAGTTCGCGCAGCATCGCCTCGCGGATCACGCTTTCTTCCTCGCGACGCACGAAGGTCTTGATCGCGAGCCGTTTCTGCGGCGCGGTTGCAATGACCGAGAAATCGCGCAGCCCTTCGAGCGCCATCCCGAGCGTGCGCGGGATCGGCGTCGCGGTGAGCGTCAGCACGTCGACTTCCGCGCGCAGCGCCTTCAGCGCTTCCTTCTGGCGCACGCCGAAGCGGTGTTCCTCGTCGATGATCACGAGGCCGAGGCGCTTGAACTGCACGTCCGACGACAGCAGCTTATGCGTGCCGATCACGATGTCGACGCTGCCTTCGTTGATTTGCGCGATCGCCGCGTTGACCTCCTTCGCGGTCTTGAAGCGCGACAGCTCGGCGATCCGCACCGGCCAGTCCGCGAAGCGGTCGACGAAGGTCTGCGTGTGCTGCTCGGCGAGCAGCGTGGTCGGCGACAGCAGCGCGACCTGCTTGCCGCCCAGCACCGCGATGAACGCCGCGCGCAGCGCGACCTCGGTCTTGCCGAAGCCGACGTCGCCGCACACGAGGCGATCCATCGGCTTGCCGCTCGTCATGTCGCCGATCACGGCCGCGATGGCGGCAGCCTGGTCGGGGGTTTCCTCGAAACCGAAGCTTTCGGCGAACTTCACGTAGTCGCGCGGATCGAGCGAGAACGCGTGGCCTTCGCGGGCCGCGCGGCGCGCGTACAGGTTCAGCAGCTCGGCGGCCGTGTCGCGGATCTGCTGCGCGGCCTTGCGCTTCGCGCGCTCCCACTGGCCGGAGCCGAGCGCGTGCAGCGGCGCGCTGTCGGGATCGGCGCCGCTGTAGCGCGAGATCACGTGCAATTGCGCGACGGGCACGTAGAGCTTGCTGTCGCCCGAGTATTCGAGATGCAGGAATTCGGTCTCGCCTTCGCCGAGATCCATCGACACGAGGCCCATGTAGCGGCCGATGCCGTGCTGCGCGTGGACGACCGGGTCGCCGACCTTCAGTTCCGACAGGTCGCGCACCATTGCGTCGACGTTGCTGGCCTGTTCCTGCCGGCGGCGGCCCGCGCGGCGGCCGAGCGTGCCGTACAGCTCGGTTTCGGTGACGATCGCATAACCTTCGCCCGGCACCGCGAAGCCGCTCGACAGCGGCGCGACGCCGAGCGCGAAGCGTTCGTCGCTCGCGAGCCAGCCCGCGAAGTGGTCGTTCGACGCGGGGCGCAGGCGATGCTCGGCGAGCAGTTGCAGGATCGTCTCGCGGCGGCCGGCCGATTCGACGGTCAGCAGCACGCGCTTGCCTGACGATTCGACGAACGTGCGCAGCGACGCGAGCGGATCGTCGGAATGCCGGTCGACGGTGAGCTCGGGCAGCGCCGTTGCCCACCCGCCGGCCGGTTGCGCGGGCAGCACGACGCGTGCGAACGGTTTCGCGAACGCGAAGAAATCCTCATCGGACAGGAACAGGCGCTGCGGCTCGAGGATCGGCCGCTCGCGATCGTGCGACAGGAACGCGTGGCGCTGCTTCGTATCGGCCGTGAAGCGGCGGATCGAAGCCTCGAGATCGCCCGTGAACACGAGGTGCGCGTCCTGCGGCAGGTAATGGAACAGCGTGGCCGTCTCGTCGAAGAACAGCGGCAGGTAATACTCGATGCCGGCCGACGGCACGCCGTTGCCGATGTCCTTGTAGATCGGCGCACGGCTCGGGTCGCCTTCGAAGGTCTCGCGCCAGCGGCTGCGGAAGGCCGTGCGCGCGGCTTCGTCGAATGGAAACTCGCGGCCGGGCAACAGGCGCACGTCGCGTACCGGGTAGAGGCTGCGCTGCGTGTCGGGGTCGAACGCGCGGATCGAGTCGACCTGGTCGTCGAACAGGTCGATCCGGTACGGCAGCGGCGAACCCATCGGGTACAGGTCGATCAGCGAGCCTCGCACGCAGTATTCGCCGGGCCGCACGACCTGGCTCACGTGCTCGTAGCCGGCCAGCGTGAGCTGCGCCTTCAGCTTCGCCTCGTCGAGCCGTTCGCCCTGCGCGAACGCGAACGTGTACGCGGCCATGAACGACGCGGGCGGCATCCGGTACAACGCGGTGGTCGCGGGCACGAGCAGGATGTCGCAGCGGCCTTCGCCGAGGTCGTGCAGCGTCGCGAGCCGCTCGGACACGAGGTCCTGGTGCGGCGAGAACGTGTCGTACGGCAGCGTTTCCCAGTCCGGCAGCAGGCGCACGCGCGCGTCGGGCGAGAAGTAGCGGATTTCCTGCGAGAGCCGCTGCGCGTCGACCGCGTTTGCGCAGATTACCGCCAGAAGCGGCACGTCCTGGCGGTTGTCGGCAAGATAACGGGCGATGGCGAGCGCGTCGGCGGAACCGTGCGCGCCGTCGAAGGCAAAGCGCTGGCCGGGCTTGACGCGGGCAACGGGCGAGGCGGACGGGGTGGAAGCGTTATCTGGCATAGGGACGGCAGGGGTGGCGTGCACGGGCGCATCGCGGTGCGCCGGTCGAGACGAAAGACCTATTATAAAATCCGCTTCTCGATTTCATCTTTCCGGCGTTTCCTTTCGTGACTCCCCGACTTTTCGCCCTGATTCCCTGTGCCGGCACGGGCAGCCGTTCCGGTTCGGCCGTGCCGAAGCAATATCGCACGCTGGCCGGCCGCGCGCTGCTGCATTACACGCTCGCCGCGTTCGACGCGTGCAGCGAATTCGCGCAGACGCTCGTCGTCCTCGCGCCCGACGATTCCCATTTCGACGCGCGCCGCTTCGCCGGCCTGCGCTTCGCGGTGCGCCGCTGCGGCGGCGGCTCGCGCCAGGCGTCGGTGTTGAACGGGCTGCTCGAGCTGACCGAATTCGGCGCGACCGACCGCGACTGGGTGCTCGTGCACGATGCCGCGCGCCCGGGCATCACGCCGGAGCTGATCCGCACGCTCGTCGCGACGCTGAAGGACGATCCGGTCGGCGGCATCGTCGCGCTGCCGGTGGCCGATACGCTCAAGCGCGTGCCGGCCGGCGGCGACGCGATCGCGCGCACCGAGTCGCGCGACGCACTGTGGCAGGCGCAGACGCCGCAGATGTTCCGCATCGGCATGCTGCGCGAGGCGATCCTGCGCGCGCAGCGCGAAGGGCACGACCTGACCGACGAAGCGAGCGCGATCGAATGGGCCGGCCATACGCCGCGCGTCGTGCAGGGCAGCCTGCGCAACTTCAAGGTTACGTACCCGGAAGATTTCGCGCTTGCGGAAGCGATCCTCGCGCGCCCCGCGAACGCTTCCTGACTTTCACCCCATCTCAATCGGAACACGCATGGATTTCAGAATCGGACAAGGCTACGACGTGCACCAGCTCGTCCCGGGGCGCCCCCTCATCATCGGCGGCGTGACGATTCCGTACGAACGCGGCCTGCTCGGCCACTCGGACGCGGACGTGCTGCTGCACGCGATCACCGACGCGCTGTTCGGCGCGGCGGCGCTCGGCGACATCGGCCGCCATTTCTCCGACACGGACGCGGCGTTCAAGGGCGCCGACAGCCGCGTGCTGCTGCGTGAGTGCGTGGCCCGCGTCAAAGCGGCCGGCTTCGCGATCCAGAACGTCGACAGCACCGTGATCGCGCAGGCGCCGAAGCTCGCGCCGCATATCGACGGCATGCGCGCGAACATCGCGGCCGATCTCGGGCTGCCGCTCGACCGCGTGAACGTGAAGGCGAAGACCAACGAGAAGCTCGGCTATCTCGGCCGCGGCGAGGGCATCGAGGCGCAGGCCGCCGCACTGCTGGTCAGGCAGGGCGGCTGACGCCCGGCGGTTGCGGCGTGCGGTTCGCTCCGCGCGCCGTGCTGCGGAAATGAAAAATGCCACGCTGGTGCGTGGCATTTTCGTTTGGAGCGACGGCCGCTCCGGCATGGCCGCCGGTCGCGCGGCGAGACCGCTCGAGCAGCCGTTTACTCGCCTTCGGCGGCGATCACCTGCGCGGCGGCGTTGATCACCGACGCGATGCGGCCGACGTCGCGCAGCTGCGTGACGGTCATCCCTTGCTCGTTCTTCAGCAGCGCATAGTGCGACTTCACGCAGAAGTGGCACTTGCCGACGATCGATGCGGCGAGCGCGTACATCTCGAACTTGCGCTTGTCGACGCCACCGTGCGTGGCATACGCGCCCATCCGCAGCTCGGCGCGTTGCGTCTTCAGGTCGGCATCGTCGGCCATCTCGACATACGGATACCAGGTGTTGTTCATCCCCATCAGCGCGGCCGCCGTCAGCACGGCGTTCGTTTCTTCGGGCGACAGGACGCCGGCTTCGCGGATCGTCTTGATGAGCACCGTGCTCTTCGCCGCGATTGCCGCCGCCAGCGCGACGCCGACCGCGTCGGTGCCTTCGAGCGACGAGCGCGAGATCGTGCCGTCGAGGTTCAGGCGAATGTCCTTCGCGTAGTCGGGAATACGTGCCTTAATCGAATCGATGAATTCCATTGATATCTCCTATGGGTTGGCCGTTAAAAAAGCCCGCAGGCAGGACGTGCGCCGCGGGCTTCGTGCATCGATGCGCTTACAGCGTTGCGCCGCCGACTGCACGGTTGCACGGGCACAGTTCGTCCGTTTGCAGGCCGTCCAGAATCCGCAGGACTTCTTCCGGGCTGCGGCCGACGTTCAGGTTGTTCACCGAAACGTGCTGGATCGTGTTGTCCGGATCGACGATGAACGTCGCGCGCAGCGCCACGCCGGCTTCCTTGTCGCGCACGCCGAGCTGGTCGATCAGCTCGCCCTTGACGTCGCCGAACGAGTAGTGGTTCAGCTTGTCGAGGTCCTTGTGTTCACGGCGCCATGCGAGCTTGACGAATTCGTTGTCCGAGCTGCCGCCCAGCAGGATGGCATCGCGCTCTTCGAACTGCTTCGTGAGCTTCGCGAACTCGACGATTTCCGTCGGGCACACGAACGTGAAATCCTTCGGATAGAAGTAGATGATCTTCCACTTGCCCGGGAACGATGCTTCGGTGACGGTCTCGAATGCCGACTGCCCGTTTTCTTCGTGATGGTTGAAGCCCGGCTTCGCGGCTACGACGGTGAAAGCTTCGAGTTTATCGCCCACGGTTTTCATGCGGATACTCCTGTATGAGTTGGGAAGAAGACTGAGTCAAGCTACCTCTGTGCTGCAACGATGATGTGACAGCCTGGGTGAAACTGTAACACTATTAGTAAAGTACTTCAATAGATTTTGACTAACGATCTTCATAGTTTTTTTCAACCGGATCGATAGTGTGCAGCGCAAGAAGCGTGCGCGAGCGCGTCACGCAGTCGCACGCGCCTTGCCGGCGCCGGGGAATTCGAGCGTGACTTCGAGGCCTGCTTCGGGGTTGCGGTTGCGCAGGCGCAGCGCGCCGCGGTAGCGGCCGACGAGGCGCAGCACGATCGCCATCCCGAGGCCCGTGCCGTCCGCCTTGGTGCGGGCGGTGTCGACGCGGTAGAACGGCCGCATCACGAGGGGCAGTTGATCCTCGGGGATGCCGGGGCCTTCGTCGCTCACCGACAGTTCGACGCGGGCGTGCGACACGCGTGTCTCGAGCGTGATGTGCGACACGCCGTCCTGCTTGCTCTGGCCGTACTTGCGCGCGTTCTCGACGAGGTTGCCGATCACGCGGCGCATGTCGGTCTCGTCGGCTTCGATCACCGCGCTCGGCGCGAGCCGCGTGCGGATCTCGACGCCATCCTCGCCTGCTACCCGCGCGGCGACTTCCTGCGCGATCGACGACAGGTCGACGGGTTCCGGCTTGCGTTGCGACGGGCGCGCGTAGTCGATGAAGGCCGCGATGATGCGATCCATCTGTTCGATGTCGTCGACCATCGCGTCCTTGGTCGCCTGGTCGGACGGGCTCATCTCGGTTTCGAGCCGCAGCCGCGCGAGCGGCGTGCGCAGGTCGTGCGAGATGCCCGCGAGCATCAGCGCGCGATCGGCCTCGAGCTGCTCGAGGTCGCGCACCATCTGGTTGAAGCTGCGGTTGGTGTCGGCCGCGACGCCCATCCCGCGCTCGGGCAGCAGTTCGGGCCTCTGGCCCGAGCCGATCTGGCGCGCGGCGAGCGCGAGCCGCGAGAACGGCCGGTTCACGAGGCTCGTGATGAACGCGGAGCCGAACAGCGACAACGCGAGCGCGAACAGGCCCCAGCCGGCCCACTGCAAGCCCGTGACGTTGTCGAGCTGGTCGCGGTCGAGCGCGACCCAGTAATCGTCGTCGTCGATCTTGAAGCTGATCCACACACCGGGAATGTCGTTGACCGACTGAGCGATCACGGTATCGTCGCCGAGGCGGCTGCGGATGTCGTGTTCGATCAGGCGGTTCAGCGATTCGTCGGGCTGCAGCTTGAACTTGTCGGTCTTCTCGCGCGGGTAAACGCGCACGCCCTCGTTGCTCTCGAGATCCTGCAGCAGCGCGCGCCGCAGATCGGGATCGGAATAGAGCAGGGCGGTGCGCGTGAGCTTCACGACCGCGACGAGCTGCAGCGCGACGCGCTGCGCACGCGGCTCACGCTCGATCACGCGAAAGCTCTGGAACCACGCGGCGAGACTGACCGAGATCAGCAGCGCGATCAGCAGGAAGGTGCGCCAGAACAGCCCGCCGAATGCGAGCTGCAGGAGGCGCCGGTCGATACGCATGGGACGGGCCGTGGGCGGGCGAAACCGGGAAGGAGAAAGATCAGGCGGCGCCGTCCGGGATGAACACGTAGCCGAGGCCCCAGACGGTCTGGATGAAACGCGGGCTGCCCGGATCCGGTTCGATCAGCTTGCGCAGGCGCGAAATCTGCACGTCGAGGCTGCGGTCGAACACCTCGTATTCACGGCCGCGCGCGAGTTCCATCAGCTTCTCCCGCGACAGCGGCTGGCGCGGATGACGTGCGAACACCTTCAGCACCGAGAATTCGCCGGTGGTGAGCGGAATTTCCTGGCCGGACTTCGTCAGCGTGCGCGTGGCGAGATTCAGCGAGAACTCGCCGAACTCGAACACCTCGGTGGTTTCCGACGGGGCGCCCGGCAGTTCGGCCGGCGCCTGGCGACGCAGCACCGCATGAATGCGCGCAACGAGCTCGCGCGGGTTGAACGGTTTCGGCAGGTAATCGTCGGCGCCCATCTCGAGGCCGACGATGCGATCCACATCCTCGCCCTTCGCGGTGAGCATGATGATCGGCGTGCGGTCGTTGCTGCCGCGCAGGCGGCGGCAGATCGACAGGCCGTCTTCGCCCGGGAGCATCAGGTCGAGCACGAGCAGGTCGAAACGCTCGCGTACCCAGAGCTTGTTCATTGCGGTCGCGTTTTCGGCGACGTAGACATTGAAACCCTGCTCGCCGAGATAGCGGCGCAGCAGATCGCGCAGGCGCGGGTCGTCGTCGACGACGAGAATCTTGGAGGGGTTTTTCGTTTCCATGATCGGCATCTTATCGCGAATGGGAATTGACGCACGGCCGCGTATTTTCGGGCGTTACAGTCGGTTACAAAATTTACCCGTAGTGTCGCGCGGCGTAAAGGCAGGCTATAGAGATTCCTTTACTCGAAGCCGAAATTCGGTAGATACTCCCCTGCACTCCATCTTTCATCTTTGTACACCCGAATTCCGCAGGGTTTTTCAAGTACCAGAGGTAACCGGTTGCCGCGTGACGAAGGGAACAAATCGACCAAGGAAGCGAGGACGGTCATGCGATCTGCCCGGATTGCACTGATGCTGACGATCGCGCTTGCCGGTCCGTATGCGTCGAACTTCGCGTATGCGCAGCGCCCCGAGCAGGGCGCATCGTCGCGCAAGCTGCCGCGCGGCAAGGCGCCGCAGTCTGATCGTGCCGCCGAGATGACGGCCCGTTCCGCCGTGCCTCCCGATCTCGAACAGCGCCGTCGCGACGGGCACATGACGCCCGAGGAGCGCCACCTCTTGCGCCAGCACATCGAGGACGCCGTTCGCGAGCTGTACAAGCGCTGACGCGCCGTCTTTCGCGCTGCGCGACATACTTCGCGCGGAAAAGATTCGTAGCAATTTTCCCGTCAACTTTCGCCTGCCGATTGCCGTTGTACCGGCATCCGCACCGCCGGTGCGCTCCGGGAGTCCATGACGATGAAAGCGAACGCTGCCGCACCGGCGCCGTCGCCCGCCATGCAGTCGCCGCTCGACGCCGACGATGCATTGTTTTTCCTGAGTCGTACCGGCTTCTCTCCCGCGCCCGCCGATGTTGCGCGCGTCGTCGGCATGACGCGCGTGCAGGTCGTGGCCGATACGCTCGGCAACGTTCGCCGCGACCCCGTCACGACGTGGCCCGACTGGATCGCCGAGCTGCCGCCGACGCGCGCGCAGCGCCAGGCGCTGACCCCCGACATGCGGCGCGACGAGCAGCGCGAGCGCAACGTTCGGTACGATGCGTTGCGCGCGGCATGGGTCAACGAGATGATCGTGACGCCGTCGCCGCTCACCGAGCGCATGACGCTGTTCTGGCACGGGCACTTCACGTCGGGGCAGGACAAGGTGCCATACCCGCAGACGATGGCCGCGCAGAACGCGCTGTTTCGCCGCGAGGCGCTCGGCAACTTCGGCACGCTGCTGCACGCGGTCGCGAAGGATCCGGCGATGCTGCAGTATCTCGACGGCGCGAGCAATCGCAAGGGGCGCCCGAACGAGAATTTCGCGCGCGAGGTGATGGAGTTGTTCACGCTCGGCGAAGGGCATTACACGCAATACGACGTGACCGAAGCCGCGCGGGCGATGACGGGCTGGACGGTCGATCCCGATACGCTGCGCTTCGCGGTGCGGCCGGATTGGCACGATGCGGGCGACAAGACGATCCTCGGCGAAACGGGGCCGTTCGACGGCGACGGCTTTCTCGACATCCTGCTGAAGCGGCCGGGCACCGCGCGCTTCATCGCCGCCAAGCTGTGGCGCGAGTTCGTGTCCGATACGCCCGACCCGGGCGCGCTCGATGCTGTAGCCGAACGGTTTCGATCGAGTGGCTATGACATTCGCGCGGCGCTCGCCGCGCTGTGGTCGACCGACGCCTTCTGGGATCCGCGCAACCGCGGCGTGCTCGTCAAGTCGCCGGCGGAATTCGTCGTCGGGTCGGTGCGGCTGTTCGACGTTTCATACGGCGATCCGCAGATGCTCGCGAACACCGTGCGCACGCTCGGGCAGAACCTGTTTTACCCGCCGAACGTGAAGGGCTGGCCGGGCGGCGCGCTATGGATCAACAGCACCACGCTGCTCGCGCGCAAGCAGTTCGTCGAGCAACTGTTCCGCGCGACGGAGACGGCCGGCATGCACCCGCCGGCGCATCCGCTGGTGCCGCCGCCGAATGGCCGCGCGCATGCGATGCCGGTGGTCGAGACGGCGTCGGCAGCCGGCATGCGCGGAGCGCCAGCCAAGCCCGCGCGCGCCGGCCTGCGTTTCGACCTCGAACGCTGGCTTGCACAATATCGCGCACGGCCGCAGGCGATCGCGGGTTTGTCGACCGAGCTTCAGTTGCAGCACGCGGTGCTGCAGCTGTCGCCGGTCGCGGCGATCGACACGGATTCGACCGGCAGCGCGTATCTCGAAGCGCTGCTGATGGATCCGGCCTATCAACTGAAATGATTCGAACGACGATGAAGCGGGGAGCCGGTGTGGCAAAGGTGCCGGACGGCGAACCAAAGGATGCGCGATGAACCGACGTGATTTTCTGACGCTGACGGGCGCCGCTGCCGCGGCCGGCGTGTCGATGTGGCAGGCGCCTGCGATGGCGGCTTCCGTGGCGCAGGCGGGGCGCCAACCGGCGGCCGGCTATGCGAACGTGCTGATCCTCGTCGAGCTGAAGGGCGGCAACGACGGCCTCAACACGGTGGTGCCGTACGCGGACCCGCTGTATTACCAGTTCCGGCGCAGCATCGGCATCAAGCGCGAGCAGGTGCTGCAACTCGACGCGCACACGGGGCTGCATCCGTCGCTTGCGCCGCTGATGCCGCTGTGGCGCGACGGGCAGGTCGCGGTCGTGCAGGGCGTCGGCTATCCGCAGCCGAACCTGTCGCATTTCCGCTCGATCGAGATCTGGGATACCGCGTCGCGGTCGGACCAGTACCTGCACGAAGGCTGGCTCACGCGCACGTTTGCGCAGGCGCCCGTGCCGCCCTGTTTCGCGGCGGACGGCGTCGTGCTCGGCAGCGCCGAGATGGGGCCGCTCTCGAACGGTGCACGTGCGATCGCGCTCGTCAATCCCGCGCAGTTCATTCGTGCGGCCCGGCTTGCCGAGCCGTCGTCGCTGCGTGAACAGAACCCCGCGCTCGCGCACATCATCGACGTCGAGAACGACATCGTGAAGGCGGCCGACCGGCTGCGCCCGCGCGGCGGGATGCGTGAATTCCGGACGGCCTTTCCGGCCGGCGCGTTCGGCACGTCGGTCAAGACCGCGATGCAGGTGCTGGCCGCGTGCGAAGCGCCCGGGCCCGGCGCGCAGGACGGCGTCGCGGTGCTGCGCCTGACGCTCAACGGCTTCGATACGCACCAGAACCAGCCGGGGCAGCAAGCTGCGCTGCTCAAGCAGTTCGCGGAAGGGATGAGCGCGATGCGCGGCGCGTTGATCGAACTCGGCCGCTGGAACCAGACGCTCGTGATGACGTATGCGGAATTCGGGCGGCGCGTGCGGGAGAACCAGAGCAACGGCACCGATCACGGCACGGCCGCGCCGCATTTCGTGATGGGCGGCCGCGTGGCTGGCGGGCTGTATGGTGCGCCGCCGGCGCTCGGGCGGCTCGACGGCAACGGCAACCTGCCGGTCGCGGTCGATTTCCGCCAGCTCTACGCGACCGTGCTCGGGCCGTGGTGGGGGCTCGACGCGACGCGCGTGCTGCAGCAGCGCTTCGACACGCTGCCGTTGTTGAAGGCGTGAGGCGCCCGGGTCAGCGTCGGCGCGCGGTGCGCCATGCGACCCACAGCTTGCGGATCGGCGTCAGCGCGATGCGCTGGTGCAGTACCTGGAAGCCGTCGCGCTCGATTTCGTCGAGCAGTGAGCCGGCCAGGGCGATCTGTGCACGCAGCGTGCGCTGCGCGCGGCGTTCGGATGCGGGGATCGCTGCTTCGGCGGCCATCAGCGCTTCGCGCGCGCGGGCCGTCTGGAATTGCAGCAATTCGGTGAAGGCCGGGCTGTAGCGACGGTTCAGCAGATCGGCCGCGGTCACGTTGTAGCGCTGCAGTTCGTCGATCGGCAGGTAGATGCGGCCGTGGCGCGCATCGTTGCCGAGTTCCTGCACGAATTGCGCGAGCATCAGCGCGCGGCCGGCGTCCGCGGCCCACGGTTGCGGGTCGGCCGGGTTCGCGGCGCTGGCGCGCGCGACCAGCGACGCGAAGGTGCCGCCGACCTGGGCGATATAGCGCTGCAGGTTCGCGAAATCGAGGTAGCGGGCCTGTTCGAGATCCATCCCGTAACCGTTGACGAGCGTGCGCAATGCGTCGGCCTCGGCGGCGATCGCCGGATGATGCTGCGCGAGCGCCTTCGTGACCGGGTGCGACGGCTGCCCGTCGGCCAGCGCCGCGAGTTCCTTGTGCCACCACGCGAGCTTCGTGTGCCCGATGGTCGGGTCGCTGGTTTCCTTGACCGTTTCCTCGAGTTCGCGACGCAGCGCGAACAGCGCGGTCAGGCGCGGCTGCGCGGCGAGCGGCGCCTGGCGCAGCGCGTAGTAGACGCTGGAGCCCGCAGGGGCGGCCTTTTGCTGACAGTAGTCGTCGAAGTTCACGGGCGGAATCGGGTGGGGGCGGGTTCGGGGGACGCGCGGCGGCGCGATGCCGAAACGTCGAGCGCGGCATTCTAGCACCGCTGCACGACGGGTGCCGGCGAGGGCGAGACAACGCCGCGCGGATCGGGTAGAATCTCGCGCTCGCCTGATCGGGCGTGCCGGTTACCGGCCGGCGCGGTGTCCCGGGCGCGTGGAAACGCATCTTGCGTGCCGCGTGGTCAGGCGACGGAAAATCCGCGTGAGTGGCGAAATTGGTAGACGCACCAGGTTTAGGTCCTGACGCCCGCAAGGGTGTGCCGGTTCGAGTCCGGCCTCACGCACCAGAAGTCGAATGCGCCTCTGTCAGGGGCCGTTCATCAAAAGGCGCTGTCGGTCGATTGACCGCAGCGCTTTTCGTTGATGTCGTCGCCTTTCCCGGCACGCGCGCCTGGGCAAGCGGTGCACGAAAATTCGTGCCGCGTGTAATGTCGTGTTCACTTCCCATATAAGAAACGCAATTGCGCCGAGGACCACCGATGAAAATCACCGTACGCACTCCGATTTCCGTACTGGCGCTGATGCTGGTCGCGCCGGCTTTTGCCAATACGCCTGCCGAGAACATTGCATGGAGCGCGAGGCCCGCGCAGACGGTTTCATCGTCGTCGGCGTGCTCCGCGTACTCGGGGCGGGTGATGTCGAGTGGCGAGACGTTCTCCACGGAAAACGTACTGAAAGCCGTCGGCACGTCGCTGGCCGCTACCGCGCTCGGCATCGTCACCGGCGGATATCAGGGCGCAGTCTCCAATCCGTGCCCGCGCCCGGGCCTGTGACCGGCCCTCAAGCGAACCGCGGAGATCTCCGCCTTATCTGAAACAAGCCCGACACCCAGCGCCGCGCGTCGCCCGACCCGCGGCGCTTCGTCATTGCAGGCGGGCTCATTCCCAGAAACTCCGGATCGCGACCGCCACGATCACCGGCACCGAGAACACCAGCGGTATCGCGAAATACTGCGCTTCGCGATCGACCACCCAGCTATAGATCACCCACGCCGCGCCGATCGCGAACGTGATGAGGCCGACCGTCACGGCGGCGATGTTCAGGACCAGCTTCGAGGGCTGGCGGCGCGTCTTGGCATCGTCATTGTTGTCGCGCGGGGACGGTTTCATCGGAAGAGTGCGGCTTCGGGCCGGAACGGGGATAAAAGCACAGGAAACCCCATCCGCACCGATCGCGCAAGAGGGCCGGCGCAGGCCGGCCCTCGTCGCGTCCGCCAGCGCGCGCTACAACCCGAACGACACCGCCAGTTCATCGAGCAGTTCGCGCTGGAACGCGACGAACCGCTCGCCAGGCTGCTGCGCGATCGCGAGGTCGAGCATCGGATCGGCGACGTCGGTGCGAATGCCGGCCAGCTCCTCGACGATCGCGAGCCCGCAGAACGGCACGTACGCTTCCGAATAGCCGCCTTCGTGAACGATCGCGAGCCGCCCGCCGCAATGGCGTTGCGCGGCATCCTTCACCGCGCGCGTCATGAACCGGTAGCTGTCGGTATGCAGCTGCATGCGCGCGAGCGGGTCGACTGCGCTGGCGTCGAGGCCGCTGGCGACCACGATCAGCTCGGGCCGGAAACGCGCCAGCGCCGGCAGCACGATCCGTTCGAACGCGTAGCGATACGCATCGTCGCCGCCGCCCGCGAGCAGCGGCACGTTCAGGTTCGCGCCGACGCCCGCGCCCTGGCCGCGATCGTCCGCGCCGCTGTAGCCGGGCGGGAAGCAGCGGTCCTGGTGCAGCGAGATCGTCAGCGTGTCCGGATCGTCGTAGTAGATCGACTGCGTGCCGTTGCCGTGATGCACGTCCCAGTCGATCACCGCGACCCGCTCGATGCCGTGTTTCGCGCGGGCGGCCTCGACCGCGATCGGGATGTTCGCCAGCAGGCAGAAGCCCATCGGGCGATCGCGCAGGCAGTGGTGGCCGGGCGGCCGCGACAGCGAGAACGCGTTCGCCGCACGTTCGCCGACGACCGTGTCGACAGCCGCGATCGCGAGGCCGGCCGACAGCGCAGCGATCTCGTAGCTACCCTTGCCGAACGGCGCGAGATCGCCGAGGTCGCCGCCGTTCGCATCGCTGAGTGAGCGGAACGCGTCGAGATAGTGCGCGGGATGAATGCGCAGCAGGTCGGCGGTCGAGGCCGGTTCGGCGCCGCGCAGGTCGAGCTGAGCGGCCAGGCCCGAGGCCTGCACCAGCGACAGGAAACGGCGCTTCGAATCGGGCGATTCCGCGTAGCCTGCGCTCGACGGCGGCTGGACCCAGCCGCCGACCGGGAAGAACAGCGCATGCGTGCCGCCGGTATGCCAGAAAGTGCGTTCGTCGGTGAAGAAGGCAGTGCGATTCATGGATTGCGTGACCTGTCACGGTTGGGAGGAAACGGAAGGGCGCGTGCGGCGATCGATGTGGCGCAGCGCGGCGAAAGACACGATCGCGACAGCCGTCGCGGCCGCGAACAGCGCGTGCATCGTGCCGCCGGCGTCGAGCATCAGCCCGGCCAGCAGCGGGCCGGCCGCGAGGCCCGCGCCGATCACGAAATTGAGCGTGGCGACGAGGCGGCCCGATGTGTCGATCTGCGCGACGGTCGCGAGGATGAACGGCAGCACGAACGTCCACGCGAACTTGAATGCGAAGATCGCCGCGCTGTAGCCGCCGGCGTGTCGCATCACCGCGAGCGCGACGAGCGAGGCGGCCAGCAGCGCGTAACCGGCCGCGAGCATCGCGCGCCGGGCGAGCCGGCCGCCTGCGCACGACGCGAGCGCCGCGCCGGCAATGCCCATCACGCTCGCGATCGCGAGGACGTTGCCGGTCGACTGCGGATCGAGTCCGGCTTCGTTCGCGGCACGGCTTGCGAACGTCCACACGCTGCCGATCGCGAGATAGAACGTCAGTACCGCGCCGATCGCGAGCACGACGAAACCTTGCGGCGTATGTGCCGCCGCGCCGCGCGCGTTTTGCGCAGGCGCGGTTCGCGCGCCGAGCGATGACGGAAAGCCGCGCGACAGCGGCGCCGCGAGCAGCGCGAGCGCGGCGAGCGCGACATACAGTGCGCGCAGCCCGAACGCCGCGAACACGTGCGGCAGCACGAACAGGCCGATCGCACCCGCGATCAACTGGCCGACGTCCCACAGGCCGTACACACGATCGCTGTTCTCGCTCGTCGCGGCGCTCGTCATGCAAAGCACCATCAGTGAGCCACCGCCGAGCGAGGTGACGGCGCGCAGCGCGAGCAGCGCGACGAAGCCCGGCATCCACAGCGCGGTCAGCAGGTTGCCCGCGCCGAACAGCGCGATGGCGAACGCGGCGACGCGGCGCGCGTCGACCCGGCCGAGCCACAGGTACGACGGCACGGTCGCGAGGCTGAACGCGCCGAGTTCGACGAAGAAGTAGGTGCCGATCTGCGACGCGGACAACCCGAGCTGCGTCGCGAGCTGGCCGGCGACGGCGGGCGCCACGAGCAGCAGCAGCGGCGTGATGGCCGCGAACGCGACGAGCGCGACGAGCGTCGAGCGCGCGAAGGTCGGCGCGCCGCTGTCGGGCGGGAGTGTGGCATCCGTAGAAAGGGTTTTCATGGCGGGATCTCGTGGGGGGAATCAGAACAGGTGATACATGCCGACCATCGCGCCGAACTGCGATGCGCCGGCGAGCGGCGTCGGGTCGTATTCGTAGACGGTCTGCGAACTCTGGCCGCGGTTGCGCGCGTAGCCGAGGTTCACATAGGCGACGGTGCGTTTCGACAGCGCGTACGTGGTGCTCGCGATGAACAGCGTCGGGTGGCCGATCGCCGGCGTGCGCGAGTCGGTGTGGTAGACACCCGCGTTCAGGCCAATCTCGCTCGACATCTGATAGCGCGCACCGCCCCAGACGATCGTGCGCGCCGCGTCGAGGTCGCCGGTCAGGCGTTCGACGCCCGCATAGACGGTGAGCGGCAGTGTGGCGAACGCATAGCGCGCGGCGAGCGTGCCGAGTTCGCGGCGGCGCGCCGACGTGTCGCCGGCCGCGGAAACGTCGCCGTGCGCCTGATGCAGCACCGCGCTGACCGACAGGCCGTTGCTCGTGTACTGGCCGCCGAGTTCGAGCACGCGTCCGGCACGCGTATTGCCGGCGACGCCGGACGTCGCGGCAAGCGCCTCCACGTCGAAGCCGGCGAACGTCGGTGACTGGTACTTGACCGAGTTGTCGATGAAGTTCGCGTTGATCGGCACGATGACGCCCTGGCCGCTGTACGACGCGTACCAGAGCGGGTCATAGAACAGCGTCTTGTCGAACAGCACGCTGAACTGCCGCCCGAGCGTGACGGTGCCGACCGGCCCCGCGATGCCGACGTACGCGCCGCGGAAGAACGCATAGCCGGGCACGGTTGCGGTGCCGTCGTTGAGGTTGAGGCCCTGTTCGAGCTTGAACAGCGCTCGCCAGCCGCCACCGAGATCCTCGTTGCCTTTCAGCCCGATCTGCGAAGGCAGGACGCCGTAGTTCTGCAACTGCACGGCCGAGTGCCGTCCGTCGGCATGCGTCAGGTATTGCACGCCGGCATCGAGCGCGCCATACAGCGTGAGACTCGACTGCGCATGCGCGGCAGCGCTGCACGCGGCAAGCGTCGCGACGGCCGCGGCCGTGCGGATGAAGCGGGTTTTCGTCACGTGGGGTTCTCCATACCGTCCTGCATCGGTTTGTCGTTGGTGTTGTCGCGACGCAGTGTCCGCAGCGGGAAAACCTTCGAACAGTCGTACAGATGAACGGTGTGGAAAACCCGTGGTGCACGGCATGCCCGCGGCGGGCGGCCGTGGCGCGGCGTGCTGCGGAGCAGCAACGTGCCATGCACCGTTCAAATGGATGGGGTTGACGCCCGTTCCGACGCCGTGGCCCGTCAAAAAAGCCGGTCGCTATAATCGACCGGTGTCGTTGCGCACGTCAGCAGCCCGATCGGGCAGGGGAGCGGAAGGTGAGGATCACGACGGATTTCGGGCAGGATCTCGATGCGCTGCGCGACGTGCCGGCAGCCATCGTGCTCGACGACTTCGCCTGGCCGCCACTGCCGCCCCGGCGCGCCGATTTCGACGGCGTTACGCGCGCCGACGCATCGCAGCGCGAACTCGGGCTGATGCTGCTCGACCTGTACGCGGTTGCCGCCCGGTCCGGCATCGGCGAATTCGAATACCGCTTCTTTTCGCTGCTGCAGGCGCTCATTTCATTCGACGCCGCATGGACAGGCGTCGCGACCCATGCGCCGACCGGCCCGGTGATGCACAACAGCTTCCTGTACCGTCTGCCGCACGCGTTCTTCAGCGACTGGAAGCGCGTGCGCGATTGCGACCCGCTTGCGCACCGCACGCTGCGCGGCGCGCACGGCCACGCGGTGCGTTTGTCGGTCGTCGAACCGGGGCTCGATGCCCGGTTTCGCGACTGGTGCGTGAAGTACGGGCTCGCGCAGCTGATGTGCGTGTGCACGCTCGATCGTCGGTTCGGCCTGACGACGTTCATGTCGATCTATCGCCAAGGCCTGAATCGCCCGTTCAGCGACGACGATGCGCGCCGTTTCGAGGAAGTGATTCCGCATCTCGCGGCGGCGCTGACGATCAATCGCGCCGCGCAGCTCACGCGCGAGCGCGGCGATACGGTCGCGCCGGCGGCGCGCGCACTGTGCGACAACTTCGGCGTGCTCCACCATGCCGATCACGGTTTCGACGACGTGCTGCGTACCGAATGGCCGGCGTGGGCCGGTGCGCGCGTGCCGGAGCCGCTCGTCGCGCACCTGCGGCGCCAGTCGGGCCAGCCGTTCGTCGGCGAGGCGCTGCGAATCCAGTGCGTGCCGGTTGCGGGGCTGTTCCAGATCGAGGCGCGGCCGCGCTCGCTGCTCGACCGGCTGAGCCCGCGCGAACTCGCGGCGATCCGCTATTACGGCGCAGGGCGCTCGCACAAGGAAGTCGCGCAACAGATGGCGATTTCGCCGACGACCGTGCGCCACTACCTGCGCTGCGCGTACCGCAAGCTCGGCATGCACGACAAGAGCCAGATTGCCGGCGTGCTCGGCACGACGGGCGGCACGGCCGACGACGAGCCGGTGGAAGCCGGTAACGAGCCGCGCTGAATCGCGCCGAGTCGCACGGCCGCCGCGCATTGCAAGCGCTCGCGTGAATGGTTGTGCCCGCAACCATTGAGCGTTATGCTCGTCAGCTCCCAGCAGACGGAATTCCATCATGAACGACACGAATTCAGGGCCGGTGCGCGCGGCGGTGGTCGGGGTCGGCGCGATCGGCGGGTTGCTCGCGGCCGCGTTGTCGCGGGCCGGCATGACCGTGAGCGCGTATGCGCGCGGCGCGACGCTCGACGCGTTGAACACGCACGGCGTGCGCTTGATCGACGAGGCGGGCGTGACATCGTCGGTGCCGATGCGAGCGAGCGACGATGCGGCCGCGCTCGGCGTGCAGGACTACGTGGTGATCGCGCTGAAGGCGCAGGCGCTGCCGGCGCTGGCCGCGCGCATTGCGCCGCTGGTTGGGCCGGACACCGTGATCGTCGCGGCAATGAACGGGCTGCCGTGGTGGTTCACGCACGGGCTCGAAGGGGCGCTTGACGGTGTGCCGCTCGATGCGGTCGATCCGGCCGGCGCGGTGTCGGCGGCGTTGCCGCCCGCGCAGGCGATCGGTTGCGTCGTGCACCTGTCGTCGAGTACCGACGCGCCGGGCATCGTGCGCCGCGGGCGCGGCAACCGGCTGATCGTGGGAGCGCCCGATGCGCGGCTCGACGCGGCTGCCGCCCGGGTTGCCGCGGCGCTCGCGGCGGGTGGCTTCGACGTCGAGTCGACGCCCGCGATCCGGACCGAGATCTGGACGAAGCTGTGGGGCAACATGAACATGAATCCGCTGAGCGCGCTGACGGGGTCGACGGCCGAGCAGTTGCTCGACGATCCGTTCACGCAGGATCTCGCGTTGCGGATGATGGAGGAGGCGGCCGCGATCGGCGCGAAGCTCGGCCTGTCGACGGGGATGAGCGGGCCCGAGCGGATCGCGGTCACGCGCAAGCTCGGCGCGTTCAAGACGTCGATGCTGCAGGATTTCGAAGCGGGGCGCACGCTCGAGATCGGGCCGATCCTCGGCGTGTTTCCCGAACTCGGGCGCAAGGTCGGCGTGCCGACCCCGTATTGCGACGCGGTGCTCGGGCTGCTCCGGCAGCGCGCGACGAACAGCGGGTTGTAGTACGGGCGGGGCCGCGGCATGCGCGACGCCGGTGACGCGAAGCGCGGCGATCCGCTTGCCGTGCGCAGCGCATGACGCAAAGCGGGCCGCCCGCGTCGCTGGTGAGGCGACCGGGGCGGCTCGTCGAATTCATCGGATCAATGCTATGGGCGCGTTGCCCGTGTTGCCGCTCAGTCGTCCCGCTCGGTCGCGTGCGCGACGACCTTGTCGAGCAGCCGCTCGAACGTCTGGCGTTCGCTGTCGGACAAGCACGCGAGCAATCCGTCGTTCCACTTGCGTACGATCGGCATGATCTTGCGATGCAGCGCGCGGCCGTCGGCGGTCAGTGCGATCAGCACGATCCGGCCATCTTCCTCGCTGGCACTGCGTTCGAGCAGCCCCTGGCGCAGCAGCGCCTCGGCGGCCCGGCTCGCCTGGCTCTTGTCGAGATTGGTGTGGCGCGCGAGATCCATGATCGAGAACGGGCCGAAGGCGCCTACGGCGGCGATCACGCGCGCCTCGGGCAGCGAGATGTCGAGCTTGTGCCGGTACACCTCGCCGATCCCGCGGTCGGATCGCTTCGTGAGCGCGTGGAGGCGATAGGTCAGAAACTGATCGAGCCCGGCTTGACGGCCTTTCATGTCGAATCCTGAAGAAAAAGGGCGGGCCCGATTGTTCCTGTATCGCGCGCTCGGGTCAACGGTCAGTGTGCGCCGTACTTCAGGCGTGTCAATTGCTCCGCTTCGTTCGCGAGCAGACTGGCCGCGTCGCGGATCGCGACGTCGAGCGTGATCGGCCCGGGAGCCGGCGAGAAGCAGCCGGAAAAATGTTCGGACAGGCGGGGCAGCGCGGCCGGGTCGACCGCGCCGGACAGCAGCGACGCGGGCACGCCGGCGGCCTGCGCGTGGCGGCACGCGATGAACGGCGCCTTCCCGTGCAGCGTCTGCACGTCGGAGCGGCCTTCGCCGGTGATCAGCCAGTCTGCGCCCGCGAGCGCCGCGTCGAGCCCGACCTGACGCGCGACCACTTCGGCGCCGGCTTCGAACCGCGCGCCGAGCATGTGCAGCGCGAAACCGAGGCCACCAGCGGCACCGGCGCCCGGCAGGTCACGGCTGCGATGGTCGAGCGCGGCTTCGAGCAGGTCGGCGAAGCGGCCGAGGGCCGCGTCAAGGTTCGCAACCTGCTCGGGCGTCACGCCCTTTTGCGGGCCGAACACGGCGGTCGCGCCGTGCGCGCCCGTCAGCGGGTTGTCGACGTCGGACATGCCGATGAATTCGGTTTCCTTCAGGCGCGGGTCGAGCCCCGACGCGTCGATGCGTGCGATGTCGGCGAGCCGCGACGGAACCGGCTCGACCGGCTGGCCGCCGGCGTCAAAGCATTGGAGGCCGAGGCCCGCGAGCAGCCCGGCGCCCGCGTCGTTGGTGCTGCTGCCGCCAAGCGCGACGAAGAAGCGGCGCACGCCTTCGTCGAGCAGCGTGCGGATCGCTTCGCCCATCCCGCGCGTGCTGCGCGCGTCGACGGGCACGCTCATGCCGACCGGATCCGTAATGCCGACGATTTCGGCCGTCTCGACGATCGCGGTGCGCGCGTCGATCACGCCGACCGCCGCGTCGCGTGCCGAGAGCGATGCGCCTGCCACCCGCAGCGCGCGCCGCGTGCCGCCGCCTGCCAGCATCGCGTCGAGCGTGCCTTCGCCGCCATCGGCCATCGGGCAGCGGCGCACGACAGCGTCGGGCCGGGCGCGGCGAATGCCGGTGGCGATCGCGTCCGCGACCTGTTCGGCGGAAAGCGAACCTTTGAACGAATCGGGCGCGATGACGACGACGGGCGCGGACGGGTGATGCGGCATGGTGTCTCCGGACGGCGTGATTGGTGTGAAGAATAATTGGGGCCGCGACGGCGGCGTACCCTCAATTGGAGCTTACAGGATGGCGGGCCCGTGGTGGATACGGCGTTCGGCATAGCGGCGATCCGCGTGCATTGCCGTGCAAAGGGCTGTTGACGCGGCACGGACGCATGCGCGCCGCGCCGATCTGGCGGTGTGATGAAAATTGTTTGCTAGAATAGTCGATTCTTCCGGCCAAAGCCGTGCTCCGAGCCGCTTGCGCTAGCCATCCGGCGCGTGCAGGGATGGCGTGGCGCTCCGGCGCGGCGAGTGGATGTGACGCACATCACGCCGCAGGCAGGCACGGCAAGGAAAACCCGATTTGCTCGAATAATTTTAGGACGATTGAAGCCATGGCTAACGTTGTTGAGAACCTCGGCAAGCTTGAACGCCGTGTGACGATTTCCCTGCCGAAAGACACCGTGCAGAAGGAAATCGACGCCCGTATCCAGAAACTCGCGAAGAACGTGCGCATGCCGGGTTTCCGCCCGGGCAAGGTGCCGCTGAAGATGGTCGCGCAACAGTACGCGGGTCAGGTCGAAGCGGAAGTGCTGAGCGACAAGATCGGCCAGGAATTCTTCACGATCAGCCGCGCGGAAAACCTGCGCGTCGCTGGCCAGCCGAGCTTCGAGCCGAAGCAGGAGCAGGCTGAAGATGCATACGCGTTCGACGCGACGTTCGAGGTCTACCCGGAAGTGAAGATCGGCGATCTGGCGACGGCTGAAGTCGAGCGCTCGACGACGTCGATCGGCGACGCTGAAATCGACCGCACGCTGGACATCCTGCGCAAGCAGCGCGTGCACTTCCACGCACGTGGCGAAGCCGGCGAGCACGGCGACGGCGGCGCGGACACCGCAGCGAAGAACGGCGACCGCGTGACGGTCGACTTCGTCGGCAAGATCGACGGCGTCGCGTTCCAGGGCGGCACGGCCGAAGATTTCCCGTTCGTGCTCGGCGAAGGCCGCATGCTGCCGGAATTCGAAACGGCGGCGCTGGGCCTGAAGGCTGGCGAATCGCGCACGTTCGACCTCGCGTTCCCGGAGGACTACCACGGCAAGGACGTCGCGGGCAAGACGGCGCAATTCACGGTCACGATGAAGAAGATCGAGTGGCCGCACCTGCCGGAAATCGACGCCGAATTCGCGAAGTCGCTCGGCATCGAAGACGGCGACCTGACGAAGATGCGCGCTGAGATCAAGGAAAACCTCGAGCGTGAAGCGAAGCGTCGCACGCAGTCGATCGTCAAGAACCAGGTGATGGACGCGCTGCTGAAGATCTCCGAACTCGACGTGCCGAAGGCACTGATCGAGCAGGATCAGCAACGTCTCGTCGAAATGGCTCGCCAGGATCTCGCGCAGCGCGGCGTGCCGAACGCGAAGGACGCACCGATCCCGGCCGAGATGTTCGCCGAACAGGCCGAGCGTCGCGTGAAGCTGGGTCTCGTGCTGGCCGAGCTCGTGAAGTCGAACGGCCTCGAAGCGAAGCCGGAACAGATCCGTGCGGAAGTCGACGAGTTCGCGAAGAGCTACGAAGACCCGAAGGAAGTGGTCCGCTGGTATTATTCCAACCAGCAGCGCCTCGCCGAGATGGAAGCGTTCGTCGTTGAGAGCAACGTCGTCGATTTCGTGCTGGGCAAGGCAAAGGTGACGGACAAGGAAGTGAGCTTCGAGGCACTCGCGAGCGCATCGGCGCAAGCGTAAGTGTCGCTCTAGCGGCGTGCCGGCTGTCGGAGCGACGGCCTGCACGCCGTTTTCACGTCAAGCGCACGGTTGCCATTAATATGGCGATTGAGCGGGCGGCTTCCCTCCGTTCAATTTTCCATTCGAACAAGGTTCATTGAATGATCACTCGCGCTGAATTGCTGGACATGCTTGCTTCGAACGCGCCGCAGGGTTTCGAGGCGCAAGCGCTGGGGCTGGTGCCGATCGTCGTCGAAACGAGCGGCCGCGGCGAGCGTTCGTACGATATCTACTCGCGTCTCCTGAAGGAGCGCCTGGTGTTCATGGTCGGCGAAGTAAACGACCAGACCGCGAACCTCGTGGTCGCGCAGTTGCTGTTCCTCGAGAGCGAGAATCCCGACAAGGACATCAGCCTGTACATCAACAGCCCGGGCGGGTCGGTGTCGGCCGGGATGGCGATCTACGACACGATGCAGTTCATCAAGCCGGACGTGTCGACGCTGTGCATGGGCCTCGCGGCCAGCATGGGCGCGTTCCTGCTGGCGTCGGGCGCGAAGGGCAAGCGCTTCGCGCTGCCGAACTCGCGCGTGATGATCCACCAGCCGCTCGGCGGCGCACGCGGCCAGGCATCCGACATCGAGATCCAGGCGCGCGAAATCCTCTACCTGAAGGAGCGGCTGAACCAGTTGCTCGCGCAGCACACGGGCCAGGACGTCGAGCGCATCGCGCGCGATACCGACCGTGATAACTTCATGTCGAGCGAGGACGCGAAGGCGTACGGGCTGATCGATCAGGTGCTGCTGAAGCGCCCGTAAACACTTAAGTGGGGTGCCGCCCCGATTCGCGCGGCGCCCCTGCTATGTTCCGCACGCCCTGAGCCTCTGCGGCAAGCGCATCCGGCCGGCTCCGGTCGCGCCCTAGGCGCGGCGTTCGGAGCATTCGGCGTATCATGTCATTTACCTGTCCGGAGGCTCTACATTCATGGCGGACAAAAAAGGTTCGAACAGCGAGAAGCTGTTGTATTGCTCGTTTTGCGGGAAGAGCCAGCATGAGGTGAAAAAACTCATCGCGGGCCCGTCGGTGTTCATCTGCGATGAATGTATCGACCTCTGCAACGAAATCATTCGCGACGAGGCGGCTGCCGCCGGCGTCGAGGCCAGCCTGTCGCGGTCGGATCTGCCGAGCCCACAGGAAATTCGCGACATCCTCGATCAGTACGTGATCGGCCAGGAGCGCGCGAAGAAGATCCTCGCGGTGGCCGTGTACAACCACTACAAGCGCCTGAAGCATCTCGACAAGAAGGACGACGTCGAGCTGTCGAAGAGCAACATCCTGCTGATCGGCCCGACGGGCTCCGGCAAGACGCTGCTCGCACAGACGCTCGCGCGGTTGCTCAACGTGCCGTTCGTGATCGCCGATGCGACGACGCTGACCGAAGCCGGCTACGTCGGCGAGGACGTCGAGAACATCATTCAGAAGCTGTTGCAGAACTGCAACTACGAGGTCGACAAGGCCCAGCGCGGGATCGTCTACATCGACGAAATCGACAAGATCAGCCGCAAGTCGGACAACCCGTCGATCACGCGCGACGTGTCGGGCGAGGGCGTCCAGCAGGCACTGCTGAAGCTCGTCGAGGGCACGATGGCGTCGGTGCCGCCGCAGGGCGGCCGCAAGCACCCGAACCAGGATTTCATCCAGGTCGACACGACCAACATCCTGTTCATCTGCGGTGGCGCATTCGACGGCCTCGAAAAGGTGATCACCGATCGCACCGAGAAAACCGGCATCGGCTTTGGCGCGACGGTCAAGAGCAAGCAGGAGCGCGACGCGGGCGAAGTGCTGCGCGAAACGGAACCGGAAGACCTGATCAAATTCGGTCTGATCCCCGAATTGATCGGCCGCCTGCCGGTGGTCGCGACGCTCGGCAAGCTCGATGAAACCGCGCTGATGAAGATCCTGGTCGAGCCGAAGAACGCGCTCGTCAAGCAGTATCACAAGCTGTTCGCGATGGAGCGCGTCGAGCTGGAGATCCGGCCGGGCGCACTGCAGGCAGTCGCCCGCAAGGCGATCCGCCGCAAGACCGGCGCGCGCGGTTTGCGTTCGATCATCGAACAGGCATTGCTCGACGTGATGTACGAACTGCCGACAATGAAAGGGGTCAGCAAAGTCATCATCGACGAGAACGTCATCGATGGCGACGGCAAGCCTTTGCTGATCTACGAGGACACGCCGAAGGTGGCGGGTTCGAACTGACCGGCTTGCCGACGATGTTCTGCGAAAAAGGGCCGTTCATGAGACCGTGGGCGGCTTTTTTTCGTTTATCTTGTGGGTAACTCTGACTCGACACGCGGTGGTTACTTTTTTACCGAATATTTCCCGCACTTGAAGGCTTGCAATTCGTTGTGGCGGCCTCAATTACCGAACAATTGATTCCACTCATGGGGAAATGAAATGTCAGGCACCCAACTTCTTCCGCCGGAACGCATCACGCTCCCGCTGCTGCCGCTGCGGGATGTCGTCGTTTTCCCGCACATGGTGATTCCGCTCTTCGTGGGCCGGCCGAAGTCGATCAAGGCCCTCGAAGCAGCGATGGAAGGCGGCAAGCACATCATGCTCGTCGCCCAGAAAACCGCGGCCAAGGACGAACCGACCGAAAAGGACATGTACGAGGTCGGTTGTATCGCCAACATCCTGCAGATGCTGAAGCTGCCGGACGGCACCGTGAAGGTGCTCGTCGAAGGCCTGCAGCGCGCGAAGGCGTTGTCGATCGAAGAGCAGGAAACGCAATTCTCCTGCGAAGTGATGCCGCTCGAGCCCGATCACGCCGACAGCGCTGAAACGGAAGCGCTGCGCCGTGCGATCGTGTCGCAGTTCGACCAGTACGTGAAGCTGAACAAGAAGATCCCGCCGGAGATCCTCACGTCGCTGTCGGGCATCGATGAAGCAGGCCGCCTCGCCGACATGATCGCCGAGCGCCTGCCGCTGAAGCTCGACCAGAAGCAGCACATCCTCGAGATGTTCCCGGTCATCGAGCGCCTCGAGCACCTGCTCGCGCAGCTCGAAGCCGAGATCGACATCCTGCAGGTCGAAAAGCGCATCCGCGGGCGCGTGAAGCGCCAGATGGAAAAGAGCCAGCGCGAGTACTACCTGAACGAACAGGTCAAGGCGATCCAGAAGGAACTGGGCGAAGGCGAAGAGGGTGCCGATCTCGAGGAACTCGAGAAGCGCATCAACGCCGCGCGCATGCCGAAGGAAGCGAAGAAGAAGGCCGACGCCGAGCTGAAGAAGCTGAAGCTGATGTCGCCGATGTCGGCGGAAGCCACCGTCGTGCGCAACTACATCGACACGCTGATCGGCCTGCCGTGGCGCAAGAAGAGCAAGGTCAACAACGACCTGTCGAACGCCGAGCAGGTGCTCGACGAGGATCACTTCGGCCTCGAGAAGGTGAAGGAACGGATCCTCGAGTATCTCGCAGTGCAACAACGCGTCGACAAGGTCAAGGCGCCGATCCTGTGTCTCGTCGGGCCCCCGGGCGTCGGCAAGACCTCGCTCGGCCAGTCGATCGCCCGTGCGACGAACCGCAAGTTCGTCCGGATGGCGCTCGGCGGCGTGCGTGACGAAGCCGAGATCCGTGGCCACCGCCGTACGTACATCGGGTCGATGCCGGGCAAGATCCTGCAGAGCCTCACGAAGGTCGGCGTGCGCAATCCGCTCTTCCTGCTCGACGAAGTCGACAAGATGGGTATGGATTTCCGCGGCGATCCGTCGTCGGCGCTGCTCGAAGTGCTCGATCCGGAACAGAACCACACGTTCGCCGACCACTACATCGAAGTCGACTTCGACCTGTCGGACGTGATGTTCGTCGCGACGTCGAACTCGCTGAACATCCCGCCGCCGCTGCTCGACCGGATGGAAGTGATCCGTCTGTCGGGTTACACGGAAGACGAGAAGGTCAGCATCGCGCAGCGTTACCTGCTGCCGAAGCAGAAGAAGAACAACGGCCTGAAGGAAGGCGAGATCGAGGTCACCGAGCAGGCGATCCGCGACATCATCCGCTACTACACGCGCGAAGCCGGTGTGCGTTCGCTCGAGCGGGAAGTGTCGAAGATCTGCCGCAAGGTCGTGAAGATGCTGCTGCTGAAGAAGGCATCGGGCGCGATCAAGGTCGACGGCGAAAACCTCGATACGTTCCTCGGCGTACGCAAGTACGACTTCGGCCTTGCCGCGAAGGAAAACCAGGTCGGTCAGGTGACGGGCCTCGCGTGGACGGAAGTCGGTGGCGATCTGCTGACGATCGAAGCCGCGGTGATGCCGGGCAAGGGCAACGTGATCCGTACGGGTTCGCTCGGCGACGTGATGAAGGAGTCGGTCGAGGCGGCACGTTCGGTCGTGCGCTCGCGTTCGCGTCGTCTGGGCATCAAGGACGAAGCGTTCGAGAAGCAGGACATCCACATCCACGTGCCGGAAGGCGCGACGCCGAAGGACGGTCCGTCCGCCGGCGGTGCGATGACGACCGCGCTGGTATCGGTGCTGACGGGTATCCCCGTGCGTGCCGATGTCGCGATGACGGGCGAAATCACGCTGCGTGGTGAAGTCCTGCCGATCGGCGGCCTGAAGGAGAAGCTGCTTGCAGCGCATCGCGGCGGCATCAAGCTCGTGCTGATCCCGGAAGAGAACGTGAAGGATCTCGCCGAGATTCCGGACAACGTGAAGAACGCGATCGAGATCGTGCCGGTCCGCTGGATCGACAAGGTGCTGGAACTTGCGCTCGAGCGTTCGCCGACCCCGCTGCCGCCGGAAGAAGAGGCGAAGGCGGCGGCACCGGTCGCCGATGCAGCGAAGGATGCCGGCTCGACGGAATTCGTCAAGCACTAAGCATTGGGGCGCCGTCCTTTCTGACGGTTGTTCACGAAACCCGCGGCGTGGCCGCGGGTTTTTTTATGCGTAGCCGAATCGTGTGCGCGAACGCTTAAAAAATTCGCGTCAGGGCTTTGCAAAATGATCGGGGATGAATTAAACTTGCGGGCTCGCTGGTTGTTGATGCCGAAATGCAGATCGCAGCCAGAACGAATCGGAAACGGGTGCTTAGCTCAGCTGGTAGAGCGGCGCCCTTACAAGGCGTAGGTCGGGGGTTCGAACCCCTCAGCACCCACCAGTTTCCCGATTCAGCCAGACCAAGGAGCGGTAGTTCAGTCGGTTAGAATACCGGCCTGTCACGCCGGGGGTCGCGGGTTCGAGTCCCGTCCGCTCCGCCAGAAAATGAAGAAGCCCGCCTTGTGCGGGCTTTTTCATTTGCGTTTCCGGTTGCGTCCGCTCGCGGGCGCGTGACTGCGGGGCGGAGGAAGCCGCCTGCGCGGCTTCCGGCGGGACTCGAAGGGATGCGCGTGTACGCGCATCCGCGGCCTGCAGGATGTAGGCGAGTCCCGTCCGCTCCGCCAGAAAATGAAGAAGCCCGCCTTGCGCGGGCTTTTTCGTTTTGCGCGCCCGGTTGTCGCGTGGCACTCGCCACCAACACGTCTGCTTTTCTCCCGTTCCACCCCGTATGTTGTAATATCGGACGTTTTGTCCAATTTTCCCGTCACGCATGCTCGATTTCTTCCGTAATCACCAGCGCCTGATGATGGCGCTCCTGCTCCTGATCGTGTTGCCGGGGCTGGGTTTCGTCGGGATCCAAGGCTTCCGCGGCTTCTTCGACGATAGCGCGAACGTCGCGGCAGTCAACGGGCACAAGATCACGCGGGTCGAATTCGACGGCGCGTTCCGCCAGCAGATCGACCAGGCGCGTCAGGCGCTCGGCGGGCAGTTCGACATCAAGATGTTCGATACGCCCGAGCACCGCAAGCAGGTACTCGACGGCCTGATCCAGCAACGCGTGCTGGCCGACGAGACCCAACGCCTGCACCTGACCGCATCCGACAACGCCGTGCGCGACGCGCTGATGAGCGACCCGATGATCGCGTCGCTGAAGAAGCCCGACGGTTCGATCGACGTCGAACGCTATGCGCAGTTACTCGCGTTCCAGGGAATGACGCCCGAGCAGTATCAGGAGCGCGTGCGCTACAGCCTCTCGTTGCAGCAGATCCCGGCCAGCATCGTGTCGAGCGCGTTCACGCCGAAGAGCCTCGCGCAACGCCTGTCCGACCTCGCCGCGCAGCAGCGCGAAGTGCAGGCGCTCGTGCTGAAGACGAGCGACTTCGCAGCGAAGGTCCAGCCGACCGATGCGCAGCTCGCCGCGTATTATGACGCGCACAAGCAGAGCTTCGCGACGCCGGAGACCGCGACGATCCAGTACCTCGTTTATTCGCCGGCCGCAGCGTCCGCGAGCGCGCAGCCGACCGATGCGGACGTCAAGAAGTTCTACGACGACAATCCGACGCACTTCCGCACCGAAGCGCAGGTGCGCGTGAGCCACATCTTCATCGCCGCGGCGAGCAGCGCCAGCGCAGCCGACAAGGCTGCCGCGAAGGCGAAGGCCGAGCAGTTGCTGGCCGACGTGAAGGCGCATCCGGACCAGTTCGCGCAGATCGCGCAGAAGAGCTCGCAGGACGCACCGTCGGCCGCGAAGGGCGGCGACCTCGGCTTCATCACGCGCGGCTCGACGGCGGGCGGCAAGGCGTTCGACGACGCCGCGTTCGCGCTTAAGCAGGGCGACGTGAGCGGTGTCGTGGAGTCGGATCTGGGCTTCCACATCCTGAAGGCAACGGAAGTGAAGCCGGCGGCCGTCAAGCCGTTCGCGGACGTGAAGGACCAGATCGCGGCCGACCTGAAGCAGCAGTATGCGTCGAAGGCATTCACGGACAACGCGGAAGGCTTCACGTCCACCGTCTACGAAAAGGCGAAGACGCTGCAGCCGGCCGCGGACAAGTACAAGCTGACGATCCAGACGGCCACCGTCACGCCGACGCCGAATCCGCAACT
Organism: Burkholderia sp. BCC0405; assembly: GCF_902833075.1. NCBI lineage: Bacteria > Pseudomonadati > Pseudomonadota > Betaproteobacteria > Burkholderiales > Burkholderiaceae > Burkholderia > Burkholderia sp. BCC0405. The sequence goes on from NZ_CADFEO010000017.1 coordinate 33,516, forward strand.
GCCGCCGACGAGCCCGCTGAACAATCCGAAGTTCCTGGCCGCCGTGTTCGCCAGCGACTCGGTGAAGAGCCGGAACAACACGCAGGCGATCGACGTCGGCAACAACACGCTGATCTCGGCGCGCGTGACCGACTACAAGCCGGCCGCCGTGCCCGCGCTCGATGCGATCAAGGACGTCGTGCGCCAGAAGGTCGTCGCCGAGCAGGCCGCGGAACTCGCGAAGAAGGACGGTGCGGTGAAGCTCGCCGAACTGCAGAAGTCGAAGTCGACCGACGGGTTCTCGGCCGCGCAGAAGGTGTCGCGCACGCAGTCGCAGGGCCTGACGCCGGCTGCACTGAGCGCCGTGTACAAGGTCGACGCGAAGACGCTGCCGGCTTACGTCGGTGTCGATCTCGGTGCGGATGGCTATGCGATCTACCGCGTGAACGCGGTGATCTCGGGTTCGGCGGTCGATCCGCAGCAACTGGCCGCCGCGCAGCAGCAGATGGCGCAGGTCGAGGCGCAGAGCGAAGGTGAAGCGTATCTCGCCGCGCTGCGCGATCGTTCGAAGGTGAAGCTGTATGGCTCGACGGCCAGCCAGTCGCAGGACGGCGACAACTGAGCGTCGTTTCGCACGCAACAAAAAAGAGCCCCGCTTCGTGCGGGGCTTTTTGTTTTCCGGCGGGGCGGCGTCAGCCGCGCGGTTTGCCGAGCAGCGGTTTCAGCGCCGGCCAGACGTTGTCGAGCAGAATGCCCTGCGCCTGCCGCGCGGGATGCATCTGGTCGGCCTGGAACATCTCGGGCTTGTTCTCGATACCGGCCAGCAGGAACGGTACGAGCGGCACGCCGAGATCTTTCGACAGCCGCGTGTAGACCGCGTGGAACTTCCGCGTGTAGTCGGGGCCGTAGTTGGGTGGCACATACATGCCGACCAGTACGACCTTGGCCTGTGCCTGCCGCGCGCCGGTGATGATGTCGCGCAGGTTCTGCTCGGTCGTCGCGAGCGGCACGCCGCGCAGCGCGTCGTTCGAACCGAGTTCGACGACGACGACCGACGGCTTGAGCCGCTGCAGCACCGCGGGCAGCCGTGCGCGGCCGCCGCTCGTGGTGTCGCCGCTGACGCTGGCGTTCGCGACGCTATAATCGATTCGCTCGGTCGTGAGCCGTTGCCGCAGCAACGCCACCCAGCCGGTGTCGCGCGGCAGCCCGTATTCGGCCGACAGGCTGTCGCCGAGCACGACGATCACGGGCTGTCCCGATGTCGCGGCCGGTGTCGTCGCGGCGCGTGCCGGCACGGTGGCGGCCAGCAGGGTGCCCAGCAGCGCGGCGATCGCCGCGCATCCTTTCCAGCGAAATGTCGTGTCCATGTTCAAGATTACCGATCCGATCATCGAAGTCCATGACGTGTGCAAGCGGGTCGCCGATGCAACGGGCGAGCTGACGATCCTCGACGGCATCACGTTCGCCGTGACGCCGGGCAGCAGCCTCGCGATCGTCGGCGCGTCGGGGTCGGGTAAATCGACGCTGCTCGGCCTGCTTGCAGGGTTGGACAGCGCGACGAGCGGCACGGTTCGCCTGCTCGGTCGCCCGCTCGACCAGCTCGACGAGGATGCGCGCGCGGCACTGCGCAACGGCGCTGTCGGGTTCGTGTTCCAGTCGTTCCAGTTGATGCCGCATCTGACGGCGCTCGAGAACGTGATGCTGCCGCTCGAGCTGCAGGGGGGCATCAGCGCGCGTGAAGCAGCCGATCGTGCCCGCGCGTTGCTCGAGCAGGTCGGTCTCGGCGAACGCACCGCGCATTATCCGAAGCTGTTGTCCGGGGGCGAGCAGCAACGTGTCGCGCTTGCGCGCGCATTCGTCACGCGTCCGGCAATCCTGTTCGCCGACGAGCCGACCGGCAGCCTCGATGCGGCCACCGGCCATGCGGTGATCGACCTGATGTTCGAACTGAACCGCACGCATGGCGCCACGCTCGTGCTCGTCACGCACGATGTCGAACTCGCACGCCGCTGCGCGACGACCGTGATGCTCGACGCCGGACGCATCGTCGCACCGCAAGCCGCGCAGCGCGGCGCCTGAATTTTTCGGCCGGCCGTGCAGGCAGGGCTGCACGGCCGGCGCCGGCATGACGCCAATACCTCAGCGCTTCAGCGCCGCACGGGCACGCTCGATCAGCGCGGTGGTCGACGAGTCGTGCTTCGCTGGATCGAGCGACTCGGCCGACAAGTCGGCTTCCACCACCTTGCCGAGAATCTTGCCGAGCTCGACGCCCCACTGGTCGAACGGATTGATGTCCCACACCGTTGCCTGCACCAGCACCTTGTGTTCGTACAGCGCGATCAGCGCGCCGAGCGTGCGCGGCGTCAGCGCATCGACCAGCAGCGTCGTCGTCGGGCGGTTGCCCGGGAACGTCAGGTGCGGCGCGAGCGCTTCCTTGCCCGGTCCTGCGACCTTGCGGGCTTCGTCGAGCGTGCGGCCGAGCATCAGGGCCTCGCTCTGCGCAAAGCAGTTCGCCAGCAGCTTCGGATGATGGCTCGCGAGCGGATGCTCGGGCGTCAGCACCGCGATGAAGTCGATCGGCACGATCGTCGGCCCCTGATGCAGCATCTGGAAGAACGCATGCTGGCCGTTGGTGCCCGGCTCGCCCCATGTGACGGCCGATGTCGGGTAGTCGACGAAGGTGCCGTCCAGGCGCGCGGATTTGCCGTTGCTCTCCATCTCGAGCTGTTGCAGGTATGACGGCAGGTAGTGCAGCGCTTCCGAATACGGCGCGACGAGATAGCTCTGCGAACCGAAGAAATTCCGGTACCAGATGCCGATCAGGCCGAGCAGCACGGGCAGGTTGCGCTCGAGCGGCGCTTCGCGGAAATGACGGTCCATGTCGTTCGCGCCGGCCAGCAACTCGTCGAACTGCTCGGGGCCGATCGCGATCATGATCGACAGGCCGACTGCCGACCACAGCGAATAGCGGCCGCCGACCCAGTCCCACATTTCGAATACGTTGTCCGCGGCGATGCCGAACTTCACGACTTCGGCCGGATTTGCCGACACGCCGACGAAGTGCTTCGCGAGCGCGTCCTCGGGGCAGCCGCGCGCGACGAACCAGTCGCGCAGCGAGCGTGCGTTCGTCATCGTTTCGAGCGTCGTGAAGGTCTTCGACACGATGATCGCGAGCGTTTCCTCGGGATCGACCTGTTCGAGCACGCGCGCCAGATCGGCACCGTCGACGTTCGACACGAAGTGCGTGGAGATTTCAGGCGTCGCGACGTGGTGCAGCGCATGCACGACCATCTTCGGCCCGAGATCGGAGCCGCCGATGCCGATGTTGATCACGTGGCGGATGCGCTTGCCGGTGTAGCCCGTCCACGTGCCGCTGCGCACGGCGCGCGCGAAGGTCGCCATCTTCGCGCGCTCGGCGCTGATCTGTGCGTGGAACGGCGCCTGCGGATCGGTCGCGCGCAGCGCGGTGTGCAGCGCGGCGCGGCCTTCGGTCGGGTTGACGATCTCACCCGCGAACATCGCGTCACGGCGTGCTTCGACGCCCGCGTCGCGCGCGAGCTGTACGAGCAGGCGCAGCGTATCGTCGTTGATGCGGTTCTTCGAGAAATCGGCAGCGAGGCCGCCGCCCGCGAGCGTGAAGCGTTCGGCACGCGTCGGCGTGCGGTCGTTTTCCGGCGTGAACCAGTCGCGCAGGCGAGCGTGGCGGATTTGCTCGAAGTGGGATTGAAGGGCAGTCCAGGCGGGGAGCGAATTCAGCGTCATGGCGGTTCGAGTGAAGCGTGAATCGGGAGGAGTGCCGCGCCGGCTCATCGGGATCGGAAGGCCGGCGGACGAGAGGGCCCGCCGTGCGGCGGGGCAGTCAGTATAGCGGCCTTATGTGCCGGCGCGCGCCGGCGCGTAAAAAAGGCGATTGATCAGCGTGCGCACCATCGGCGCGAGTTCGCCGGCCGTGAGTCCGGCCGGGCCCGTGCCGTGTGCGGTCAGCGTGTCGGCCGCGAGGCCGTGCAGGTAGACGCCCGCGAGCGCGGCGTCGTACGGTGCGACGCGCTGCGCGAGCAAGGCGCCGATCAGGCCGCCGAGCACATCGCCGGTGCCGCCCGTGGCGAGCGCGGCGTTGCCGGTCGGATTGATCGTCACGCGGCCGTCGGGCGCCGCAATCACCGTGCCCGAGCCTTTCAGCACGACGTTCGCCGCATAACGCGCCGCGAGCGCTTGCGCGGCCGCCACGCGGTCGCGCTGGATCGTCGCCGTGTCGCTGCCGAGCAGCCGGGCGGCTTCGAGCGGATGCGGCGTCAGCACGCACGGATTGCCGCGCGTACCGCGCGTGGCGACGGCTGTTGCGAGATCGGCATGTGTCGCGACGAGGTTCAGCGCATCGGCATCGAGCAGCGTCGCGGCATCGTGTGCGAGCACGTCGCGCACGAGCGTCGCCGCAGCCTCGCGCGTGCCGAGCCCGCAGCCGGCCGCGATTGCGGTCATCGCGCCGAGATCGAGGCCGTCGGCCGGATGCAGCATCAGTTCGGGGAACGGCGGGTCGTACGGCGGCGCGCCGGCGCCGAGAAAGCCGACGTGCACCTTGCCGGCGCCGGCGAACAGCGCGGCGCGGGCGGCCAGGATCGGCGCGCCGCACATGCCCGTATCGCCGCCGAGCACCGCGAGACTGCCGAAGGTGCCCTTGTGGGACGCGAATGCGCGCGCGGGCAGGGCGGTGGCGAATCGGGCGGGCGCGTTCAGCACGATGGCCGGCGCGGTGGGCGGCGCGACGTCGAGCGATGCGACGTCGATCTCGCCGGCGAGATCGCGGCCTTCGCCGGTGTAGAGGCCGGGCTTCGCGGCGATGAAGGTGAGCGTATGGGTGGCGGCGACAGCGACGCCTGCGCCGACGATCTGGCCTGTATCGCTGTCGAGCCCGCTCGGCACATCGAGCGCGAGCACGTGGCCGCCGCTGCGCGCATGCGCGGCGATGCGCGCGGCCTGCTCGGCGAACGCGCCGTCGAGCGCGCGGCCGAGACCGATGCCGAACAGCCCGTCGACGACCCACGCATAGCCGTCCAGCGAAGCGGGTGGTGTGGCCGACAGCGGCACGCCGGCCGCGCGCGCGAGGCCGAGCGCCCATTGTGCGTCGTCCGGTTTCACCGGCATCGGCATCCACGCTTGCGTCGCGACGCCGAGCTGCTGGAGGTGGGCGGCGGCAACGAGCGCGTCGCCGCCGTTGTTGCCCGGGCCGACCGCGAACCACACGGGACGGTCATCGCCGGCCGCGCGCTCCGACAGCCAGTGTGCGGCGGCGGCGCCGGCGCGGCCCATCAGCGTATGTGGCGGCAGCGCCGCCGCGGCGTCGGCTTCGGCCGTGCGCAGGTCGGCGACGCGCAGCAGAGCGATCGGATCGGAATCGGGAAGCGGGCGGGTAACGGTCATCGCGGGTCGTGGCGGCTGGCAAGGAGGCCGCCGGGGCCGGGCCCGCGGCGGTCAGGTCGTGAAGCGCGCGGCGCGCAGCGCGGCGAGCGTGTCGGCGGGCCAGTGCTGCACGTCGCCGCCCAGATAGTCGGTCACCACTTTAGCAGACCCGCACGCGAGCCCCCAGCCGGCCGGGCCGTGCCCGAAATTGACGAACACGCGCGGATGCGGGGTCGGACCGACGACGGGCAGGCCGTCCGGCGACAGCAACTGCGTGCCTTGCCACGACAACGCGGCCGAGATCCGCGCGGCGCCGGGCACCCAATCGTGGACGGCCTGGCCGAGCAGCGCGAGCGCGGCCTCGGACAGCGGCTCGGCGAGCGGCTTCGCGGTGTCGGGCAGGCTCTGCAGCACGGCGCCGCCGCCGACGCGCAGCCGCTGGTGGCTGCGCGTGATCGAGATCCGCTTGATCGAATCGATGACGTTCAGGTGCGGTACGTGTTCTTCGTAGGCGACCGGCGCGGTGAGCGTATGGACGCGCACCGGGTGCAGCGGCAGGCGCCAGCCGAGCCGGTCGAGCAGCGGCAGGCTGCCCGCGCCGGCGGCGACCACGATCGCATCGGCGGAAATCACGTCGACCTCGTGTGCGTTCGACCCGCGCCGGTCGCCGGGAGGGACGAGCTCGACTGCGGCGCGGCCGCTATCGACGCGGATCGCGGCGACTTCCGACCCGAAGCGGAACTGCACGCCATGCTCGTCGAGCGCCTGCTTGACCAGTTTCGCGAACAGTGGGCAATTGCCGGTGCGTTCGGTCTCGAGCAGCACGCCGCCGGCGAAGCCGGGCTCGGCCGGCACCGACGGCTCGAGCACCGCGCATTCGCCGGCTGAGAGCAGGCGGTACGGCTGGTCGAGCGTGGGCAGCAGGTCGAGCGCGGGCTGCATCGCATCCCAGTCGCGCGGGTCGCGCACCACGTGCAGGATGCCGGGCTTCTGCTCGAATTCGAGTTCGAGGCGCGTCTCGATGTCGGCGAGCGCGTCGCGCGACGCATCGATCAGCGGGCGCAGCCGCGCGTACTGGGCGGCGAACGCGTCGGGCTCGCGTAGCATGCCGAGCTGCTTGACGAAGCGGCGCACGCCGCCGTTGAAGCCCGGCTTGTAGACGATGCCGCTGTCGCGCGGCTGACGCTGGCGCATGAAGGTCGGGCCGAACCAGACGTCGAGCGGGCTCGGCAGCAGCGCGCCGCCGTCGCCGTAGGTCGCACCCTGCGCGACGGTCGCGTGGCGTTCGACCACGCATACGCGATGGCCGGCCGCGCGTAACTGGTAGGCGGTGGCGACGCCGCTGATCCCGCCGCCGATGACGATGACATCCATGGATTGCTTCGATGACGGGTGGCGCGCGGGCGCCGCCCGGTGATTCGCTGAGGGCCCCGGCCCGGTGAACCCGGAATAATAGCGCCAAAATCGCGGGAGCCGGCGCCGGGCGAGCACGAACCGTGCAGCCGCGCCACGGCCGCCGGCTGCCGCGCCCGCGCGGCACCGTTGCGGTGCATGCGGGCTACCGATTGGCCGGTCTGGGGCGACCGACTTCCGGGTATAATTACGGCCTTCCTTTCGCCCCACGTCGCCACCTCGCGCGACTCATCGACGTCAGTCCAGCCCATGGCTCACTTCTCGTGTTTTCCCGGCGCTTCGGCCCTCTCCGATTTCCGTCAAACCCGTCTGCTCGACACGCTCAGGCAAATCGACGCCAACATTGTCGCGGTGCGCGCGCAGTTCCTGCACTTCGTCAATGCGGCCGAGCCGCTGTCGGCCGACGACAGCGCGCGCATCGACGCGCTGATGCACTACGGCGCGCCGTTCGAGCCGGCGGCCGAGAAGGGCGCGGCCGAGACCTTCGTCGTGCTGCCGCGCTTCGGCACGGTCTCGCCGTGGGCGAGCAAGGCAACCGACATCGCGCAGCACTGCGGCCTCACGCACGTGCGCCGCATCGAGCGCGGCGTCGAGTTCACGGTCACGCTGAAGTCGGGCCTGCTCGGCGGCAAGAAGGCGCTGTCGGACGACGCGCGCGCGGCCGTCGCGGCCGCGCTGCATGACCGGATGACCGAGAGCGTGGTCGCGGCACGCGACGACGCGAAGCACCTGTTCGACGAACTGCCGGCCAAGCCGCTCACGCGCGTCGACGTGCTGGGCGTCGGCCGCGGCGCGCTCGAACGCGCGAATGTCGAGCTGGGCCTCGCGCTCGCCGACGACGAGATCGACTACCTGGTCGACGCATTCCGCAAGCTCGAACGCAACCCGACCGACGTGGAACTGATGATGTTCGCGCAGGCGAACAGCGAGCATTGCCGCCACAAGATCTTCAACGCGCAGTGGACGATCGACGGCGAAGCGCAGGACATGTCGCTGTTCGCGATGATCCGCAACACCGAGAAGCTGAGCCCGCAGGGCACGATCGTCGCGTATTCGGACAACTCGTCGATCATGGTCGGCGCCGAAGCGGAGCGCTGGTTCCCGCGCAACACGGGCGCAGCCGGCGAGCCGGGCGCGCGTTATGGCCGCCACACCGAGCTCACGCACACGCTGATGAAGGTCGAGACGCACAACCACCCGACGGCGATCTCGCCGTTCCCGGGTGCGGCGACCGGCGCGGGCGGCGAGATCCGCGACGAAGGCGCGACGGGCCGCGGTGCGCGCCCGAAGGCCGGCCTCACGGGTTTCACCGTGTCGAACCTCGATCTGCCCGACGCACGCCAGCCGTGGGAGAACGCGCGCGACGCGGCGCAGCCGGTCGGCGAGCGCAACCCGAACGAGGTGCACGGCCCGTACGGCCGCCCGGACCGCATCGCGTCGCCGCTGCAGATCATGATCGACGGCCCGATCGGCGGCGCCGCGTTCAACAACGAATTCGGCCGCCCGAACCTCGGCGGCTATTTCCGCGTGTACGAGCAGAATGTCGGCGGCCAGGTGCGCGGCTATCACAAGCCGATCATGATCGCGGGCGGCCTCGGCAACATCGCGGATCAGCATACGCACAAGCACGACGTGCCGGCCGGCTCGCTGCTGATCCAGATCGGCGGCCCCGGCATGCGGATCGGCATGGGCGGCGGCGCCGCGAGCTCGATGGCGACCGGCGCGAACACGGCCGAACTCGACTTCGACTCGGTGCAGCGCGGCAACCCCGAAATCGAGCGTCGCGCCCAGGAAGTGATCAACGGCTGCTGGCAGCTCGGCGCGGAAAACCCGATCCTGAGCATCCACGACGTCGGCGCGGGCGGCCTGTCGAACGCGTTCCCCGAGATCGTCGACGGGGCGGGCAAGGGCGCGCGCTTCGAGCTGCGCAAGGTCGCGCTCGAGGAATCGGGCCTGTCGCCGCGCGAAATCTGGTCGAACGAAGCGCAAGAGCGCTACGTGCTGGCGATCGCGCCGGCCGATCTGGCGCGCTTCGAGGCGATCTGCGCACGTGAGCGCTGCCCGTTCGCGGTGGTCGGTGTCGCGACCGACGAGCGCCAGTTGAAGCTCGTCGACGACGAAGCGACGGGCGCCGACGAATACCCGGTCGACATGCCGATGGAAGTGCTGCTCGGCAAGCCGCCGCGCATGCATCGCGACGTCACGCGCGTCGCGACCGAGCGCGCACCGGTCGACATGACGGGCATCGCGCTGTCGGCAGTCGCCGTCGACGTGCTGAAGCACCCGACGGTCGGCAGCAAGTCGTTCCTGATCACGATCGGCGACCGCTCGGTCGGCGGCACGTCGGTGCGCGACCAGATGGTCGGCCCGTGGCAGGTGCCGGTGGCCGACTGCGCGATCACCGCGCTCGACTACGCAGGCTTCAAGGGCGAGGCGATGACGATGGCCGAGCGCACGCCGCTCGCGGTGATCGACGCGCCGGCATCGGGCCGCATGGCGGTCGGCGAAGCGATCACGAACATCGCGAGTGCGCCGATCGCGTCGCTCGACAAGCTGAAGCTGTCGGCGAACTGGATGGCTGCATGCGGCACGGCCGGCGAGGACGCCGCGCTGTTCGACACGGTCAAGGCGATCGGCATGGAGCTGTGTCCGGCGCTCGGGATCGGCATCCCGGTCGGCAAGGATTCGCTGTCGATGAAGACGAAGTGGGACGAGCAGGGCGTCGCGAAGGAAGTGGTGTCGCCGGTGTCGCTGATCATCTCCGCGTTCGCGCCGGTCGAGGACGTGCGCCGTCACCTGACGCCGCAACTGCGCCGTATCGCCGACGCGGGCGACAGCGTGCTGATCGCGATCGATCTCGGCCGCGGCAAGAACCGGATGGGCGGCAGCATCTTCGCGCAGGTCACGCAGCAGGTCGGCGACACGACGCCGGACGTCGACGATGCGGAAGACCTGAAGCGCTTCTTCAACGCAATCCAGTCGCTCAATGCGCAAGACAAGCTGCTTGCGTACCACGACCGCTCGGACGGCGGCCTGTGGGCGACGGTGTGCGAAATGGCGTTCGCGGGCCACGCGGGCGTGTCGCTGAACGTCGACATGCTGACGCTCGACCCGAATCACGAATCCGACTACGGCGATGCGAAGGACTGGGCGAAGCAGACGAGTGGCCGTCGCGAAGATCGCACGCTGCGCGCGCTGTTCTCCGAGGAACTCGGCGCCGTCGTGCAGGTGCGAGCGACCGACCGTGACGCGGTGCTCGGCGCGCTGCGCGAGTTCGGCCTGTCGGCGTGCTCGCACGTGATCGGCTCGGTCAACGATCGCGACGTGATCGAGGTGTACCGCGACGCGAAGAAGATCTTCGACGCCCCGCGCACCGAGCTCCATCGCGCATGGAGCGAAGTGAGCTGGCGTATCGCACGCCTGCGCGACAACCCCGCGTGCGCGGATGCCGAATACGACGCGCTGCTCGACGCGGCCGATCCCGGCATCTCGCCGGTGCTGAGCTTCGATCCGGCCGACGACATCGCCGCGCCGTTCATCGCGACGGGCGCACGGCCGCGCGTCGCGATCCTGCGCGAGCAGGGCGTGAACTCGCATCTGGAAACGGCCTACGCGTTCGATCGCGCGGGCTTCGATGCACACGACGTGCACATGAGCGACCTGCTTGCCGGCCGTGCAACGCTCGCCGATTTCGCAGGTGCGGTCGCATGTGGCGGCTTCTCGTACGGCGACGTGCTGGGCGCGGGCGAAGGCTGGGCGAAGACGGTCCGCTTCAACGCGAACCTTGCCGACATGTTCTCGGCGTTCTTCGCGCGTCCCGACACGTTCGCGCTCGGCATCTGCAACGGCTGCCAGATGCTGTCGAGCCTCGCGTCGATGATCCCGGGCGCGGAAGCGTGGCCGAAGTTCACGCGCAACAAGTCCGAGCAGTTCGAGGCGCGCTTCTCGTTCGTCGAAGTGCAGAAGTCGCCGTCGATCTTCTTCGCGGGAATGGAAGGGTCGCGGATTCCGGTCGCGGTCGCGCACGGCGAGGGCTACGCGGATTTCTCGCAGCAGGGCGACATCGATCGCGTCGCGGTCGCGATGCGTTACATCGACCACCGCGGCGAAGCGACCGAGGGGTATCCGTTCAACCCGAACGGCTCGCCGGCCGGCATCACGTCGGTCACGACGGCCGACGGCCGCTTCTCGGTGCTGATGCCGCACATGGAGCGTGTGCATCGTACGGTCGCGATGAGCTGGCACCCGGAAAGCTGGGGTGAAGCGAGCCCGTGGATGCGTGTGTTCCGTAACGCGCGCCGCTGGATCGGCTGATCGGGATGATGTTCGACCCGAACGCGCCGGTCGAGGTCGTCACGCTGCGCGACGAGCGCGCGAGCGACGGCGACGCGATCGGCCGCGTGATCGTCGCCGCGTTCGCGGGCGAGCCGGAAGGCGGGCAGTTCGAGCGGCGGATCGTCGACACGCTGCGTGCGTACGGTGCGTTGAGCGTCTCGCTCGTCGCGGAGCGCGACGGCCGCCTGATCGGGCACGTCGCGTTCTCGCCGGTGTCGATCGGCGGTGAACCGTCGGGCAGCCAGCGCTGGTATGGGTTGGCACCGCTCGCGGTGCTGCCCGACTGCCAACGACAGAGCATCGGTGCAGGGCTGGTGCGCACGGGGCTCGACGCGTTGCGCCGGCTTGGCGCGCGCGGTTGCGTCCTGCTCGGCGACCCCGCGTACTACGCGCGGTTCGGCTTTGCGCCATCCGGCGACATCGTGTTCCCGGGCGTGCCGCCCGAGTATGTCCTCGCGCTGTCGCTCGACGATTCGGCGCCGCGGCCGTCGGGTGACGTTCGCTATCACGACGTGTTCCATCCCGCGTAGCCTGCGCTTGCGGTGCGTGTGAATCCGGCACGGAACAGGCCGCTCTTTGGAGCGGCCTGTTTCTTTTTGCCGGGCGGCAAGCGCATCGTGACGCGCCCGCAGGCAGTGCGCGGGCAATGAAAAAGCCGCTCCGAAGAGCGGCTTTTCGATGCATGGGCGACGAGCGTCGGCGTTACTGGATCTTTGCCTGCTGGCGCAGACCTTCCTCGAACGCCTGCAGCTTCTGCTGCACGAGCTGCTGCGCGATCTGCGCCTTCACCTGGTCGAACGGCGGCGGCGCGATGTCGCGGATGTCGTCGACGCGGATGATGTGCCAGCCGAACTGCGTCTTCACCGGCGTGTCGGTCATCTGGCCTTTCTGCAGCTTCTGCGCAGCCGCTGCGAATTCCGGCACGTATGCCTTCGGGTCGGACCAGTCGAGGTCGCCGCCGTTCTTGCCCGAGCCCGGATCCTTCGAGTACTGCTTCGCGAGATCCTCGAACTTCGCGCCGGCCTTGATCTTCGCGATCAGGTCCTTCGCCTGCTGCTCGTTGTCGACGAGGATGTGGTGCAGGTGATATTCGCGGTTGCCGCCGGTGCCCTTGACGAGGTCGTCGTAGCGGGCCTTCACTTCGGCGTCGGTCGGCTGGTTCTTCTTGAGGAAGCTCTCGATCATCGAACGCAGCACGACGGTCTGCTGCGCGACGGCGATTTGCGCCTTCACGTCCGGACGGTTCGGGATGCCTTCGCGGATGGCTTCCTGCATCAGGATTTCGCGGTTCACGAGTTCCTGACGGACGGCCTGCTGCAGTTGCGGGCTGTCGGTCTGGCCTTGCTGGACGAGCTGAGCAACCATCGCGTCGGCGCGCGACTTCGGAATCGGCGTGCCGTTGACGACGGCGATGTTCTGGGCAAAGGCCGGCGCCGCTGCAAAGGCAGCCGCCGCGACCCACAGGAGGGGGGATTTCAGGATCATCGGGAATTCCTAATGAGACTAGATTGAAGATTCGTCGAATTCTTCGGGCGTGTAAGCCACGATCGCGAGCGCGTGAATGCCGCGCTGCATCGCATCAGCGAGCGCATCATACACCAGCCGGTGCCGCGCGACGCGCGGCTTGCCCGCGAACGCGGCCGACACGATCGTGACCGTGAAGTGGCCGCCGGCGGCCGCGCCGGCGTGGCCCGCGTGCTGCGCGCTGTCGTCGCGCACGGTGAGCGACAGCGGAGCGAGCGCTGCGGTGAGGCGCGCTTCGATCAGCGCGATGCGTTCGTCGGGCGACGCGTGGAGAAAGGCGTCCGTCATGTCACTCGTCCTTCAGGTATTTCGTGAGCCACAGGCTCTGCAGGATGATGAATACGACCATCGCGCCCGTCGTGCCGAACAGCTTGAAGTTCACCCATTGCGATTCGGTGAAGTTGTGCACCACGTACAGGTTCGCGACACCGAGCACCGCGAAGAACAGCGCCCAGGCGACGTTCAGCTTGTCCCACACGGGGTGCGGCAGCGTGAGCTGCTTGCCCATCATCTTCTCGATCAGGTTATTGCCGAACACATAGCGCGCGGCGAGCAGCCCGATCGCAAACAGCCAGTACAGCACAGTCGGTTTCCATTGAATGAATTTCTCGTCATGCAGGACGAGGGTGGCGCCACCGAAAACGACGATCACGCCGAGGCTGACCCACAGCATCGTGTCGACCTTCCGGTGCCGGAAGGCAACCCATGCGACCTGGGCCAGCGTCGCGACGATCGCGACGGCGGTGGCGGTAAAGATGCCCCAGACCTTGAAGGCGGCAAAAAACAGGATGATCGGAAACAGATCGAACAGGAATTTCATGGCGCTCGCAGCTGCGTGAAAGGTCGCTTGCGCGGCCTTTCACCGTTGTAGGGACCCGCCAGGCGCCACCGTCGCGGATCGGGGCGGTCTACCCGGAGGCTGGCCGCCCGGGCGAGGGTCGCCTCGCCGATCCGTCCGGCGCCGCTCATTCGTTTTCGGGTCGGGACTCGAAGTTTAACGCAGCTGAATTGATGCAGTACCGCAAACCGGTCTTGTCGCGCGGGCCGTCTTCGAAGACGTGGCCGAGATGCGCGCCGCAGTGGTTGCAGCGCACCTCGACGCGCACCATCCCGTGCGAATAGTCGACCTTTTCGTCGATCACCTCGGCGTTGAGCGGTTTGAAGTAGCTGGGCCAGCCGCAGCCCGAGTGGAATTTGGCGCCGGATTCGAACAGCGGCGTGCTGCAGACGACGCATTTGTAGATACCGTCGTCTTCCGTGTCGGTGTACTCGCCGGTAAACGCACGCTCGGTCGCCGCATGCTGCGTGACTTCGTACTGCATCGGCGTGAGCCGGCGGCGCAGCTCGGCGTCGTCCTTCTCGTACGGGAAGGTCTTGTCGTCGGAATCGTGGGACATGTGGGGTTCTCCTGATCGGTCGGTCGATACGCGCGGGTTGGGGCTCAGGACGAGCAGCTGACTTCGAGAGACCCGGCCCAGTCGGGCGGCAACGCCGCGTACGCTTCATGCTCCGGTTGTTCGTCGAACGGCCGGCGCAGGATCTGCGCGAGTCGTTCGACTTCCGAGAAATCCTTTTCCTTCGCGCGCCGGATCGCGACTTCGGCCAGATGGTTGCGCAGGACGTATTTCGGGTTCGCGCGGTTCATCGCGGCTGCACGTGCCGCGTCGTCGCGCGTTTCCTCGGACAGCCGCGCGCGGTAGAGGTTCGCCCACGCATCGAACGCGTCGCGGTCGATGAACAGGTCGCGCACGGGCGCGTCGCGGCTCGCGTCGTGCTTCGAGAGCTGCGCGAGCCGGCGGAACGTCAGCGTGAAATCCGCGTGGCTCGCATGCATCGTCTCGAGCAGCTTGTTGGCGAGCTCGGCATCGTTCTCGCGCTCGAGCTCGAGGCCGAGCTTCGCGCGCATCGCGCGTTCGAGCGCGGGGCCGAAGCGTTCCGGAAACTTCGCGAGCACGGCCTGCGCGTCGTCCACCGCGCGCTCGGCGCGTGCGTCGTCATCCGCAATGCCGTGCTGCAGCCCGATCAGCGGCAGCAGTGCCTGCGCGAGGCAATAGCAGTTCCAGTGCGCAATGCGCGGCTGCATCCGGTACGCGTAGCGGCCGCCGTTATCGGAGTGATTGCAGATGTGGTTCGCGTCGAACGCGTCGACGAAGCCGAACGGGCCGTAGTCGATCGTCACGCCGAGGATCGACATGTTGTCGGTGTTCATCACGCCGTGGCAGAAGCCGACGGCCTGCCATTGCGCGACGAGATCGGCCGTGCGCAGCGTCGCGGCTTCGAGCAGCGCGAGGTACGGATCGTCGGCGCGGCGGCAATCCGGGTAGAAGCGGTCGATCACGTGATCGGCGAGCTGGCGCAGCAGGTCGGGGCGATCGTTCGAGAAGAAGTGCTCGAAGTGGCCGAAGCGCACGAAGCTTTCCGACACGCGCGTGACGACGGCCGATGTCTCGATCTCCTCGCGCACCACCGGCTGGTCGGAACCGATCACCGTCAGCGCGCGCGTGGTCGGGATGCCGAGGTGATGCATCGCCTCCGAGCACAGGAATTCGCGGATCGACGAGCGCAGCACCGCGCGGCCGTCGCCCATCCGCGAGTACGGTGTACGGCCGCTGCCTTTCAGTTGCAGCTCGTAGCGGCGGCCGTCGGTGCCGGTGCGCTCGCCGATCGTCAGCGCGCGGCCGTCGCCGAGCTGCCCGGCCCACACGCCGAACTGATGGCCGGAATACACCGAAGCGTACGGCATCGCGGTTGCGGGCCAGTCGCGCGTCGGGTTGCCGGCGAACAGTTCGGCGAAGCCAGGCTGCGCGGCGATCGACGCCGGCAGGTCGAGCAGTTGCGCGACCTCGTCGGAAAAGCCGACGACGTACGGCGCGGCAAGCGGCGCGGCCGGCAGCCGCGTATGAAACGCGTCGCCGAGCCGGACGAACGCGCCTTCGGCGGGTGCGCCGAGCGTGGCGGCGAGGTCGGGAAGGGTGTCAGCCGCATCGGCTGCGCTTCGGGAAAACGACATGTTGAGCGCCTCTGGGTAAGCCGATATTGTAAGGCGGCGCCGCCCCGCCCGCATGGTGGCCCGCGCACCGTGCGCCACGCCCGTCCGGGGCCGCCGACGGGCGCGCTGCAGAGGCACCGATTCGCATCCACACGGAGAACAAGACGATGGGCAAGCCGTTGCTGGGCCAGATGATGGACATGCCGTTGCTGGTTTCCTCGCTGATTTCTCATGCCGCGCGGCACGCCGGCGACACGGAGATCGTGTCGAAGCGCGTGGAAGGCGATCTGCATCGCTACACGTACCGCGATTGCGAGCGCCGCGCGAAGCAACTGGCGCAGGCGCTCGCGCGGCTCGGCGTCGAAACCGGCGATCGCGTCGGCACGCTGGCGTGGAACGGCTACCGGCATCTGGAAGCGTATTACGGGATTGGCGGCATGGGGGCCGTGTGCCACACGATCAACCCGCGCCTGTTCCCCGAGCAGATCGCGTACATCGTCAATCACGCGGAAGACCGCTACGTTTTCTTCGATATCAATTTCGCACCGCTCGTCGAGGCCATCGCACCGCAATGCCCGCACGTGAAGGGTTGGGTCGCGATGACGGACGCCGCGCACCTGCCGTCCGGCACGACGCCGTTCCTCTGTTACGAAACGCTCGTCGAAGCGGAGGATGGCCGCTACGAGTGGCCGCGCCTCGACGAACAGCAGGCGTCGGGGCTCTGCTACACGTCGGGCACGACCGGCAACCCGAAGGGCGTGCTGTATTCGAACCGCTCGACCGTGCTGCACGCGTACGGCGCCGCGCTGCCCGACGCGATGAACCTGTCCGCGATGGACGCCGTGCTGCCCGTCGTGCCGATGTTCCACGTCAACGCATGGGGCCTGCCATACGCTGTGCCGCTCACGGGCGGCAAGCTCGTGCTGCCCGGCAAGGATCTCGACGGGAAATCGCTTTACGAGCTGATGGAAGCCGAGCGCGTGACCTTTTCCGCGGGCGTGCCGACCGTGTGGCTCGGCCTGCTCAACTACATGCGCAAGGCCGGCGTGCGCTTCTCGACGCTGAACCGCACGGTGATCGGCGGCTCCGCGTGCCCGCCCGCGATGCTGCGCACCTTCGAGGACGAATACGGCGTGCGCGTGATCCACGCATGGGGGATGACCGAGCTGTCGCCGCTCGGCACGCTCGCGAAGCTCAACTGGGCGCAGTCGCAGCGGCCGCTCGACGCGCAGCGCAAGCTGCTCGAAAAGCAGGGGCGCGTGATCTGCGGCGTCGACATGCGCATCGTCGGCGAGGACGGCCACGAACTGCCGTGGGACGGCGTCGCATTCGGCGAGCTCCAGGTGCGCGGCCCGTGGGTGATCGACCACTACTTTCGCGGCGATACGTCGCCGCTGTCGGACGGCTGGTTCCCGACCGGCGACGTCGCGACGATCGACCCCGACGGCTTCCTGCAGATCACCGACCGCAGCAAGGACGTGATCAAGTCGGGCGGCGAGTGGATCAGCTCGATCGACATCGAGAACGTCGCGATTGCGCACCCGGGCGTGGCCGAGGCGGCCTGCATCGCCTGTGCGCACCCGAAATGGACCGAGCGCCCGCTGCTCGTCGTGGTGCCGCGTGAAGGGGCGAACCTGAGCCGCGACGCGCTGCTCGCGTTCTACGAAGGCAAGGTCGCGAAATGGTGGATTCCCGACGACGTCGTATTCGTCGAATCGCTGCCGCACACCGCGACCGGCAAGCTGCAGAAGCTGAAGCTGCGCGAGACGTTCCGCGATTACGTGTTGCCGACGGCGGTCTGCGAGCCGTAACGCCCGGCGCGATCCGGAAGCGGCTCGTGACGCGGTCGCCCGATCCGTCCCCGGATCGGGGACAAAATTCAAATTGAACGACCGTGCTTTTTCGTTGTATGCTGCCTCCGTTCATCCGGACATGCGGCTGTTCGACCGCGCACAATGAAGCGCAGCCACCCCGGCGCGCGATGCATGGAGGCAGGCAGATGGCAGTGGATTACTCGACTCGCGACGGCGTGGCCGTCCTTACGCTCAACAATCCGCCCGTCAACGGGCTGGGTCTGTCGACCCGTCAGGGTGTCATGGACGCGCTCGATCGCGCCGCGCAGGATCCGTCGGTCACGGCCATCGTGCTGACCGGCGCGGGACGCGCCTTCTCGGGCGGCGCCGACATCACCGAATTCAATACGCCGAAGGCGTTGCAGGAGCCGACGCTGCACACCGTGATTCACGCGGTGGAGGCGAGCGCGAAGCCCGTCGTCGCGGCGCTGCACAGCGTCGTGATGGGCGGCGGCCTCGAGCTCGCGCTCGGCGCGCACTACCGCGTCGCGGCGCCCGGCGCGCAGGTCGCGCTGCCCGAAGTGAAGCTCGGCCTGCTGCCGGGCGCGGGCGGCACGCAGCGCCTGCCGCGCGCGGTGGGGCTCGAAACCGCGCTGAACATGATCGTGTCGGGCGCGCCCGTGCCGTCGGAGCAGCTCGCGAAGAGCGGGCTGTTCGACGAAATGGCCGACGGCGACCTGCTCGACACGGCCGTCGCGTTCGCCCGCAAGGTCGGTGCGCAGAAGGGGCCGCATCCGCGCGTGCGCGATCGCAAGATCGTCCACGCGAACGCAGCGGGCTTCATCCAGTTCGCGCGCAATTCGGCCCGGGCCGCCGCGCCGAATTTCCCCGCGCCGCACAAGTGCATCGACGCGATCGAGGCCGGCGTGCTGCACGGCTTCGACAAGGGCAGCGTCGCCGAGCGCGAGGGTTTCGTCGCGTTGATGATGACGCCGGAAAGCCGCGCGCTGCGGCATGCGTTCTTCGGCGAGCGCGCGGCGAGCAAGATTCCCGACGTGCCGGCCGATACGCCGTTGCGCGAGATCCGCCGCGTCGGCGTGATCGGCGCGGGCACGATGGGCGGCGGGATCGCGATGAACTTCGTCAATGCAGGCCTGCCCGTCACGCTGCTCGAGACGAAACAGGACGCGCTCGAGCGCGGCGTCGCGACGATCCGCAAGAACTACGACGCGCAGGTGAAGAAGGGCAAGCTCACGCAGGAGAAGCTCGACGCGCGCATGGCGCTGATCACGCCGACGTTGTCCTACGACGACCTGAAGGACGCCGACCTGATCGTCGAAGCCGTGTTCGAGGAACTCGGCGTGAAGGAGCAGGTGTTCAAGAAGCTCGACGAAGTCGCGAAGGCGGGCGCGATCCTCGCGTCGAACACGTCGACGCTCGACGTCGACAAGATCGCGGCGTTCACGAAGCGTCCGCAGGACGTGGTCGGCATGCACTTCTTCAGCCCGGCGAACGTGATGAAGCTGCTCGAGGTCGTGCGCGGCGCGCAGACCGCGAAGGACGTGCTCGCCACCGTGATGGCGGTGGCGAAGAAGATCCGCAAGACGGCGGTCGTGTCGGGCGTGTGCGACGGCTTCATCGGCAACCGGATGATCGAGCAGTACATTCGTCAGGCGCTGTTCATGCTCGAGGAAGGCGCGCTGCCCGCGCAGGTCGACCGGGCGATCGAGAAATTCGGTTTCGCGATGGGCCCGTTCCGGATGAGCGACCTCGCCGGCAACGACATCGGCTGGGCGATCCGCAAGCGCCGCTACGTCGAGCAGCCCGATCTCCAGTACTCGAAGATCGCCGACCGCCTCTGCGAGCAGGGCCGCTTCGGCCAGAAGACGGGGGCCGGCTGGTACGACTACGTGCCGGGCGATCGCAAGGCAAAGCCGTCGTCGCTCGTCGACGAGATGGTCGTTGCGTATTCGAAGGAGCGCGGCGTCGAGCGGCGCAAGATCGGCGACGACGAGATCGTCGAGCGGCTCGTGTTCGCGCTCGTCAACGAAGGCG
This sequence comes from Burkholderia sp. BCC0405, assembly GCF_902833075.1. Lineage (NCBI taxonomy): Bacteria > Pseudomonadati > Pseudomonadota > Betaproteobacteria > Burkholderiales > Burkholderiaceae > Burkholderia > Burkholderia sp. BCC0405. The sequence goes on from NZ_CADFEO010000017.1 coordinate 53,001, forward strand.
CGAAGATCCTCGAAGAGAAGATCGCGTCGAAGGCGTCCGACATCGACATGGTCTACCTGACCGGCTATGGTTTCCCGCTGTGGCGTGGCGGCCCGATGCTGTACGCGGACATGGTTGGCCTCTACAACGTCGAGCGCGCGATTCGCCGCTACGCGGCTGCGCCGAACGGCGACGCCTGGCAGCTCGCGCCGTCGATCGCGGCGCTCGCGAAGGCCGGCCGCGGGTTCAACGGCTGACGCGCCGGATCGCGGCGCGACGAACACCCGGAGAAATGCAATGAAACGCACCGACGACGTCCTGCTCGTGATCGACGTGCAATACGACTTCATGCCGGGCGGCGCGCTCGCGGTGCCCGACGGCGACGCGGTCGTGCCGGTGATCAACGCGCTCGCGCAACGCTTCGACCAGGTCGTGCTGACGCAGGACTGGCACCCGCGCGAGCACGTGTCGTTCGCGGCGAACCATCCGGGCCGCGAACCGTTCTCCACGCTCGCGCTGCCGTACGGCGAACAGGTGCTGTGGCCCGTGCACTGCGTGCAGGACACCGACGGCGCGGCGCTGCATCGCGACCTCGACATCCCGCATGCGCGGCTCGTGATCCGCAAGGGCGGCGACGCGCAGGTCGACAGCTATTCCGCGTTCGTCGAAGCCGACCGCACGACACGCACCGGGCTCGCGGGCTATCTGCGCGAGCTCGGCGCGAAACGCGTGTGGTGCTGCGGGCTCGCGACCGACTACTGCGTCGCGTGGTCGGCGCTCGATGCGCGCGCGGCGGGTTTCGAAGCCGCGGTGATCAACGATGCGTGCCGCGCGATCGACCTGAACGGGTCGCTCGCCCGCGCATGGCAGCAGATGCAGGCAGCGGGCGTCGCGCATGTGACGTCCGCGGGCGCGCGCCCGGCGGCGTAGCGCATTCCCCCATCCGATTCAGGACATGAAGCAGGACCGAAGGAGACTCGCATGACCGAAGCCGTAATCGTATCGACCGCCCGCACGCCGTTGGCGAAATCCTGGCGCGGCGCTTTCAACATGACGCACGGCGCGACGCTCGGCGGCCACGTGGTCGCGGCCGCGCTCGAACGCGCGAAGCTCGACCCCGCACGCGTCGAGGACGTGATCATGGGTTGCGCGAACCCCGAAGGCGCGACCGGCGCGAACATCGCGCGGCAGATCGCACTGCGCGCGGGGCTGCCCGTGACGGTGCCGGGGATGACGGTGAACCGCTTCTGCTCGTCCGGGCTGCAGACCATCGCGCTGGCCGCGCAGCGGATCATCGCGGGCGAAGGCGAAGTGTATGTGGCGGGCGGCGTCGAATCGATCTCGTGCGTGCAGAACGAGATGAATCATCACATGATCCAGGAAGGCTGGCTCGCCCAGCACAAGCCGGAGATCTACTGGAACATGCTGCAGACGGCCGAGAACGTCGCGAAGCGCTACGGCATCTCGAAGGAGCGGCAGGACGAGTACGGCGTGCAGTCGCAATTGCGGGCGGCGGCCGCGCAGGAAGCCGGGCGTTTTCGCGACGAGATCGTGCCGATCACCGTGCTCGCGGGCATCGCCGACAAGGCGACGGGCCGTTTGTTCACGAAGGAAGTGACGGTGTCGGCCGACGAAGGGATTCGCCCCGACACGACGCTCGAAGGCGTGTCGAAGATCCGCTCGGCCGTGCCGGGTGGCGTGATCACCGCCGGCAACGCGAGCCAGTTCTCGGACGGTGCGTCGGCCTGCGTCGTGATGAGCGCCGACGCCGCGCAGCGCGAAGGGCTGCAGCCGCTCGGCGTATTCCGCGGTTTCGCGGTGGCGGGTTGCGAGCCGGACGAGATGGGCATCGGCCCCGTGTTCGCGGTACCCAAGCTGCTGAAGCAGGCGGGGCTGAAGGTCGCCGATATCGGCCTGTGGGAATTGAACGAAGCGTTCGCCGTGCAGGTGCTGTACTGCCGCGACACGCTCGGGATTCCTGAGGATCGCTTGAACGTGAACGGCGGCGCGATCGCGGTCGGCCATCCGTACGGCGTATCGGGCGCACGCCTGACGGGCCATGCGCTGATCGAGGGCAAGCGGCGCGGCGTGAAGTACGTGGTCGTCACGATGTGCATCGGCGGCGGGCAGGGCGCAGCCGGGCTGTTCGAAATCCTCTGATCTTTGACGCCGGGCGGCCGCGGTTTCGCTTCGGCGAGGCCGGCGGCCGCGACGCGAATCGGCGCGACTGATCCGCTATTCGAAACAATCGGGAAGCAAAAGGCATGCGTCGGCAATGCCGTTTCCCCTTACTTGTCAAACGAATTGCCCCACCTATACTTGCTCTGACATTTGCCTTTCGGCACGATGGGCCGGATCGTGCGTCGTGCGATCCGTGCCGCGAAGGTTAAAACCAACGCCGCAGACCGACCGGGGACCGAATGAGTACGACCTATGCAGCCGGGGAACCGCCGCGCGTCGTCAGCGCGGCCGCGAGGCTCTACGCGAAATGCCTGCTGGTCGGATTCGCGTTGCTGCCCGCCTATCTGATCGCCTATCTGTGGTTCTTCAGCGACCCGCGCGTCGTGTTCGAGAACCACGCGTTCCATGAAATCGCGATCGCCGCCGCGACCCTCGAAGGCGCGTTCGTCACCTACGTGACGTGGGTGTGCTACCGGTCATCCGGCGAGCCGCTGCTGCGCTGGCTGACACTTGGCTTTCTCGGCTTCGCGATGATCTATGCGCTGCATGGCGCGTTCACCGGGATGGCGCATCACAACATCTGGCTGTTCCTGCTGTACGGGCCCGCGTCGCGGCTCGTGATGTCGATCCTGCTGCTCACGGGCCTGCTGTCGTATTCGCGTCCGCCCGATCGCATCGAGAAGCGCACGAGCATGCGCACGTGGCTGCCGTGGATCGTGTTCTTCGTGATCGTCAACGTGGCCGTGGCGTACATTGCGTATTCGCCGGTCGCGGGCGCGCCGGGTACGCGGCTGTCGATGGAAGGCGGCGCGCTCGTGTTCTCGCTGCTGAACGTCGCCGTGCTGCTCGCGCGGCGGATCCGCTCGCCGCTGATGGTGATCTACGGCGTGTCGATCATGGCGTTTGCGCTGTCGTCGCTCGCGTTCATTCTCGGCAAGCCGTGGAATCACATGTGGTGGCTCGCGCACGCGATTTTCGCGGGCGGCTTCTTCCTGCTCAGCTACGGCGTCGTGCAGGCGCTGCAGACGACGCGCTCGTTCTCGGCGATCTACAGCCAGGAAGACCTGATGAGCCGGCTGTCGGAATCGATGGCGCGTACCGAGAGCGCGCTGCAGGAACTGCGACGCACGAACCAGAAGCTCGAATACATCGCCGCGACCGATCCGATGACGGGCGCGTCGAACCGCAGGCAGTTCATCGCGCAGGTCGAGCGCGAGATGGTGCGGGCCGAGCGTGACGGCACACCGTTCTGCCTGCTCGCGCTCGATCTCGACAATTTCAAGAACATCAACGATGCATACGGGCACCAGATCGGCGACGAGGTGCTGCGTGGCGTCGTGCGCCAGTGTCTCGATGCGATCCGGCCGGCGGGCGGGCTCGCGCGGGTCGGCGGCGAGGAGTTCATGGCGCTGCTGCCGGACATGCCGCTCGAAGGCGCGCGGATGACCGCCGAGCGCGTGCGCTCGTCGATCGCGAGTTCGCCGTTCGGGCTCGATTTCAAGCGCGTGCAGGTGACGGTCAGCGTCGGCGTCGCGCAATACGGGGCCGACGGCAGCACGGTCGATGCGTTGCTGCGCGTGGTCGACGAACGCCTGTACCAGGCGAAACGGGAAGGGCGGAACCGGGTCGTTTCGCGGTGACATGGGTTTGCGCGGCACGCGGGCACGGGTGATCGGGCGCGCGACGTTCGGCAACGCGGTCGTGCGGAAGAGGCGTCGATCACTTCAATGCCTGCCGAAGCCCCGGTGGCGGTAACGCCCCCGGGGCTTTTGCATGCCCGGTCGGCATGCGTCCGGCGCTGCGTTACCGCGATGCCAGGGCCGCGGCGCGCTTCTTCGGCTGAGCATCCTGCATCCGCTGCGACGCCTGCCACCAGTACTTGCCCGCGCGCTGCTGCGGATCACGGATCGCGAGATACGTCGTACTCCAGAGCTGTGCCGCGTTCGCCTCGGTGGCGTCCGCGCTGCGCGTGCCGAATGCATCGGTCTGGTACTTGCCGTTCACGTAGGACCACGTCCACATCTCCGACGTGCGCATGTCGCGTCCGTTCGAGATCACCTGCCAGATCGTCTGCCGCGCCTGCGTGAGCAGCGTGCGTGTCGCGGCTGACAGGTCCTGGCGCGCGAGCTGGCGATCGAGCCCGGCCACCCACATTGCCTGCTGCCACGACCAGATCACCGTGCCGTGATACGCGGAACTGGTGAACTTCGGCCACAGCGTCTGGCTTGCATACGCAGGATTCGCGATCAGCATCCCGGCATCGGTCACGAGCCCGGTCGGGAACGGCCGCGTGACGTCGGCGACGATCCGCTGAAGCTCGTCGTCCGGCGGCGTGCCGAACAGCAGCGCGAAGCCGCCGTCCGAATTCATCACCGGGATCGGATTGCCCTGCTGATCGAGCGACAGCGCGTAGAACGCCAGCGGCATGCCCGGTGCGGCGCCGGCCGGCACGCCGGCGGACGGTGCATAGGCCGAGACGTCGGCGGTCGCCTGCGCGGCCGGCACACTGACCTGGAACAGCGGAGGCGCCTGCGTCTCCCACGTGGCCGCCTGGTTCGCCGTGTTGGCGAGCGTCGCGCGCTGTCCGGCATCCAGATACGGATCGAGCAGGCCGTGCGTGAGGAATGCGTTCGCCGCGCGCAGCGCGGCCGGCACGAGCACCGCGTTCACGTCGTACGGGTAGACGCCGCCGCCGAGTCCGTCGGTGCTGTCGCGCCAGTTGCCGACGATCTCGCCGGGCCGCAGGTGGATCAGGTTCGCGACCGACGGCTGCTGCGCGAACGGCTGCGCGGTCGTCGCGACGTGCAGCAGGTTGACGACCAGGCGGCTGCCGTTGGTCTGCCCGTCGCTGCCGCGCTGCGCGAGATACGCGGCCGCGCGGGCCTGGCCGCGCGTATCGTCGATCAGCCACGCGGCAGCGATCGGCGCGAGCAGGTAGTCACTGTCGATCATCTTGTAGTCGTAGGTTGGCGTCGAATCGTTCGGCCGCCCGTTCTTCTGGTTGTCGACGAGCGCGAATTCGCCGATACCTTCCTCGTGCGCGACCTTGCCGTCGGTCGACAGCCGGCTCAGCACCGACGACAGGCCGGCCTCGATCGCCGCGGGTTCGAGCACGGGCATCAGCATGCGCACCGAGATCAGCGTGTCGCGACCGAAGTAGGTGTCGTACTGCCACGAGCCGGCCAGCAGCTTGTCGTGGAAGCTCAGGAACTCGAGCACGTCCTGGCTCACCGGGTCGGGGTTGACGGACGGCGCGAGCAGGTCGGCACGCGTGATCGGCGACAACGGCGTCTCGCCCGACAGCGCATCGACATGCAGCCGCAGCTTGTGCGAGCCCGCCGGTGCGCTCAGGACGAGCTTGCCGCCCCCTGCCGGCACGATGCTGCCGCCGTCGCGCAGTGTAATGCACAGCGAATAGCCGGGCGCGCCGTCGATCCGGTCGCGTTGCCATTGCGCGGCGCTGCCCTGGACCGTCGGCGCGGTGAGGATCTGCTGCGGAACCGTTGCGCCGCCGTTGAAGTCGCGCAGGAAGCGCACGTTGCTGAGCACGCCCTGGCGGATCGTCAGCGTGTTGGTGTCCACCGACACGTCGGCACCGATACCGTACAGCGGGCGGCCGTGTGTGTCGGGCGCCGATAGCGCGGACGGCGGCGTGTCGAGGCTCCAGTTCACCGGCTGCGCGGTGTCGTCGAACCACAGCCCCGTGCCGCTGTTGCCGGCGGGGAAGACCACGAGCAGGCGCGGCTTCGTCGACGAGCGCACCAGAAGGTGCGCGGCGACCTTGTCCTGCCGGTAGAACGCGTTGATCTGGCCACCGGCGTCCATGCGGAACGACAGCGCAGCCTGGTTCGATGGCGGGCTGGCCGGCTGGATGTCATCGTCGTTGCAGGCGGCGAGCAGGCCGGCGCAGACGAATCCCGTGCACAGCGATTTCGCGAAGCGATGCATGTCACGTCCCTCCTGATAACTGGCGTTTTTATGAGAATTATCGAATGAGCGGGTGCTCGGTCTGCTTCGCCCGGCATTGTGGAATTCCTGGAAATCATGGAATTAATCCGGGCGTGCTTCTGGGATGAATTGAATGGGAAATAACCCGTTGTCGGTTAATTCCGGAATTGAAAACAAATAGGAGGCGCCGCCCCGGCCAGGCATGAAAGACTTCTCTGCTGGCGTCCCGGTGCAGTGCCGCCGTTGGCGTGTATGCGGCGTTAAAAAAACGTAAGCCGCCGTAGGGGATTCTAAAGTTCGGATAAAGTCGAAGTCAATAATGATTTTTTGGTTTTCGAATAATGTTCTGAAGCGAGGTTGCAATTATTGCTTGCCGGGTCGGTAAAATATGCGAATTCATGAGGGAGTGGAGGTATGCCGATTATCGAGTTCGGTGAAAATCGATTGGCAATCGATGTTCGTATTGTCGATTGATTTCGAACCGGGATTGAATCGTGACGGTTCGTCTGTCGCCGTGTCTCGGGCGATGCAAACGGAAGGCGCGGAATGCGATGGCTTCGGCGATACGGAGCGGCGAGCAACCGGCGTTCCTGCGACCGGGCCGGGGGTGATCCCGAGAACCGGATTCCATGCGATCGCGCCAACCGCATCGGCAAGTTTGGTAGGCTGGGGGCCCGCCTCCGTTTACCGAATTGACGCCGTCGGTCATCGATGCGATTCGATATCCGTCATTGGCGGGGCTGACGATTTTGCGACAGAGCGACTCTTCATCGATGGTCGATGGTGGTTGACGTCGCCTTCACTCCGGAGAATGCGCCGTGCTGCACTTGCCCGACGATTCAGTGGTCGTATTGGTTGATTTTCAGACGCGGCTGATGCCGGTGATCCACGAAGGGATATCCGTCGTCACGCAGGCTGTCCGACTTGCCCGTATTGCGCAGATAGTCGGGGTGCCGGTGATGGGTACCGAGCAGAGCCCCGTCCAGTTGGGCCGGAACGTCCCGGACATCCAGGCGCTGTGCTCGAACACGATCGTCAAGGACCATTTCGACGCGTGTGCCGAGGGACTGGTCGATGCATTGCCGGCCGGGCGCAATAGCGTCATCGTCGCTGGTTGTGAGGCGCACGTGTGCGTGTTGCAAACGGCGTTCGGGCTGTTGCGAAGCGGCCGCAACGTCACGGTGGTCAGCGATGCAGTGGGGTCGCGCAAGAGGATCGACCGGGACGCAGGGATCGCTCGGCTCGCGGCGGCGGGGGCGCACATCGCGACGGTCGAGATGATCGGGTTCGAGTGGCTGGGGTCCAGCCGGCATCCGCGTTTTCGCGATGTGCTGCGCCTGATCAAGTGAGTCGCGGCGCCCCGCGCGCTGACGGAAGCAGCGTTCCTGGAACCGGCAGGTTGGGTAGGTTTGCTGCCGGTGGTCGCGGGCGGGATCCTCGCGTCGGCGGGCGACACGGAGAAAATCGGGCATCGTTGCCGCTGGCAGGAAATGATGCCCGTTTCGATCCTTGCCTTTCAGCGCCCGGGCGCGCTGTCCGGCACGCGAGTGAATGGCGGGGCGGAGGAGCATGCGTGATCGGCTGGGGTTTCAGCCGGAATGGCGGATCAACGCGAACTGAAGCGAACGAAGGGATTAGACATATTCAGTTCTTGCAATCCCGCCGATAACCAGATTGAACCGTCTCGTGCCAGGGGTGTCCGTTTCATATTTTCCGCCCTCACGCATCCTCCCGAGGGCGGGATTCTTTGCATGTAGGGCGGGTCCGGCAAAGCGACTTTGTTCCCAAATATTGATCGGCTATATTGAAGATGCCTCGGGGGCGGAGCACAGGACGGGCACAAAATGAAATACACGAACAATGCGAACGCAGACCCCATCTGGGGAGTAGTCGCTGGTCTTATCTTGACTGCGGTTGGGCTAGGCATGGGTATCTTTCCCAAGCTCCTGGACAGCACCGGCTCGCTTAACGATTTCGTCTCGTCCGGCGTTACGATGGTTGGCGTTTTTCTGATTGTTTACGCCATCCGCGAGACGCGGCGAAAGCATCAGCGCTGAAGGCTGGCGCTGCGTGTTTCGACCAGTAGGCCGTCGATAATCTCGCCCGCAGAACGGCCGGCGCGCAACGAGCCACGTGCCTCCGAAATACGACATGAATATTGCCTATGGGCGTAGGCCAGCACGATGATTTTCTTCGCAGGAACACTTGCGTGCAATTTTGCGAGCGCAGTCTGATTGAAACGGCCAAGCTGAACGGCATTGATCCTGAAGCATGCCCGCACCGGGTGCCGGAACGCATTGCCGAGTATCCTGTCAACCGAATCGAAGACCTGCTTCCCTGAAACATCGAGATGCAACCTGCTCTGCAAGAGGCCGCGTGAGATGACGGTACGAAAAACGACTTCCCGTTCATCGGGACAACTGCTGCAACTGAAAATCGAGCTGTTGAGAATTAAGCCACCGATCTGGCGCCGAGTCGTGGTGCCGGAAACGATAACGCTCGCCAAATTGCATCGAGTGATCCAAGCCGCTCTGGGCTGGACCGACAGTCACCTGCATGAGTTCGAGATTGCGGGGGAGCGCTACGGCATCCCCGATCCGGAGTTCGGCTTCGACGAGCCGGTGATCTCCGAAGCCCGGGCGAGGCTGGGAAAATGCCTGGGCGGTGCCGCGGCACTGAGTTACCTCTACGACTTCGGCGACGACTGGGAGCACAAGATCACGGTCGAAAAGGTTCTGCCGGCAGATACCTGCCTGTATCCCTTGTACCTCGGTGGTGCCAACGCGTGCCCTCCCGAAGATGTCGGGGGGCCTTACGGATACGATGCATTCCTCGAGGTGATCGCCGACTCCACGCACCCCGAGCATGAACACATGCTCGACTGGCACGGCGGGCCTTTCGATCCCACCGCAATCGACCACGACCTCATTCAGACCCGCCTTCAGCGCATCAAGCTCTGAGCGTCAAGACGGCCTTCGTTGGACGATTACTTCTCTCGACAGTTGGAGCCGCCACAAAACTCGGGGCGGTTCAAACTTCGCTCGGAACGGAAGTTTCAGAGATTGGCTAGCAACCGTAACTGATGCTGAGTCTCGGTCCCCATGACAAGTACATAGAATCGCGCCTCGCGACGCTCGGGCGCTGAAAGGTTTTGTGCGTCGGAAAACGTGTTCCATTCGTCACCGTCGATGCGCTCAAGTTTGCCATGGGTCCGTGCAAAGGCAAGCAACAACCGACTGGCATCGCGTCGGATAACGATGCGGTCCACATTCAGTACGTAAGGGCGCCAGCCGTCCAGAAGCACCACGTAGTGAGGTACGTAACTTCGGTCGACCATCATCGTCGGCGTTGCCATTCCTCGAGATCTGGTTAGCAAATCAGACTCCTTCCAACGTGGCCATCCGCATGGGGTTTTCAGTGTGGAAGAATGGTTCCGTCAGCTATGTTCGCATCGCTCGTCAACCATACTGTGACGTTAGCCATTCTTCTGCCCATTTTTTTGCGTATGCAACTGCATCGTCACGACTGTAGAAGGCAGCCAAATCGCTGCTATTGTGTACTTCTTGCTCCGTGCCGTTCATCAGCGTTGTGGTAATCCGCACATGCGCGACATACTGAACATCGGCTCTGCGCGGTGTCGAATCGATCCGGAATCGTGTCGAATTGAAGCGCATTTTTCCTCCAAATCCTGTATTTCTGTGACCGAGTCAACGACTGACGATTTCTTCTCGTTAGCTTGCTGCCGTTGCTCGAGTGCTCGCCCCATGAGGGGACGGTTACTATCAGACACGCTCACGAAGATACTGGATGCACTTTAGTCGTAGACCTAATCGATTTGCGGGCGCACCTCGCGGGTGGACTGTCGAGTCATATGCCACACCAGGGCGCTGTTCAGAAGGCGCGTCGCTATCCACCGGGTGGACGGACTTCGCTATCTGAAGAGCAGCATGACCTATCCAGACACGATCACGCCACTCGCATTTCGCTCGATGGACGATTAGCCATGCCTGCAATGATTCAACTAGCTGATGGGGCGACAGCCACTGACGAGTTTTCCTTTGGGTGACGAGTTGCAGCGCAACAAGGAAACAGAGCAAATCAACATACCTGGTTGCGACGCGCATGGTTGGTCTTCTGGCTTTCAATGTTCGTGAACGCGTCGGCGTGAGCTCATCCTCGGATACTGAGCGCCTTCTCTATTGCGGCGATCAATTTGAATGCGTCGTCCCGACCGATCAGAAAACCCCGGCTGGTGTACTCGCACCCGAATGCATAGAAGCTAGGTAACAGTGTCACCATGTCTTTCTGCTGATTGAAATCGACTTCGCATTTAGTCAGCGGAAAAAACGGAGGCGCCTCGGTCGGCATGTTGTACACGATGCTCTCCTAGTACATTTTCCGGGGCGGCAACATGCGTTTCGCACGCAAGCGCTGCCTGGCAACGGCGCTGGCCTTTTTTCGCTTGCGTTCCGTCGTGGGCTTTTCATAGCCGGTGCGGCTGCGCAACTCGCGAATCAACCCGGTTTTCTCGATGCCACGCCGGAATCGCCGCAGCGCGACATCGATCGGTTCGTTGAGCTTCAGAGTAATTGTCGTCATGTAGATCCTGTTTTGAAAGGTTCGAGCGTACAGCTAGCCGAGCCGTGTCATGACGGCGCTCGCTATCCCGTCGGATTCGAATTCCGAATATCCGGCCCCGATCGATAGTGCACGTATAGCCACGAACATTTGCAGTTCATGTGGATGGCACATCGCTGAATCGGCGATTCTGGCGGGCACGACGGTGTCGATCCGGGTGACCTCATGTCGTCCGATCAAGCCGAGTAGTTCGTCGATGATCATTTCGCCCTCCAAACGACCGGGAAATTGTGTTGCGCTGAGGAGTCGCTTCAGCGTGCGCTGGAAAAGAAACCCTGTTTGTCGCGATTGTCGTCGATGATGTTCTCGGCATAGCGCACCGAGGCACGACGGGCGTCGCCGGCGCTGTCAAACGGCGAGGTGTCGCGCAACCTGAAAGTCTGGCTCTGTGTCAGCGTATCGGTGGTCCCGCGAAGGCAAATCTTGACGGCCGCGTCGAACCCGGCGTCGTAGTTATGCGGGCTGCCATTCGGCGCCAGCACATGAGGGTAAATCAATGGATAAATCTCGAATCCACGGTAGACGTGCATGCTCATGACAAACTCCTGGCGTTCGGCCACGACGAGTCGCATGGGCGAACACATCCAGCCGGTATCCCTGTTGCGGAGCAGGCTGGTTGGTGAAGGGGACTACGTTGCAGCGCGAAGGAGGGGCGTTGCAGCAAGAGGGCGGACGGAGGGGCGAAAGATCAGAGGACTGGTGATCTCCCTGATGAACCCATCATACGCGCATCGTTTGATGCACGTATGATTTATTTTGGGGTACGTACAAGAACGTGTCGGCATGCGGTGCGACAGGCGTGCGATATCGGCTTGCGAGTGGCAGGCGGTGACGTTGTCACGTGTCGACTCGATGACGCCCGCGATCGGGCTAGCGTCGAACGAATTGCTTTCCCGTCGAAGCGGTCGGCGCCTGGTCGTCTCTGTGCCGGAAATTGATGCGGCCTTCGGTCAGATCGTAGACGGACAACTCCGGCCTTACGTCGACAACGCCGTCCAGTTCCAAGCGTTCTTCTTTTGCCGTGCCGATGTCTTCCGTCAGAGCGATTGTCTGCATTCGAAGGCAGGTCCGCTGTTATAACCGGCTCAATTCGCTATTGCGGCGCAAGCGGGCGCCTCTTCGGGCGCGAGTTCGTGCCAGAGGGCGGCTTGGGCGGTACCCAGTTCAATGCGGTGCCCAGCTTGGGCAGGATCACGGCCTGCTTGGCGCGCGGAGGGGCCTTGTTACTGCGAGGCTGGCTTCGGGTCATGCGGATTCTCCTGATGTGCGGCTTGCGCGGGGCGGTGAGCATGACTCGCCCGATCGCATTCGTGCGGCTGAATACGCGCGCTACGAGCGATGTTTGCATATCGACCCTATGCACTGAGTTGACGGCCGGATGTGAGACGGATGGTCGAGCCTGGGCTGCGTCGAGTCGCGTTGCATCTACGATCGAGGGTATAGCAATTGAAGCGGCAGTGAGGTGCCGCTTCGTGAGCAGGACGGATGGCGTCGGGCGATTACAGCGGGGTAATGTTCGATGCTTGCAGACCCTTGGGGCCGTTCTTTGTCTCGTAGCTGACTTTCTGACCTTCCGCGAGGGTCTTGAAGCCGTCGCCGCGAATTTCCGAGAAGTGGGCGAACAGATCGTCGCCGCCGCTGTCGGGGGTGATGAAGCCGAAGCCCTTGCTGTCGTTGAACCACTTGACGGTACCGGTATCCATGGCAGATCTCCTGAAAATGGGCGAGCACATGCGCCTCGAATGGACGACGAAAAGAAATCAAGGAGGGAGAGGACAACGAATACCGCAGGTTGCGGTCGATGATGAGCAGCAATCGCGCTTCTTGAATACTTCAGCGACCGACAGTACGCGTCGTCAAGAAATGTGTCAAGCGCTTTTGGCCGGGGCGGAGCCCGCTACTTTTCTCGGCTGGCGACTGATCGCGGGCTGGAGTGCACGTCGCGCAGTGCGACGAGATGCAAACCGTCGAGTAACCGGGACTCATTTGCCAAAATCGATGCAGGCGTCATGCACCGACCGACGTTGATCAATTGTTCGAATTGCGAATGATTTCGAAACTGCAGGCATCGTCTGCGTGCCGTGCGTCCGTCTCGGAGGCTGACGGTTGGATATTCGCCGATCGCGAAGAGATTCTCCTTCCCGGCGATTCTGTACTTGTATCGCCAGAGCTTGGAGCCGGGCGGCTTCACCAACAGATACAGTCCATTGCCGTCGGTAAGTTTGGTAGGCTTGTTGCCTGCCTTCGCTTGTCGGATCTGGATGTGGCAAGTGGCACGGTGAAAAAGGGGGTATCGTCTTTTGACGGTCGAAATGATACCCCCCTTTTTTCTCGGCTGGACACGATTTCCGGCGAACGCGAGCGAACGGTGGAAGGGCCTGAAACGCCCGACTGGCAAGCGGTTGCGGCAGATTGCCGAACCATCACGAACAGGAGCGAACGAAGTGATCAGACATATTGTCATGTGGAAGTTGAAGGAATCGGCCGAAGGCGCGACGCGTGCACAGAACGCGCTGAAGCTGAAGGAAAAGCTCGAAGGCTGCCGCGACCTCGTGCCAGGCACGCTGCAGATCGACGTCGGCGTGGCGACGCCGGGCCTCGATGCGACCGCCGACATCGTGCTGGTATCCGATTTCGCGGACAAGGCCGCGCTCGATGCGTACCAGGTGCATCCGGTTCACCAGGAAGTGAAGAAATTCGTCGTCGCGGTGGCCGAATCGCGCGAGTGCGTCGACTACATCGTCGACACCGCACGATGAGCGATGCGGCAACCCCGACGGACGTCCCGTCGATCGAAAGCCCGTTCGTCGACCTGCTCGGTGTGCAGCTCGTGTCCGCGAAGGACGGTGCGAGCGAGCTCGTGTTGCCGCTCGAAGAGCGGCACATGAACACGTGGAGCATCGCGCACGGCGGCGTGACGATGACGCTCGCGGACATCGCGCTCGCGATGGCTGCACGCAGCCTGACCGATGACGGTGTCGGCGTCGTGACGGTCGAGATGAAGGTGAACTTCATGCAGCCGGGTCGCGGCGAGTTGCGCGCTTACGGGCGCGTGATGCATCGCTCGACGACGATGGCCTACTGCGAGGGCGAAGTGCGCGACAGCGACGGCAATTTCGTTGCGAAGGCGCTCGGCACGTTCAAGTACATGCGGCGGCTCGCGGTGGGCCGCGACATCAAGCGGCAACGCTCGCGCACGGCGCCTGACGCCCAGCCCGGCCCGAGCGACGCGTAAGCGCCCGGATGCACGGCCCTGCCTCTTCACAGGCAGGGCCGTCCTGTTTTGCGAGGCGTCTTGGCGCACCGGAATGTCGATACGCACGGCGCGTGACGCTTGCCTGACGCGCGCATGGCATCATGCACGCTTGTCCGTTCACGGTGCCCCGCAGGCGCCGTCCTAACCGATGCCGCTGAATCCGAAGATCGCCCAGGTGCTCGACATGATCGAGCGTGCGAAACGTCCGTCCTATCACCACCAGACGCCGCAGCAGGCGCGCGCCGCGTACGAGAAAAGCGCGCCGATCCTCGACGTCGCGCCGGCGCCGATGCATTCGGTCGAGGAATGCGTCGTGCCGACGCGCGACGGCCGCACGATCGGTGCACGGCTGTACCTGCCGGTCGCGCCGAGCCTCGCGGAGCCGCTGCCCGCGCTCGTCTACTACCATGGTGGCGGCTTCACGGTCGGCAGTGTCGATACGCACGACGCGCTCTGCCGGATGTTCGCGCACGATGCGCAATGCGCGGTGCTGTCGGTCGGCTACCGGCTCGGGCCGGAACACCGGTTCCCGACCGCGGTGAACGATGCCGACGACGCGTTGCAATGGCTGCATCACGAGGCCGCCACGCTAGGTATCGACGCCGAACGGTTGGCCGTCGGCGGCGACAGCGCGGGTGGCACGCTCGCGACCGTATGCGCGGTGCTCGCACGCGACGCAGGCATTCGCCTGGCGCTGCAGATGCTGATCTATCCGGGCGTGATGGGCTACCAGGACACCGAATCGCATGCGCGGCTCGCGAGCGGATACTTGCTGACGCAGGACACGATCCAGTGGTTCTTCACGCAATACGTGCGCGATCGGGCGGACCGCGACGACTGGCGTTTCGCGCCGCTCGACGGCATGCGCGATGCGCCGTCGTTCTCGGGCGTCGCGCCGGCGTGGATCGCGACGGCCGAATACGATCCGCTGAGCGACGAAGGCGCCGCGTATGCGGACAAGTTGCGCGCAGCGGGCAACGCGGTCACGCTGGTCTGCTATCCGGGGATGATCCACGAATTCTTCAAGATGGCCGGCTACGTGCCCGAGGTACGGGCCGCGCATGCCGATGCCGTCGCGGCGCTGAAGGCCGCATTCGACGACGTTTGATGGCGATGGTTGAGCGGCGTACGCGCCGCATGGGAGCTGCGATGACGGACGGCGTGGTGGAAACCGGCGACTGGACGGTACTGGGCGGCGACGCCGCGCGGATTCGCGACGCGGTGTTCGTGCGCGAGCAGCAGATTCCGCCGGAATGGGAGCTCGATGAAGACGATCCGCTGTCGCTCCATGCGGTGGCGTATCGGGTCGATGCGGCGACCGGTATACGCCGCGCGGTCGCGACGGGGCGGCTGCTGCCGTCCGGCACGATCGGGCGCGTCGCGGTGTTGGCCGACGCACGCGGGCAGGGCGTCGGGTCGGCCGTGCTCGACGCACTGCTGGAGGCGGCGCGGCGGCGCGGCGAAATCGTCGTGCGGCTCTACGCGCAGGATTCGGCCGTGTCGTTCTACTTGCGGCACGGCTTCGCGGCGGTCGGTGAACCGTTCGTCGAAGCCGGCGTGCCGCACGTCGAGATGGCGCGCGCGCCGTAGCACGGCGCCTGTTCGCGCGCTCAGCGCGGCTGTGTCGCGTCGAGGTCGAACGTGAATGCGCGCTCGAACGTGCCCGGGCGGACGGTTCGGTGCGAGCCGTCGTCGTCGCAGCGTTCCTTGATCTCGACCGTCAGCCGCACGCCTTCCTTCATCGTGACACGCAGCGCGGTCGTGCCGCGCGTCCCGTATTCGGGGGTCTCGATGAACGCGGCCGACAGCGCACGCTCGCGCTCGATCGGAATACCCGTGTGCGGAAGTGCATCGTCGTCCGCGACATGCGGGTCGCGCATCAGCGCGATCAGCTCGTCGAGCGTCGGGGTTGGATTGTCGGTGAGCAGCGTGCCGAGTTCCGCGCGCTTGCGCATCACTTTCGGCCAGGGCGTATCGAGCCGCGCATTCGACAGCGCATGCACGCCGGGCGCGATCGCGACGGGCGCGGCGACACCGCTTTCGCCCTCGGGCGCGCGATTGCAGAACCACGCGAGTTCACGCCGCCGCCAGTCGCCGACGAGCAGGTTGAAGCCGTTGTAGACGGCCGCATGCTCGGCGAGCTGCCCGAGGTAGTCGAGCGGCGCGGCGGACGGCCCGCCGAGGAAATCGGACACGAGCTTGCCGCGGGTCGGCGCGCCGGCGCGAATGTCGAACGGTGCGCGGTAGTTCGTCAGCGCGGCGAAACGGCCGTCGCGCGATACGCCGAGCCACGTGCCGCCTGCTTCGAGATCACGGCCGGCAAGCACGCCCGGTACATCTTCCCACCACGAGAGCGGCGCGCTCGTCCGACGAAAGAACTCGTCGCGATTGGCGGTGAGGGTAAAGACGGGACCGGCGGCGGCATCGGGCTGCCAGTCGAAGGCAATCAGACACATCGGGCGAATCTCTCGCAGGAAACGTCGGGCGCCGGCTGCGACTCGCAAGCCGGCGCGCGAACGGGTTGTCGGTGCATCACGCTTCCGTCGGCCAGGCGTACGGCAGCGTATCGAACGCAAGCACCGGGCCGTCGGCCGAACCGAGGTGCACCGTGCCGTTGTCGAGCGCGGCGAGCTTGATCTCGACGAGCGCGTCGACGCCACCCGCGGGCGCGGCCGCCGCGTTGACGATCATCCCGCACGGCTGGCCGGGATCGTCGCTGTGGAACAGCTCGATGCCGGCATGCACGGTATCGGTCTCGCCGGCGAGGTGCGCGAGCGCGGTGCGGCGCTTGATCGTGCCGCGGTACTGGCTGCGCGCGACGATTTCCTGGCCCGGGTAGCACCCCTTGCGAAAGTTAACGGCGCCGATCACGTCGAAGTTGACCATCTGCGGCACGAACTGTTCGACGGCAGGCTGCGTGATGCGCGGTTCGCCCGCGCGGATGTCGAGCCAGTCCCAGACGGCCGGCGACACGACCGGGAGCGTGCCGCCGAGCGCGGCGATGCGCGCGTCGACTTCCGCGCGCGGGCCGATCCACAGATAGCGCTTGCGGCCGGCTGCATCGGGCACGCGGATCAGCGTGCCGGCGGGGCCGTCGACCTTCACGTGCACGCCGTCCGGCAGCGCGTCGAAGATGCCCGACAGCGCGTCGCGCACGTCGCCCGCGAAACCGACCACCGCGAGCGCGTCGCTCGCATCCGTCAGCTTCGCTTTTGCGCGCAGCACGAACATCGACAGCCGCTTCTGCACGGCGGGCTGCACGTCCTTCGACACCAGCAGGCGCACGCCGTGGCCGGCGCGCCACGTGAGGAACGAGCCGAGGAGGCGCCCCTTCGGCGAGCAGTAGCCGGACAGCCGCGCGCTCGCGGCGTCGAGATGTTCGATGTCGTTGGTGAGCTGGCTGTGCAGGAACGTCGCGGCATCGTCGCCGGCCACGTCGATCACGCCGAACTGCGGCAGCGGCATGCAGGCGCCCGGCGCGTCGAAATCGGCGGCGGACGGGCGGGGGAAAACGGGGAGCGAGGCGGGTGCGGCCTGGACTGCCGGTGAAGCGAACGGTGTGCTCATGGAATGAGGGAACAGTCAACCCTGACTTTGACGGAGGCGAGCAAGTATTATATGGGTCTTACCTGAGTCACGTTTCCATGTCCCTACTGAAGAAATGCGCCGCGACGATCGCGGCGCTGGCCGTCGTTGTGGCCGCTGCCGGCGCGGGCGGCGGATATTACTGGGCAACCCGGCCCTTGCTGCTGGGTTCGGCATCGCTCGACGTCACGATCAAGCCGCGCAGCAGCGTGAAGAGCGTCGCGCTGCAACTGAAGCGCGGCGGCGTGCCGGTCGAGCCGCTCGGCTTCGTCGCGATGACGCGCGTGCTCGGGCTGTCGAGCCGGCTCAAATCCGGCAACTACGAATTCAAGACCGGCATCACGCCTTACGAGGTGCTGCAGAAGATCGCGCGCGGCGACGTGAACGAGTATGTCGCGACGGTCATCGAAGGCTGGACCTTCAAGCGGATGCGCGCGGAACTCGACTCGAACCCCGATCTTGCGCACTCGACGGCCGGCATGAGCGACGCCGAACTGCTGCGCGCGATCGGCGCGTCGGACAGCGCGGTGCAGCGCGGCAGCGGCGAGGGGCTGTTCTTCCCCGATACCTATCTGTTCGACAAGGGCACGAGCGACCTGAACATCTACCGGCGCGCGTACCATCTGATGCAGACGCGTCTCGACGAGGCCTGGGCCGCGCGCGTGCCGGGCCTGCCGTACAAGACACCTTACGAAGCGCTGACGATCGCGTCGATCATCGAGAAGGAAACCGGCCATGCGGCCGACCGCGCGTTCGTCGCGGCGGTGTTCGCGAACCGGCTGCGCATCGGCATGCCGCTGCAAACCGATCCGTCGGTGATCTACGGGCTCGGCGATCTGTACGACGGCCGCCTGCGCAAGCGCGACCTGCAGGCCGACACTCCTTACAATACCTACACCCGACGCGGGCTGCCGCCTACTCCAATCGCGTTGCCCGGCGTGGCCGCGCTGCAGGCGGCGATCAATCCGGCACAGACGAGCGCGCTTTATTTCGTCGCGAAAGGCGACGGCACGAGCGTGTTCTCCGACACGCTCGGCGACCACAACAAGGCCGTGGACAAATACATACGAGGGCAATAATGGCGAGCGGTAAATTCATCACGTTCGAAGGCATCGACGGGGCGGGGAAGACCACCCACCTGCAATGGTTTTGCGAACGCCTCCAGGGCAAGCTGGCCGCGGCCGGCAGGCAGGTCGTCGTCACCCGTGAGCCGGGCGGCACGCAGCTCGGCGAGAAACTGCGCGAGATCCTGCTGAACCAGCCGATGGATCTCGAGACGGAAGCGCTGCTGATGTTCGCCGCGCGCCGCGAGCACCTGGCGCTCGTGATCGAGCCGGCGCTCGCGCGCGGCGACTGGGTCGTGTCCGATCGCTTCACCGATGCGACGTTCGCGTACCAGGGCGGCGGCCGAGGGCTGCCGCGCGACAAGCTCGAGACGCTCGAGCGCTGGGTGCAGGGCGGTTTCCAGCCCGACCTGACGGTGCTGTTCGACGTCGCGCCGCAGGTTGCGAGCGAGCGCCGCGGCGCCGCGCGCATGCCCGACAAGTTCGAAAGCGAGTCCGACGCGTTCTTCAAGCGCACGCGCAGCGAATATCTGCGACGCGCGGAAGAGGCGCCGCACCGCTTCGCGATTGTCGACGCGACGCAGACGATTCCCGAGATCCGCCAGCAGCTCGAACGCGTACTCGCCGCGCTGTAATTCGCAAGGAGCGCCCCCCATGATCTATCCGTGGCAGACCGACGACTGGACCCGCCTGCAGCAGCTGCGTGCGCAATGGCCGCACGCGCTGCTGCTGCATGGGCAGGCCGGGATCGGCAAGCTGCAGTTCGCGCAGCATCTCGCGCAGGGCTTCCTGTGCGAATCGCCGCAGCCGAACGGCGAGCCGTGCGGCACCTGCGCGGCCTGCACCTGGTTCTCGCAGGGCAACCATCCGGACTACCGGATCGTGCTGCCCGAGGCGCTGGCGGGCGAGGCGCCGGGCGCCGCGGACGACGCGAAGGCGGCCGACGCGGACGAAGGCGGCAAGAAGACGCGGGCGCCGAGCAAGGAAATCAAGATCGAGCAGGTACGCGCGCTGCTCGACTTCTGCGGGGTCGGTTCGCATCGCGGCGGCGCGCGCGTCGTCGTGCTGTATCCGGCCGAGGCACTCAACGTCGCCGCGTCGAACGCGCTGCTGAAAACGTTGGAGGAACCGCCGTCCGGCGTCGTGTTCCTGCTCGTGTCGGCGCGCATCGACCGCCTGCTGCCGACCATCATCAGCCGCTGCCGGCAGTGGCCGATGATGGTGCCGGCGCCGGACGCGGCCGCGGCCTGGCTCGCCGCGCAGGGCGTCGATCATGCGCCTGCGCTGCTCGCCGAGGCCGGCGGCGCGCCGCTCGCCGCGCTGGCGCTCGCGAGCGACGAGAATCGCCCGCTGCGCGACTACACGCTCGGGCAGCTCGCGGCCGGTGCGGCTTGCGACCCGTTCGCGTGTGGCGAGACGCTGCAGAAGCTGCCGGTGCCGCTGGTGCTTGGGTGGCTGCAGCGCTGGCTGTACGATCTGCTCGCCCAGCGGATGGCGGGCACGCCGCGCTACTTCCCGATGCACGCGGCGGCGCTCGCGCGCTGCGCGGAAGCGGTCGATGCGAACGCGTTCGCCCGCTTCATGAAGGCCGTGACGCGGCAGCGGACGGTCGAGAACCATCCGCTCAACGCGCGGCTTGTATTCGAGGAATTATTTCTCGGCTATCGGGAAATTTTCGCGTGATCCGGCATTGTTTCGCGTGAGTTGTGAAGCGATGACCGGCTCACACCGCGACGCGACCGTGGCGGCCGGTCCGCGAACGCCATCCGTTGCCGCATGCCGGCGCGCGCATGAGCGCCCGCCTTACGTATTCAGGAAACACGATGTTCGTCGATTCTCACTGTCACATCAATTTCAAGGGCCTGGCTGACCGCCTGCCGGCTGTTCTCGAGAACATGCGCGAGCACGACGTCACGCACGCGCTGTGCGTGTCCGTCGATTTCGAGACGCTGCCGGAGGTCCTTGCAATCGCGGACGCGCACGACAACGTCTATGCGTCGGTCGGCGTGCATCCCGATCACGAGGACGCGCGCGAGCCGACGCTCGCGGAGCTTGTCGAGCTGGCCGCGCACCCGAAGGTCGTCGCGATCGGCGAAACGGGCCTCGACTACTACCGTCTCGAAGGCCGCTCGATCGACGATATGGAATGGCAGCGCGAACGCTTTCGCACGCATATCCGCGCGGCGACCGCGACGATGAAGCCGCTGATCATCCACACGCGCTCGTCGTCGGAGGACACGCTGCGGATCATGGCCGAGGAGCGCGCGGACGTGCCGGGCGGCGTGATGCACTGCTTCACCGAGCCGTGGCCGGTGGCCGAACAGGCACTCGCGCAGAACTTCCATATCTCGCTGTCGGGCATCGTCACGTTCAAGAACGCGACCGACGTGCAGGACGTCGCGCGGCGCGTGCCGCTCGACCGGCTGCTGATCGAGACCGACTCGCCGTACCTCGCGCCGGTGCCGTATCGCGGCAAGCCGAATGAACCTGCGTACGTCAGCCATGTCGGACGCTTTATCGCATCCGAGCGCGGGATCGCCGTCGAGGCGCTCGCCGATGCGACGACGCAGAACTTTTTCCGGCTGTTCAAGATCGCCCGCTAACGACGTGCGCGCAGCCGACAACCCAGGGAAGGAGCCCACAACAATGACGAAGCCGACCAACCATCTGCCGAAACGCGTACTCGTTGCCGCCGCGCTTGTCGCGAGCGGCCTGTTCGCGACCGCCGGCGCGCATGCCGAATCGCTCGATGCGATCGTCAAGGCCGTCAAGTTCGACGACATCGCCGACATCGGCCAGCAGCTCAAGAGCGGCAAGCTCGATCCGAACACGGTCGCACCGAACGGCGACCCGCTGATCGTGATCGCCGCACGCGAGAAGTCCGACAAGGTCGCGGCGGCGCTCGCCACGACGCCGAACGTCGACCTCGAGAAGGAAGACAAGGCCGGCGAAAATGCGCTGATGCTCGCGTCGCTGAACGGCGACCTCGGCCTCGCCAAGCTGCTGATCGACAAGGGTGCGGAAGTCAGCAAGAAGGGCTGGGCGCCGCTGCACTACGCAGCGACCAACGGCCAGGACGCAGTGGTGAAGCTGTTGCTCGACCACGACGCGTACATCGATACCGCGTCGCCGAACGGCACGACGCCGCTGATGATGGCCGCGCGCGGCAACCATGCGTCGACGGTCACGCTGCTGCTCGATCAGGGCGCCGATCCGCAGGTGAAGAACCAGCTCGGCATCACCGCGCTCGAATTCGCGAAGCACTACAACGCGCCGGACGCGATCGAGATCCTGAGCAAGCGGACGACGCGCATCGGGGCATCGACGCCGGCAGATGCGCAAAAGAGTGCAAAATAGCGGTTTTCGGTGCGGCAGACGGTGCCCGCCCGGCCGGATCCCGGCCGGCGCAGGGCGTCCCGGCGCCGCGCCGGCCAAGGCAGCAGGCGGTCTCGGGCCGCATTGACATAAGGAACACCATGTTGCGCGCAATGTTTTGTGCCGCGGCGTTTGCCGTGCCGTTGTCGGCGGCGGCTTTCACGGGCGCTGATCTCGACCGGCTGTGCGCGAAGACGGACGTCAAATCGCGGGCGTCGTGCGCGGCCTACATCGAAGGCGCCGCCGACGGCGTCTACAACACCATCGACGCGATCGGCGGCACGACGGGGCCGCGGGTCGGCCAGTATTTCTGCCTGCCGCCCGACATCCGGGCGCAGCAGATGACCGACGCGGTGCGCAAGTACATCGCGGAAAATCCGAAGCTGGCCGACTACAATGCGAGCACCGCGGTGTCGCTCGGTCTCGGCAAGGCGTTTCCCTGCAGGAGCGGCAGCTGACCTGACGCCGTGTCCGGGCCCGCGCGTGGCCCGGGCGTCGCCGACGCATCCAGGACGAGGCGTGCGCGCCTCATAACCCACGGGCGCCGATGATTTCAATCGAGGAACTGCAGCGCATCACCGATGCGCCGCTGCATTCATGGCTCGGCACGCTGGCCGTGTCCGTCATCGTGTTGCTGGTCGTCACGGTCGTGCACCGTCTCGGCGCACGCATCGTCAAGCGCATCGCGCAGCCGTATCCGCTGATGAGCGCGATCCTGCGCTACATCGACAGGCCGTCGCTCGTCGTGCTCGCGCTGCTGGCGCTCGAATTTCTGTGGGTCCAGGCCGACGACGGCATGTCGTTCGTGCGCGGCATGCGCACGGCGGCGGCGGTCGGCTCCATCATTTCACTCACGTGGCTGCTGGTGCGGCTCGCGGCCGGCGTCGGCGACGCCATCATCCAGGCACATCCGATCGATACGGCCGACAACCTTCAGGCCCGGCGCATCCATACGCAGGCCAAGGTGCTCGTGCGGACCGTGATGGTGCTGATCGTGATCATCGGCACCGGCGCCGCACTGATGACGTTCCCGAACGTGCGCCAGGTCGGCGCGAGCCTGCTGGCGTCGGCTGGTGTTGCGGGCCTGGTCGCCGGTATCGCCGCGCGGCCGGTGCTCGGCAACCTGATTGCCGGGCTGCAGATCGCGCTGACGCAGCCGATCCGGCTCGACGACGTGGTCGTGATCCAGGGCGAGTGGGGGCGCATCGAGGAAATCACCGGTTCGTTCGTGTCGGTGCGCCTGTGGGACCAGCGGCGCCTCGTCGTGCCGCTGCAATGGATCATCGAGAACCCGTTCACGAACTGGACGCGCAGCAGTTCGGAAATCATCGGCACGGTCTACCTGTCGGTCGACTACCGCACGCCGCTCGCGCCGCTGCGCGAGGAACTCGCGCGGCTCGTCCACGCGGCACCCGAGTGGGACGGTCGCGTGCAGGTGCTGCAGGTGACCGACGCGACGGAACGCACGATGCAGCTGCGCGCGCTCGTCAGCGCGGCCGATTCGTCTTCATGCTGGGACCTGCGCTGCCGCGTGCGCGAAGGGTTGATCGCCTACCTGCAGGAGCGCTATCCGCAATGCCTGCCGCGCAGCCGGATGGAACTGTATCCGCACGATTCCGCGTCGGATGCGCCGAATCCCGAACGGCCGCACGCGCGCTCGCCTGCCGCCAGTACGGCGGCCAATACCGCGGCCGATCCGCAGGCCGCCGAAGGCCGCTGACAGCGGCCCGCATGCTCACCCTCCCTCGTCATGACCGCGCTGAACACGCTCGCCATCGCCAATTACCGCTCGCTGCGCGAGCTGATCGTGCCGCTCGCGGCGCTCAACGTCGTCACGGGGCCGAACGGCAGCGGCAAGTCGAGCGTGTACCGTGCACTGCGGCTGCTCGCCGATACCGCGCAGGGGCGCGTGATCCCTTCGCTCGCCCGCGAAGGCGGGTTGCCGTCGACGCTGTGGGCCGGCCCGGAGCGTTTCTCTCGGGCGATGCTGGACGGCGATGCACCGGTTACCGGCACGGTGCGCAAGGGACCCGTGAGCCTGAAGCTCGGCTTTGCCTGCGACGATTTCGGTTATTCGATCGATCTCGGCATGCCGATCCCGAGCAGATCGCAGTTCTCGCTCGATCCGGTGGTCAAGCGCGAGTGCATCTGGGGCGGCACGCTGTTGCGCCCGTCGACGTTGCTGGTCGACCGGCAGGGCGCGCAGATCCGCGCGCGCACCGCATCGGGCGAATGGCGGACGATTCCGCAGCCGGTGGCCAGCTTCGACAGCATGATGACCGAATTCGCCGATCCGAGCGGCGCACCCGAGATGATCGCGGTGCGCGAGCGGATCCGCTCGTGGCGCTTCTACGATCACTTCCGGACCGATGCGCAGGCGCCGGCGCGGCAGTCGCACATCGGCACCCATACGCCGGTGCTCGCGGACGACGGCGCCGACCTGGCCGCCGCGTTGCAGACGATCCGCGAAATCGGCGACGGCGCGGCACTTGATGCGGCGCTCGACGACGCGTTTCCCGGTGCGTCGATCGAGATCGACAATCCGGGCGGCCGCGGCCGCTTCGACGTGCTGATGCGCCAGCCGGGGCTGCTGCGGCCACTCGCGGCGGCCGAGCTGTCGGACGGCACGCTGCGCTACCTGCTGCTCGCGGCTGCGCTGCTGACACCGCGGCCGCCGGCGCTGATGGTGCTGAACGAACCGGAGACGAGCCTGCACCCCGATCTGCTGCCGGCGCTCGGCCGCCTGATCGCGCAGGCGGCGCAGCGTTCGCAGGTGCTTGTCGTGTCGCACGCGGCGCGGCTCATCGCGACGCTCGAGCGCGAGGCCGGCTGCGAATCGCTGGTGCTCGACAAGCAGCTCGGTGCGACGGGGCTCGTCGATGCCGCTACGCGCGACCTGCCGGCATGGAAGTGGCCGTCGCGCTGACAGGCAGGGTGGCCTTCGTCCGGGCTCGATTGTCGCGTTGGGGGCCGGATCGGCCCGACGGGCGGAATGTATCCTGCCTGTAACAACTTCCATAAAATGAAAGACGGGCGGTTCCGGGCACCGGGATCGCGAATAATGAAGGGATATCCGGCTGGCCCCGTGCCGGCCGGCGCTGCAAGGGGCGAGCGGGGCGCGAAAGCCTAGAGGCCCGCCGGTCGTGCCGCAACGGACAGGACACAGGAGACGTGGACCATGAGAATTGCCCAGATCGCGCCGCTGACCGAATCGGTGCCGCCGAAGCTGTACGGCGGCACGGAGCGCGTCGTGTCCTACATCACCGAGGCGCTCGTCGAGCTCGGCCATGATGTGACGCTGTTCGCCAGCGGCGATTCGACGACGCGGGCGAAGCTCGAGCCGGTCTGGCCGCGCGCGCTGCGGCTCGACGCGTCGATCCGCGACCGGGTCGCGCCGCATATGCTGCTGATGGAGACGGTCGCGCGCCGCGCGAAGGATTTCGACGTGCTCCATTTCCACATGGACTACTACTCGTTCTCGGTCTTCAACCGGCAGGAGACGCCTTACGTGACGACGCTGCACGGCCGGCTCGACCTGCCCGAGCAGCAGCCGGTGTTCGACACGTTCAACATGGCGCCGGTGATCTCGATTTCGAACTCGCAGCGCCAGCCGCTGCCGCAGGCGAAATGGCTGACGACCGTCTACCACGGGCTGCCCGATACGCTGTACATGCCGCAGCCGGTCGAGCCGCGCTACCTCGCGTTCCTCGGCCGTATCTCGCCAGAGAAGCGCGTCGACACGGCGATCCGCATCGCCCGCCAGTGCGGGCTGCCGATCAGGATCGCCGCGAAGATCGACGCGGCCGACCAGGAATACTTCGAGCGCGAGATCAAGCCGCTCTTCGCATTGCCGCACGTCGAATTCATCGGCGAGATCGCGGATCACCAGAAGGCCGAATTCCTGTCGGGCGCGCATGCGCTGCTGTTTCCGATCGACTGGCCGGAGCCGTTCGGCCTCGTGATGATCGAGGCGATGTCGTGCGGCACGCCGGTGATTGCGTTCAATCGCGGCGCAGTGCCCGAAGTGGTGGACGAGGGCGTGTCGGGTTTCATCGTCGAGGATGAAATCAGCGCGGTGGCCGCCGTGAACCGGTTGCACCTGCTGCCGCGTGCGCGCGTGCGGCAGCGCTTCGAGGCGCGCTTCACGTCGCGCCGCATGGCGCAGCAGTATGTCGACGTCTACCAGTCGGTGATCCGCGCGCAGAAACGCTCGCGCTTCAAGGTGATCGACTCGACGACCTGACGCGCGCGGCGCACGGCGCGCGCGGATAAAAAAACGGCGATGCCCGCAAGGACATCGCCGTTTGCGCATCGCCCCGCGCGCCGTGCGCACGGGCGGTGCGCCAGCGTCAGATCTTCAGCTTCGTGACTTTCGTGCCGTTGATCGACACGTCGCCCATCAGGCCCGCGTTCGTCAGCACGACGACCTGGACCGGTGCGGTGGCCGTGGTCGTGTCGACCGCGCCGTTCGCGCCCATCTTCACGAGCGCGACCGACGCGCCGGCGCCGGCTGCCCAGCCGTCCGAGCCGCGGAATTCGTCGAGCGCTTCCTGCGTCATGAACAGGAACACGATCGCCTTCGACTGTGCACCGGCCTGCAGGCCGACCGACAGCGACGACGTGTTGTAGTAGCCGACCGTGCTGCCGCCGACGCGCAGTGCGCCATTGCCGGACTGGCCGCCGACGATGAAGCCGGCCTGGATGACGTCCGGGAAGACGAGAACGCCGCGCGACTTCGCGACGAGTTCACGCGAACCCTTGACCGTGGAGTACATGCGCGACAGCGTGGCGTCGACGCTCGAGTCGATTGCCTGGCGCTTCGACGCGTTCGTTGCGGCGTTGTCCGGCTTGTCCGGGGTGGTGGTGCAACCGGTGAGCGCGAGGCTACCGACGATGAGCGCAGCGGCGGCTTTCAGCACAAGATTCCGTTTTTGCATCGTTCTTCTCCATCGGATGATGTTCGGAGTGAGTCTCGCTCAGGGAGCGGATCACGTCGGCAGTTATATCACAGCGGATTACAGCCTTTTTTCATTGCAGCGTGAAAAAGCGTCAAATCGCTCGGAGATGTCGCGGTGCGCCAACGGACGAACCGGCGCCCGCGCGCTGACTCACGTCGGCATGCGGGAAACACGGTGGTCGATCGGACTGCGGCGCCCGCCGCGCGCGTCAGTGCGTGACGGGCGGAACAGGCGGCTTGATCGGGGGGCGGCGCAGCGCGCGGCGGATCAGCGCGATCACGACCCCGCAGGCGAACAGGAACGCGGCCGGCACGACCCAGTAGCCGACGAACGCGTGCCACAGGTAGCTCGCGAGCGTGCTGCGGCGCACCACGTATTCGTCGCGGGCCGCCTGCTGGCGCGGCGCATTGGCGGCGAGCACATCGGCCGGGCAGCCGGCCGCGCGCGCCTCGTCAGGATCCCCGTGGCACTTCGCGGCGGCGCCGGTTCGCTGCTGCGCGTCGGTGAGCTGCCAGGTGGTCAGCGCGAGCTGCAGGTCCGCCTTGTTGTATGCCATTTCCTCGCGGATTTCGCGCACGGCGACGATCGCAACGGGCACGGCCCAGAATACGATCACGATCAGCCAGCGGCGGAACCAGCGGTGTTGTCTCCATGCCATCCATGCCTCCGTTTGACGCGCGTGCGCGTCTGTCTCGAGGGCGGCCCGATGGCGCTTCTTGTACTTGGATGGGCCGCGTTGCAGCCATCATAGAAGAAATCGCGGCGAATTGCCGCACCATGTGGCGGCGCCGGTACGGCAAGCCGGGACAGCGGGGCAGGCGGCGTGGTAAAAGCGCGGGGCGGGGCGCGTCGATGCGCGTGCAACGAAAACAAAAATGCCGCGCCCGCCGAAGCGGTGCGCGGCATTCGATACGGGAGCGCCGGAACTCAGGCTGCCGGCTGGCTGCTCAGGCAACTCTTCATGAACGCCTTGCGGTCGTCGCCTTTCTTGCCGGTGGCCTGCGTGTTGCACGCCTTCATCTTGTCCTGCTGCGACATTGCCTTCGCGGGCTTTGCCGACAGGCAGTCCTTCATGAACGCCTTGCGTTCGTCGCCCGTCTTGCCGGCTGCCTGGGTGTTACAGGCTTTCATCTTGTCCTGCTGGCTGTTCGCCGCGAACGCGGGGGAAGCCAGCATGCCGCCGAGAAGCACTGCGGCTACGAGCGATTGGATTTTCATTTCGACACTCCCATGGGGTGAATTGCGTGTTATCGACGCCGTCACGAAGCACCGCGCAATGAGGAAGGGGCCGCATCGCACAGCGCGCTCCGATTATGGCAAATCAATGTGAAAACACCAAAACGGCACTTTCTATAACGTTGCGGACACCACGGCCGTTGACGGCACGTGTTACGTGTTGCCGGACGATCGGGATAAACCATGACGTGCGGCGGTCAGTCTCGGTCGCCGTACCGGAACCTGCCGGATCCCGGCCACAAGCCTTTACAATCGCGGCCATGAATACTCAGAATCCCGCATTTCGTTCGTCCGCGGCGACCCTGCCGCGCATCGCCGTGCTCGCCACCGGCGGCACGATCGCCGGCGCCGCGCCCGACGCGGCCAGCACGGCCGGCTACCAGGCCGGCGCGCTCGGCGTCAATTTGCTGGTCGACGCGGTGCCGGCGCTCGCGTCCATTGCGCGCATCGACGCCGAGCAGATCGCCAGCATCGACAGCAAGGATCTCGCGCCGCCGCTGTGGAATACGCTCGCCGCGCGGATCGACGCGCTGATGGCCGATCCGGCGGTCGACGGCATCGTGATCACTCATGGCACCGACACGCTCGAGGAAACCGCGTATGCGCTGCACCTGGTCGTCAACGGCGACAAGCCGGTCGTGCTGACGGCCGCGATGCGCCCGGCGACCGCGCTGTCGTCCGACGGCCCGCTGAACCTGCTGAACGCCGTGACGGTGGCCGCGCATCCGTCCGCGCGCGGGCAGGGCGTGCTGGTCGCGTTCAACAACCGGATCCACGGCGCGCGCGACGTCGTGAAGACGAGCACCTATGCGGTCGACGCGTTCCAGTCGCCGGAACTTGGCGCACTCGGCTGGGTGCAGGACGGCCGGGTCGAATTCGCGCGTCGCATCACGCGTTCGCGCGACACGCAACTGGCGATCGCCGCCGCGTGGCCGCCCGTCGAAGTTGTCGCGAGCTACGCGGGCGTGACGCGGACGGCCGTCGACGCGCTCGTCGCGGCCGGCGTACGCGGACTCGTCGTCGCGGGCACGGGCAACGGCTCGATCCATGCGACGCTGCAGGCGGCGCTGGCCGATGCGGTGAACGCAGGTGTCGCGGTGGTTCGCGCGTCGCGCGTCGGGTCGGGGCACGTGATGCGCAACGGCGCCGCGAACGACGATGCGCTCGGCTTCGTGAGCGCAGGGTCGCTGAACCCGTTCAAGGCACGCGTGCTGCTGATGCTCGCGCTCGCGAACGGCATTCATGGCCGCGACGAACTGCAACGCATGTTCGATACGTTGTAACCGGCGGATTGATCCGCGTAGCCCGGCCCGCCGCGCGTCACCATGAAAAAAAGCAGGCCGATGGCCTGCTTTTGTCGCATCAGTCCGGCGGAAATGCTCAGGACTGCGGCGGAATCACGAGCTTCTGGCCCGGGTAGATCCGGTCCGGGCTCGACAGCATCGGCTTGTTCGCCTCGAAGATCGCCGGGTACTTGTTCGCGTCGCCATAGACTTCCTTGGCGATCGCCGACAGCGTGTCGCCCGGCTTCACGTCGTGGTACTGCACTTCCGGATCGTCCGGTTGCAGATCGTCGTCGTTGACGCCCGCGACACCCTGCACGTTACCGGCCGCGACCTTGACCTTGGCCTTCGTGTCGAGGTCGGCGACGCTGCCCGACAGCGTCACGGTGCGCGATGCGCCGTCGAACGCGACGGTCAGGTTCGACGTATCGAGACCCTGCGTGTTGATGTAGTTCTTGATGGCATCGGCCGCGGTCTGGTTTGCGGCATTCGGATCTTCCGCTGCTTGCGCATCGGCATGACCCAGCAGTTTTTCACCCGCCTCTTTGATAAACGAAAGAAGACCCATCGTTGCACTCCTTTGGTGGTTGAAAAGAAAACGCGCCATGAAGTGGCGAAAAAAACACCGCGCTGGGCGCGGTCACCGAAGTGACCGCAAGCGCGGCGGTTTTCTCGAAAGGCGTGGCGAAAGTGTAGGCGTTCATGACGACGATTGCATGAAAAATCGCACGCTTGAACGTAAAGAAATGTAATACGCGAAATCCGACAGGCGGACACCCGACGACGACGTCTGACCGACCAAGGCTTCCCCGGCGTCGCCGGGTGCCGCTGCGGACCCCACCACGCCGCTCTCAGCCCAGAGCGGCGTTTTTCGCCCCGTTCCGCATGCCGTTGGCAGTGCAGGGCGGGGCGCCCCACCGTGATGCGCGAGTGTGCCGCGCATCGATGCGACCGGCCGGGCCGGTCGCGTATGTCTGTCGCGCGCCTCCGCCATCGCAGCGGAAACGCGCATCGCCGCAGCGAGTCAAGCGGCCGGCGTCTGGCCGATCTCGAAGTTCGACATGATCTCGAGCGCACGCACGAGTGCCGAGTGATCCCATGCCTTGCCGCCGTGCGATGCACACACGCTGAACAGCTGCTGCGCGCTCGCCGTGTGCGGCAATGCGAGGCCGAGCTTGCGTGCGCCGTCGAGCGCGAGGTTCAGGTCCTTCTGGTGCAGTTCGATGCGGAAGCCCGGATCGAACGTGCGCTTCGTCATCCGCGCGCCGTGCACTTCGAGGATGCGCGATGCGGCGAAGCCGCCCATCAGCGCCTGGCGCACGCGCTCCGGATCGGCGCCCGAACGTGCGGCGAACAGCAGCGCTTCGCCGACCGCTTCGATGTTCAGCGCGACGATGATCTGGTTCGCGACCTTGCAGGTCTGGCCCGCGCCGTTGTCGCCGACGAGCGTGATGTTCTTGCCCATCTTCTCGAACAGCGGCCTGGCGCGCTCGAATGCCGCCTCCGGGCCGCCGACCATGATCGTCAGCGTCGCTTCGCGTGCACCGACTTCGCCGCCGGACACCGGCGCGTCGAGGTAGTCGCAGCCGAGTGCGTTGATCTGTTTCGCGAATTCCTGCGTGTCGAGCGGCGAGATCGAGCTCATGTCGATCACGAGCTTGCCGGCCGTCAGGCCCTTCGCGACGCCGTCGTCGGCGAACAGCACGTTACGCACGTCCGGCGTATCCGGCACCATCGAGATGATGATGTCCGCGTTCCGTGCGACTTCGGTCGAGTTCGCGACGACCTTCGCGCTCGCGCGCAGGTCGTCCGGGATCGGGAACGCGCCGTTCACGACGAGCTGGTGGTCGCCCTTGAGCAGGTTGCGCGCCATGTGCGCGCCCATGATGCCGAGGCCGATGAAACCGATGGTTGCCATGTGAAAGTCTCCTAGAGGGCTGAAAACGGGAAGGGCGCTACTCAGGCCGCGCGACGCGCCGAGCCCGGTGCGCAGCCGGCGACGCCTTGCAGCCAGCCGAGGCCTTCCGTCGTGGTGGTGCGGGGCTTGTACTCGCAGCCGACGTAGCCGGCATAGCCGAGCCGGTCGAGCAGCGCGACCAGGAATGCGTAGTTGATCTCGCCGGTGCCTGGCTCGTTGCGGCCCGGGTTGTCCGCGAGCTGGACGTGGCCGATCGATGCGAGGTTGCGTTCGATCGTCGCGGCCAGTTCGCCTTCCATGCGCTGCATGTGATAGATGTCGTACTGCAGGAACAGGTTGTCCGAGCCGACCGCGCGGATCACGTCGAGTCCTTCCGACGAGCGGTTCAGCGCGAAGCCCGGGATATCGAAGCTGTTGCACGGCTCGACGAGCAGGCGGATGCCTTCGCGCTTGAGCGCGTCGGCGGCAAAGCGCAGGTTGTCGACGATCGTGACGAACGTCTTGTCGCGTGCCGTGCTGGCCGACGGGATGCCAACGAGGCAGTTCAACTGCGGCACCTTCAGCGCCTTCGCGTACTCGATCGCACGGCCGACCCCTTCCTGGAATTCGCCGACGCGATCGGGCAGGCACGCGATGCCGCGCTCGCCCTGGTCCCAGTTGCCCGCGGGCAGGTTGTGCAGCACGAGGCGCAGGCGATGCGTCTCGAGCCGCTCGGCGAGTTCCTCTTTCGCGTACGGATACGGGAACAGGAACTCGACGGCGTCGAAGCCCGCGTCGGCGGCCGCCTTGAAGCGGTCGAGGAACGGCACTTCGTTGAACAGCATGGTCAGGTTTGCAGCAAACTTCGGCATGAGCTAAGCCTCTTCGGTCGGTCAGTCAAAAATGTCGTGCGGTTCAGTCGAGCATCGAGATCGCGGTCGGCGCGTGCTCGGCCTTTTCGGCGAGATCCTCGAATTCGTTGATCGCGTCGATTTCGGCGCCCATCGAGATGTTCGTCACGCGCTCGAGGATTACTTCCACGACCACCGGCACGCTGAACTCTTCCGCGAGCGTTTGCGCCTGACGCAGCGCCGGCTCGATCTCTTCCGGCTTGAACACGCGCAGCGCCTTGCAGCCGAGGCCTTCCGCGACGGCCACGTGGTCGACGCCATAACCGTTCAGTTCCGGCGCGTTCACGTTGTCGAACGCGAGTTGCACGCAGTAGTCCATGTCGAACGCGCGCTGCGCCTGGCGGATCAGCCCGAGGTACGAGTTGTTCACGACGACGTGCACGTACGGCAGCTTGAATTGCGCGCCGGCAGCCAGTTCCTCGATCATGAACTGGAAGTCGTAGTCGCCGGACAGCGCGACGATCGGGCGGCTCGGGTCGGCCGCACGCACGCCGAGCGCGGCGGGAATCGTCCAGCCGAGCGGGCCGGCCTGGCCGCAGTTGATCCAGTTGCGCGCCTTGAACACGTGCAGGAACTGCGCGGCGGCGATCTGCGACAGGCCGATCGTGCTGACGTAGCACGTATCGCGGCCGAACACCTTGTTCATCTCTTCGTACACGCGCTGCGGCTTGACCGGCACGTTGTCGAAGTGCGTCTTGCGCTGCAGCGTACGCTTGCGTTCCTGGCATTCCGAGACCCATGCGCTGCGGTCCTTCAGCTTGCCGGCGGCCTTCCATTCCTGCGCGACGGCGACGAACAGTTCCAGCGCGGCCTTCGCGTCCGACACGATGCCGAGATCCGGGCCGAACACGCGGCCGATCTGCGTCGGTTCGATGTCGACGTGCACGAACTTGCGGCCCTTCGTGTAGACCTCGACGCTGCCCGTGTGGCGGTTCGCCCAGCGGTTGCCGATGCCGAGCACGAAGTCCGACGCGAGCATCGTGGCGTTGCCGTAGCGGTGCGACGTCTGCAGGCCGACCATGCCGGCCATCAGCGGGTGGTCGTCCGGAATCGCGCCCCACGACATCAGCGTCGGGATCACCGGCACGCCGATCGTTTCCGCGAACTGGACGAGCAGGTCTTCGGCCGCCGCGTTGAGCACACCGCCGCCCGACACGATCAGCGGCTTGTCCGCGTCGTTGAGCATCGCGAGCGCCTTCTCGATCTGCGCGCGGGTGGCCGCGGGCTTGTAGACCGGCAGCGGTTCATACGTGTCGATGTCGAATTCGATTTCGGCGAGTTGCACGTCGATCGGCAGGTCGACCAGCACCGGGCCCGGACGGCCCGAGCGCATCAGGTGGAACGCCTGCTGGAACACGCGCGGCACGAGCGCCGGCTCGCGCACGGTGACGGCCCACTTCGTGACGGGCTTGGCGATGGATTCGATGTCGACGGCCTGGAAGTCTTCCTTGTACAGGCGGGCACGCGGTGCCTGGCCGGTGATCGCGAGGATCGGAATCGAGTCGGCCGATGCGGAATACAGGCCCGTGATCATGTCGGTGCCGGCGGGACCCGACGTGCCGATGCACACGCCGATGTTGCCCGGGGCCGCACGAGTGAAGCCTTCGGCCATGTGCGACGCGCCTTCGACGTGGCGTGCCAGCACGTGGCTGATGCCACCCGACTTGCGCATCGCGGAGTAGAACGGGTTGATCGCCGCACCCGGCACGCCGAACGCGGTCTGGATGCCTTCTTTCTCGAGCACGAGCACAGCGGCGTCGACGGCTCTCATCTTGGCCATGAATGTCTCCTTGAATGGGGTGGATCTTGCGAATGGGTCTGTTGGGGACACTTTAGGGATGCAGGAAAGGTTTGATAAGATCAGCCGAAGTCGCTTATTTCGAAACTAAAAGTATGGAATGACGGCTGGGCGAGGCTTTTCGCCGGTGCCGGAACAGAGACGGAGACGGGAGATGGATCGCTTCAAGCAGATCGAGACGTTCGTGCGGGTGGCCGATGCCGGCAGCCTCGCGGCGGCGGCGCTCGAGGAGGGCGTGTCGCCGGTGGTGCTCGGGCGGCGCATCGACGCGCTCGAAAAGCGTCTCGGCGTGAAGCTGATGTACCGCTCGACGCGGCGCCTGGTGGTCAGCGAGGAGGGCGCCGCGTTCCTCGAGCGTTGCCGCGGTCTCTTGTCCGAATGGGACCAGGCCGAGAACGAGCTGGCCGCCGGGCGCCGCGCGGTCAGCGGGCACCTGATCGTGTCCGCGCCGGCCGCGTTCGGGCGCAAGCACGTCGCGCCGCACGCCCCCGGCTTTCTGGCCGACAAGCCCGAGATGCAGCTGTCGTTCAACCTGACCGACCGTGTCGTCGATCTCGTGCGCGAAGGCTACGACCTGTCGATCCGGATCGGCGGCGCCGTCGATCCGAACTTCGTCGCGGTGAAGCTCGCATCGAACCGGCGCGTCGTGTGCGGCACGCCCGAGTATTTCCGCCGGCATGGCCGGCCGAAGTCGCTCGACGACCTGCTCAAGCACAACTGCCTCGCGTTCAACCTGCAGGGCGGGCAGAACCGCGGCTGGTATTTCCAGCGCCACGGCAAGATCGCGACGATGCGTGTGGCCGGCAATCTCGACTGCAACGACGGCGAACTGCTGCACCGCTGGGTGGCCGAGGGTCTCGGGCTCGGCTGGCGCTCGACGTGGGAAATCGCCGCGCAGCTCGAGACGGGCGCGCTCGAGACCGTGCTCGACGAGTATGCATTGCCCGACTACGACATCCTCGCGGTCTACCCGCAGCAGCGCTACGTGCCGGCGCGCGTGCGCTACTTCATCGACTACCTGCGCGCCGCTTACGCGAGCCCCGGCTACTGGAACACCACGCCGTAACCGGCGCGGCCGGCCCGGCCACGGCGGCACCGGCCATTTTTTACGCATCGGGCGCGCGGCGCGGGAATAAACTCGACGTAACGACGGTAAGGTCATCGAGTGCGCGCGTTGCCGGTCTGCCCGGGCACCGGGCGCGGAACGGGCGCGGCTTCGGCCGCCGGAACCAGGAGGCGATGTGGGGCAAGCCGGACAGGCGGTCGATGAGCGGTCGGCGGACGACGCGCTCGCGCGCGGCGAGCGGTTTCGCGCGCTGGTGCTGCCGCATCTCGACGCCGCGTACAACCTCGCGCGCTGGCTGAGCGGCAACGCCGGCGATGCGGACGACGTCGTCCAGGACGCGTGCATGCGTGCGCTGCGCTTCGTCGATTCGTGTCGCGGCGACAACGCGCGGCCGTGGCTGCTGACAATCGTGCGCCACACCTGGTACACGGAATGGCGGCGGCGCACGCATGCGCACGAGGTCGCGCTGCCCGACACGCTCGACGACACCGACGTGCCCGACGACTGGCAACCGGCGACCGAGGATCCGCTCGCGCACCTGCTGCGCGGCGAGAACGTGCGGCTCGTGAATGAAGCGCTGGCGAAGCTGCCGCCCGAATACCGCGAGGTACTCGTGCTGCGCGAGATGGAGGACCTGAGCTATCGCGAGATCGCGGCGATCGCAGACGTGCCGGTCGGTACGGTGATGTCGCGGCTCGCACGCGGCCGGCGCAAGCTCGCCTTGCTGCTGGGCGGCGCGCCGGCACCGGCGGCCGAAGGCAGGCCGGGCCGTACGCCGGCGGGCGGAACCGCATCGGAGGCTATCGATGGACTGTAACGAAGCGCGAGCGTTGCTGGACGCGGACGTCGACCGCGAGCTGTCGGCGCCCGACGCGTTGCGGGTCCAGCAGCATGTCGAAGGGTGCGAAGCGTGCCGCCGTGAACGCGCGCGGATCGTCACGCTGGTTCAGGCCGTGCGTCAGGCCGACTATCACCGTGCGCCGGATGCGCTGCGGGCGAGCATCCTCGCGAGCCTGCCGGCAGCGGCCGATGCGCCTGCACGCGAGCAGGCGCGGGCGGAGCCGCAGCCCGAACCGCGGTCACGGCCGCAGCCGCGTCCGCGTGGCCGCCGCTGGTTCTCGTGGCTGACGGATCAAGGCGCAGCGGCGCGCCCGGCGCCTGCCGGTGCGGGGCCGCGGGTCGCTGCGCTGCCCGGCCTCGGCTGGGGTGTCGCGCTGCTGGTGGCGCTCGCGGCGGCGGGCGGGATGGCATTGTCGGCGCGTCACGCCGACATCGACCGCACGGTCGACGAACTCGTGTCGAGCCACGTGCGGGCCGACCTGTCGGCGCGCGACATCGACGTGATCTCGACCGACCGGCACACGGTCAAGCCGTGGTTCAACGGCCGGCTCGACTATGCGCCGCCGGTCGAGGATCTCGCGGCGGACGGCTTCGCGCTGGTCGGCGGCCGGCTCGACTACGTCGGGCGCCGCCGCGTCGCGGTGCTCGTCTACCGTTACCGGCAGCACGTGATCGACGTCTACGTGCGGCCGGCCGGCGAAGGGCCGGGCACGCCGTACGCGACGGTGTCGCAGGGCTATGCGCTCGACCGCTGGGACGCGGCCGGGATGACGTGGTGGGCCGTGACCGACGCCGAGCCGCCGGCGCTCGCGGCGTTCAGGACCGCGCTCGATGCGCGGCTCGCCGGTACGCGCACCGAGTGAGCGCACGGCGGCGGGAGGCGGGCCCGCTGCGCGCTTCTGTTCCGACCCTGACCGGGAAAAGAGCCGAAGCGCGTCCCGCCTGCGCGGGTTCGCCTCTTCAAGTCTTTGAAAACATGGCCGAATCCGCGCGCGAATCGTCGATTGGCCTTGCATGCGCCCCGTATCCGGGTTAGAATCTTCGGCTTCTCACTTGCCACACCGGTTCAGACGCCCGGGTGGCTTCAATCCACAAGGAGTGTGTAATGCGTCATTACGAAATCGTATTCATCGTGCACCCCGATCAAAGCGAGCAAGTGCCCGCGATGATCGAGCGTTACAAGACCACGATCACGTCGCACGGCGGTCAGATCCACCGTGTCGAAGACTGGGGCCGTCGCCAACTGGCCTACATGATCGAGAAACTCGCGAAGGCTCACTACGTCTGCATGAACATCGAGTGCGACCAGACGACGCTCGACGAACTCGAACACGCGTTCAAGTTCAACGACGCCGTGCTGCGTCACCTCATCGTCAAGATGAAGAAGGCCGAGACCGGCCCGTCGCCGATGATGAAGGAAGTTCAGCGCGAAGAAGCCAAGAAGGCGGCTGCAGCTCAGCCGACCGAAGCGCAGGCTTAAGTTCGTCATTCATTAAGCCATCAAGGAGCGCGCCACTCACGTGAACAGGTTGCAATTGACGGCAAGCGTCGTCGAACGCGCGCCGGTGCGATATACGCCGGCTGGTGTTCCGATCGCAAGCGCCACATTGCATCACCGCACGGAAGTCGTCGAAGCAGGCATTCCCCGTCAGGTCGAAATGACGATCGAGGCGGTGGCGGCCGGTGAGGCGAGCGGCAGGCTGGAGAGTCGTGAAATGGGCGTCGAAACGCTGTTCACGGGCTTCCTGGCAAAGAAGAGCCGCAACGCGAGAACCTTGGTGTTTCACATCACAGCATTGCAGGACATTGGAAAGGACTGAAATCATGCCCCGCCCGACTGGTAAGAAATTCGACAAGCGTCGTCAGCAACAAAACCCGCTCTTCAAGCGCAAGAAGTTCTGCCGTTTCACGGCTGCAGGCGTCGAGCAGATCGACTACAAGGACACGGAAACGCTGAAGGACTTCATCGGCGAAAACGGCAAGATCACGCCGGCTCGTCTGACGGGTACGAAGGCGCACTATCAGCGTCAGCTGGATACGGCCATCAAGCGTGCGCGTTTCCTCGCGCTGCTGCCGTACACCGATCAGCACAAGGCGTAATCAGGCGACGCAATAAGGAGAATTCGAATGCAAATCATTCTGTTGGAAAAAGTCGCCAATCTGGGTAACCTCGGCGACATCGTCAAGGTCAAGGACGGTTACGCTCGCAACTTCCTGATCCCGAACCGCAAGGCTCGCCGTGCAACGAAGGAAGCGATCGCCGAATTCGAAGTTCGCCGCGCCGAACTCGAAAAGATCGCCGCTGAAAAGCTGGCGGCATCGCAGGCAGTCGGCGAGAAGCTGAACGGCCAGTCGTTCGAAATCACGCAGAAGTCGGGCGTTGACGGCCGTCTGTTCGGCTCGGTCACGAACGGCGACGTCGCGGAACTGCTGAAGAAGGCAGGTTTCGAAGTCGAGAAGCTGCAAGTTCGCATGCCGGAAGGCCCGCTGAAGATGATCGGCGAGCACAACGTCCAGGTCGCGCTGCATACGGACGTCATCGTCGACGTCACGATCAACGTGATCGGCGACCACGCGTAAGCGTACGCAAGCTTTCCGGGCGGCTTCCGTCGTCCGGACAAGGGCAGGCGTCCGGGCAACCGGGGCCTGCCTTTTTTATTGCCCGCTCGCCGGCGACTGTCTCTGGCGTCGTCGTAGGTTATTCGCGATAATCCCAACCCATGAACGCGCCGCAAGATCCTCAAATCGAATCGCTGAAAGTCCCGCCGCACTCGGTCGAAGCCGAACAGTCGGTGCTCGGCGGCCTGTTGCTCGACAACGCGGCCTGGGACCGGATTGCCGACTTCCTGTCGCAGGGTGATTTCTACCGCTACGACCACCGGATCATCTACGAGCACATCGGTCGCCTGATCGCGTCGACGCGCCCGGCCGACGTCGTGACCGTGTACGAAGCGCTGACCACGTCCGGCAAGGCCGACGACGTCGGAGGGCTTGCGTACCTGAACGCCCTCGCACAGAACACGCCGAGCGCGGCGAACATCCGCCGCTATGCGGAAATCGTGCGCGACCGCGCGGTGCTGCGCCGGCTCGTGTCGGTCGCCGACGAAATCTCGGCCGATGCGTTCAACCCGCAGGGCAAGGAAGTCCGCCAGCTGCTCGACGAGGCGGAGTCGAAGGTGTTCTCGATCGCCGAAGAGGGCGCGCGCGGCAACCAGGGCTTCCTCGAGATCGGCCCGCTGCTCACGCAGGTCGTCGAGCGCATCGATACGTTGTACCACACGGCGAACCCGAGCGACGTCACGGGCACGCCGACGGGCTTCGTCGACCTCGACCGGATGACGTCCGGGATGCATGGCGGCGAACTGATCATCGTCGCAGGGCGTCCGTCGATGGGTAAGACAGCGTTCTCGATGAACATCGGCGAATACGTGGCGGTCGAGTACGGGCTGCCGGTCGCGGTGTTCTCGATGGAAATGCCGGGCACCCAGCTCGTGATGCGTATGCTCGGCTCGATCGGCCGGCTCGACCAGCACCGGATGCGGACGGGCCGCCTGACCGACGAGGATTGGCCGAAACTGACGCACGCCGTGCAGAAGATGAGCGAGGCGCAGCTCTTCATCGACGAAACGGGCGGCCTGAATCCGATGGAATTGCGCTCGCGCGCGCGGCGTCTTGCACGGCAGTGCGGCAAGCTTGGCCTGATCATCGTCGACTACCTGCAGCTGATGTCGGGTTCGTCGCAGGGCGAGAACCGCGCGACCGAAATCTCGGAAATCTCGCGATCGCTGAAGAGCCTGGCGAAGGAGCTCGACGTGCCGGTGATCGCGCTGTCGCAGCTTAACCGTGGCCTCGAGCAGCGTCCGAACAAGCGTCCGGTGATGTCGGATTTGCGCGAATCAGGCGCAATCGAACAGGACGCGGACGTGATCCTGTTCATTTACCGTGACGAAGTTTACAACCCGGACAGCCCCGACAAGGGCACGGCCGAAATCATCATCGGCAAGCAGCGTAACGGTCCGATCGGCCCTGTTCGGCTCACGTTCTTGGGGCAATACACGAAGTTCGATAACTTTGCAGGGGCGCAGACGTTCTACGGCGAGTAACGCCGGTTGTAAAGCCCTAAATCGCCAAACGTTGTATCCAATCCCGGCGCGCGCATGTGCGCGCGTCGCGGCGCGACCGAAAACGGTACAATGTCGCCCGTTTTCGTGACAGTAGTTTGACAATCTCTCAGGAATCCCATGTTCGGTCGATTCATGCCCACCGAGGGCAAGTTCTTTGAACTCTTCAACGCGCACGCGAAGCACATCGTTTCCGGTGGCCGCGAGCTCGAACTGCTGATCGACAATCTCGCCGACGCCGAGATTCACAAGCAAAACGTGCAAATCGCCGAGAAGGCCGCCGACAAGCTCACGCACGAGGCGATCGATCTTCTGCACAAGACTTTCATCACGCCGCTCGATCGCGACGAGATCCACAAGCTGATCACGACGATGGACGACATCCTCGACCTGATGGAAGACGTCGCGACCGCCGTGTCGCTGTACGACGTGCGTTCCGTCACGTCGGAAGCGAGCCAGCTCGCGCACATCGTCACGCAGTCGGCCCAGCACGTGCAGCAGGCGGTCGGGTTGCTGTCCGACATGAAGCAGTCGGCGCAGATCCTCAAGCAGTGCGAGGAGATCGACCGCTGGGAGTCGGAGGCCGATCGCGTGCTGCGCGCGGCAATGTCGAAGCTGTTCCGCGAAGAAGATGACGTGAAGACGCTCATCAAGCTGAAGGCGATCTACGAGCTGCTCGAAGAGATCACCGACAAGTGCGAAGACGTCGCGAACATCATCGAAGGCATCGTGCTGGAAAACGCCTGAGCGGACCACGATGCATTCGATACAACTTGCCCTATGGATGGTCGCGACGCTGGTGCTCGTCGCGCTCGTATTCGACTTCATGAATGGCTTTCACGACGCGGCGAACTCGATCGCCACCGTCGTGTCGACCGGGGTGCTGAAGCCCCAGCAGGCCGTCGTGTTCGCGGCGGCGTTCAACGTCATCGCGTATTTCATCTTCCACCTGAAAGTCGCGCAGACCGTCGGTAAAGGCACGATCGATCCCGAGATCGTCGACCACTACGTCGTGTTCGGTGCGCTGGTCGGTGCGATCGGCTGGAACGTGATCACCTGGTACTACGGGATTCCGTCGAGTTCGTCGCATGCCCTGATCGGCGGCCTGGTCGGCGCGGCGCTCGCCAAGTCGGGCTGGAGTTCGCTGAACATCGACGGGCTGCTGAAGACCATCGCATTCATCTTCATCTCGCCGCTGCTCGGTTTCATCCTCGGCTCGCTGTTCATGCTCGGCGTGTCGTGGCTGTATTTCCGCACCGCGCCCAGCAAGGTCGACCGGCGCTTCCGCCGGCTGCAACTGCTGTCGGCCGGGCTGTACAGCCTAGGCCACGGCGGCAACGACGCGCAGAAGACGATCGGCATCATCTGGATGCTGCTGATCGCGTCGGGCTATGCGTCGGCGACCGCCGATGCGCCGCCGGCGTGGGTGATCGGCGCGTGCTACCTGTCGATGGGCCTCGGCACGCTGTTCGGCGGCTGGCGCATCGTGCGCACGATGGGCCAGAAGATCACGAAGCTCAAGCCGGTCGGTGGTTTCTGTGCGGAAACCGGCGGTGCGATGACGCTGTTCCTCGCATCGTTCCTCGGCATTCCGGTGTCGACCACACACACGATCACCGGCGCGATCGTCGGCGTCGGCGCGACGCAGAAGCTGTCGGCCGTGCGCTGGGGCGTGGCCGGCAACATCGTGTGGGCATGGGTGCTGACGCTGCCCGCGGCTGCGTTGTTCGCGGCCGGTGGATGGTGGCTCGGCCACCGGATCTTCTGATCGCCGATACCGTCGAACGGATATGAAATGCGCCGCAAGCCGAAAGGCTGCGGCGCATTTTCATTTGGCGTGCGGGAATGGGCGGCGAATGGCGGGTGCAGTCGCGGGCGAAGCGGGCTAGTAGCTTCCGTTCGCGAATCGGGCAATCGGATCGTCTGCGGTGGCGGTGCGCGGGCTGACGGGCGCAGATTGGGTCGACGCACGCAATACCTGAACAGGGGCGGGATCGATACTGCGTGGTGACGCCGCGGCGGTGGCGGGCGGCGGTTCCGCATCGAAAGCGGCAGCCTGGGCGGCAGTCAGCGCCGTCGTCGGAATCTGCGTGCCGACCTCGGCCGGGCCGGGCGGTGCGGCATTCGCCGTGATGGCAGTGGTGCCCGTGCCGTCATTCACGGACGTAGCCTGCTGCTGAGCCGTCTGCATGCGCGGCGGCGGCGGTTCATACGGGTCGGCCGACGCGGTTGCGGGGGCAACCGCTGCGGTCGATACGACCGGTGCGGCCGGCGTGACCGGTGCAGGTGCCTGGGGCGCGGCAGCTCGTGACGACGCATAGGCCGGCTGTCGCGGCGCGGCGGCAGTCACGACCACGGGAGCGGGCGCAACGACCGGCGCGCTGCGCGGCTCGTCACGCTTCGCCTCGTAGGTCGGCGCATCGAACGGCGTAGGCGCCCCGCGCGGCGGCGCGACGCGGCGAATGCCGTCGAAACGCTTGGCCCAGTAAGGGTTCGTCAGGTAGTCGAGCCGCACGGTGCCGCCCGTCGACGGCGCGTTGACGAAGCGCAGCTTGCCGACATAGATGCCGACATGCGAATGCGGCCGCCCGGTCGTATTGAAGAAGATCAGGTCGCCCGGCGCGACCTGGTCGGGCTCGATCGATATGCCGCGGCCGCTCATGTCGGCCGTCGTGCGCGGCAGGTTCACGTCAGCCGCACGGCCGATCACGTAGCGCACGAGCCCGCTGCAGTCGAAGCCGCTCGTCGGTGTGTTGCCGCCCCAGCGATACGGGACGCCGACGAGGCTCATCGCCTGGATCGAGATTTCTTCCTGGCCGACGCTGTGATCGACGAACTTCGGGAAATTGGCGGGGGCGGGGAACGCGCGTGGCGTCGTGATCTTCATGCCCGAGGCGGGGCGCGATGCCGACTGCGGCGGCACGCTGGAGCAGGCCGCAAGCAGTGAAACGACAGCAACGGGAACCCAGATTCGAAGCATGGCAAGGCGGGCAAGCGCGGCGCGCTCGCGAATCGTATGACACCAGACAGGCCCGATGGTAGACGCTCTGGCAGGGCTTAGGCAACCACTCTTGAGAATTTACTTGAAGTTTCGCGCGTAAACCGGGTTGTTGCGTGACGATGTGTTACTTGCGTTTTCGACCCCAAATAAAAACGGCGCTCCGGAAACGGAGCGCCGCGATGCGTCGAAAGCCGGCCGGGCGGCCGGCTTGTCGCGTTACAGGATGTCCGACGCGTAGTCCGCGAGCCGCGAGCGTTCACCACGCGCGAGCGTCACGTGGCCGCTGTGGCCCCAGCCCTTGAAGCGGTCGACGACGTACGTGAGCCCCGAACTGCCTTCGGTCAGGTAAGGCGTGTCGATCTGTGCGATGTTGCCGAGGCACACGATCTTCGTGCCCGGGCCCGCGCGCGTGACGAGCGTCTTCATCTGCTTCGGCGTCAGGTTCTGCGCCTCGTCGATGATCAGGTACTTGTCGACGAACGTGCGGCCACGCATGAAGTTCATGCTCTTCACCTTCAGGCGCGAACGGATCAGTTCCTGCGTCGCGGCACGGCCCCATTCGCCGGCCGCGTCGTCAGTCTTCTGCAGCACTTCGAGGTTGTCGTCGAATGCACCCATCCAGGGCTGCATCTTCTCTTCCTCGGTGCCGGGCAGGAAACCGATGTCCTCGCCGACGGGCACGGTCGCGCGCGTCACGATGATCTCGTTGTAGCGCTTGTCGTCGAGCACCTGCGCGAGGCCGGCCGCGAGCGCGACGAGCGTCTTGCCGGTGCCGGCCTGGCCGAGCAGCGTGACGAAGTCGATCTCGGGGTTCATCAGCAGGTTCAGCGCGAAGTTCTGCTCGCGGTTGCGCGCGGTGATGCCCCACACGTTGTTCTTGTGGTGACTGTAGTCGCGCAGCGTCTGCAGCAGCGCCGTCTTGCCGTTCAACTCGCGGACGATCGCGTGGAATGTCGGCTCGCCGTTCTGCGGCTCGAGATAGACGAACTCGTTGACGAGCATCGACGCGACGAGCGGGCCGGTCACGCGGTAATACGTGGTGCCCGTCTTCGTATCCTGCCAGCTCTCCATGCCCTTCGCGTGCTTGGTCCAGAAGTCCTGCGGCAGTTCGCGCACGCCGTTGTACAGGAGATCCGAGTCCTCGAGGACCTGGTCGTTGAAGTAGTCTTCCGCGGGCAGGCCGAGCGCGTGCGCCTTGATCCGCATGTTGATGTCTTTCGACACCAGCACGACCTGGCGGTCGGGCCGGTCGCGCTGCAGCGCGCGCACGACGCCGAGGATCTGGTTGTCGGCCTTGCCTTCGGGCAAGCCTTCGATCGGCGCGATGTCGGCAAGCTTCGTCTGGAAGTACAGGCGACCGAGCGCCTCGCGGCTGCCGAGGCGCGACAGCGGAATGCCGGCCGTGATCGCACCGGCATCGGCGACGAGCGCGTCGAGCGTGCGGCTGACCTGGCGTGCGTTGCGCGCGACTTCGGACATCCCCTTCTTGTGGTTGTCGAGTTCCTCGAGCGTCATCATCGGCAGATAGACGTCGTGTTCCTCGAAGCGGAAGAGGCTGCTCGGGTCGTGCATCAGCACGTTGGTGTCGAGCACGAACAGTT
This sequence comes from Burkholderia sp. BCC0405, assembly GCF_902833075.1. NCBI lineage: Bacteria > Pseudomonadati > Pseudomonadota > Betaproteobacteria > Burkholderiales > Burkholderiaceae > Burkholderia > Burkholderia sp. BCC0405. The sequence continues at coordinate 97,739 of NZ_CADFEO010000017.1, forward strand.
TCTGCAGTTCGGCGTCGGCGGGCTTGCGGCCGCGCGATTTCGTCGCCGCGCCGGCATCGCGCGCGGGCGCGGCGGCCGGTTTGTCGGCGGCCGGCTTGTCGTTGCGCGCGACGACCGGCGCCGCGGGTTCGGCAGGCGCCGGCATCGGCTGCAACAGTGCGGCCGTCTGTCTGGTCTTGCGGCCGCGTGCGGGTGCGCTCGCGGCATCTTGCGTCGAAGACGCGACGGCGCGCAGCGGCGCGGCCGTATTCGCGGCTTCGATCATCGGTTGGGCCACGCTGGCCGGACCATAGTCACCGGCTGTGGATGCGTCCCCTTCGGCGGATTTCTTCGCGGCTTTCGCGGGCCGCGCTTTCGCCTTGTATTCGTCGGGCGGCAGCAGGCTGCCGAGCTTGCTGGGGGGGGTAGGCAAAGGCATGGTGTCCCTCGGGAGGAATCGTGTCGCAAGGCGTGCGCCGCTGATCGCATCCTGCGTGACGTAGACGCATGCAGTTTGCGCGCGGTGGCGCACAGGAAGTTCGTCTAGCCGGTTCGCCTAAGTGTCGATCAGCTCCTTGACGGGGTGAGGGCCGGACCGAGGGCCGGCGCGCAATCCATAAAAAAAGCCGCTGCCCCGTCGACAGGGACATGCGGCTCGGCTGATACCGTCGTGATGCGCGTCAGGTGCCGGGAAGCGTCGCATCGGGCACCGGCGCAGCTACGAGAAATATGGGGCGAACTGGCATTCATTGCGGCCCAATATAACGCGCCTCAAAGCGCTTGTACAGCACTTAGCACGTCGTCCACATGACCCGGTACCTTGATGCCGCGCCATGCCTGGCGAAGCACGCCGTCGGCGTCGATCAGGAACGTCGAGCGCTCGATTCCGCGCACTTCCTTGCCATACATTTTCTTCATCTTGATGACATCGAACAGCGCGCACAGCGCTTCGTCGGCATCGGAGATCAGCGGGAACGGCAGTTCGAGCTTTGCCTTGAAATTGTCATGCGAGCGCAGGCTGTCGCGCGACACGCCGATGACTTCCGCACCGGCTTTCTTGAACTTCGGATAGAGATCGCGGAACTGCAGCCCTTCGGTCGTGCAGCCCGGCGTGTTGTCCTTCGGATAGAAGTACAGCACGAGCTTCTTGCCCTTCAGGCCGGACAGCGAAATGTCGCCGCCCGTGGCCGGTGCGGTGAAATCGGGAACTTGACGGTCAACTTCGACAGACACGTGTTTCTCCTGTTGTTATGGAAAGGCGCCGCTGCGGCGGCGCGGTTCGGCGCGGCGTCGCGGCGGCGCCGCAAGGGCGCTGCGGGCGACGCCGGCTCGCGCGCGAACTCAGTCGGGCTGGACGATCAGTTCGCCGGAGCGGCCGGGGATTTCGCCCCACGTGACAGGGTACGATGGCAGCGAGTCGCGGTCCAGCGTCGCGTGGTAGTCGCCCATCGTCGCAAACGTATGGCCTTGCGCGCGCCAGCCGGCGAGCAGTTGCTCGAACACGGGCGCGAGCTTCTGGCCTTCCAGTTCCGCATGCAGCGTGAACACCTGATCGTGCGGATTGGTTTCGGTGAACTTGAGGATGTGCGCGGCGACATTGTGCGTGTCGATGCCGTCGATGCCGAGCACTTCGTCGAGCGTCGGCAGCGTGGTGGGCATCTGCACGTGCGACAGCGTTCGGCCGTTGACGACGGGCAGGTACGGCGAATGGCCGCGGCCGTCGGATGCGTAGCGCATCCCCCATGCGTCGATCTGCTCGAACGCGGAATCGTTCATCTGCCAGCCGGCCGCGCCGTGCGTGACGGGCGGCGCGCCGAAGACCTCGATGAAGCGCGCGTGACTCTTCTGCATTTCACGCGCAGTCCAGTCGCGATCCCGTGCGCGGACGTTGTCCTGCCAGTACACGTGATCCCAGGTGTGGATCCCGCATTCGAAGCCGGCCTCGTGGATCGCGCGCATGTCGGCGATCGCGCGGCGGCCGATGTCGGGACCCGGCAGCAGCACGCCGTACATCAGCTGCTTCACGCCGTAGTGCTCGACCACCGACGTGCGCGATACCTTCTTCAGGAAGCCGGGGCGGAACACGCGCCGCAGCGCCCAGCCCGTGTGATCGGGCCCGAGGCTGAAGAGGAAGGTCGCGCGCGCATTGAAGCGGTCGAAGATGCGCGCGAGGTTCGGCACGCCTTCGCGCGTGCCGCGCAGCGTGTCGACGTCGATCTTGAGGACGATGCGAGCCAAGCGAACGTCCCGGTCAGCCTTGCTGTTCGACGAGCGCGCGCGCGTCGGCAACGTGGCCGCGATACGCTTCGAAGATGTTGCGCAGCGCGTCGTCGAACGTCGCTTGCGGCGCCCAGCCGAGTTCCTGCATCGTGTTGTCGATCTTCGGCACGCGGTTCTGCACGTCCTGGTAGCCGTTGCCGTAGTAGGCGCCGGACGTCGTTTCGACGAGCTTCACCTGCTTGGCCGAATCGGCGTACTCGGGGAATTCCGCCGCCAGTTCGAGCATCTTGTGCGCGAGTTCCCGGACCGAGAAGTTGTTCTTCGGATTCCCGATGTTGTAGATCTTGCCCGACGCGACGCCGTCCTTGTTTTCGATGATCTTCATCAGCGCGCTGATGCCGTCGCCGATGTCGGTGAACGCGCGCTTCTGCGAGCCGCCGTCGACGAGGCTGATGTTCTCGCCGCGCACGATGTGGCCGAGGAACTGCGTGACCACGCGCGAGCTGCCTTCCTTCGGCGTGTAGATCGAGTCGAGGCCCGGGCCGATCCAGTTGAACGGACGGAACAGCGTGAAGTTCAGGCCTTCCATCCCGTAGCCCCAGATCACGCGGTCCATCAGCTGCTTCGAGCATGCGTAGATCCAGCGCGGCTTGTTGATCGGGCCGTAGGTGAGGGCCGATGCATCCGGATCGAACTGCTCGTCCGAGCACATGCCGTAGACCTCGGAGGTCGACGGGAACACCAGGTGCTTGCCGTACTTGACGGCCGAACGCACGATCGGCAGGTTCGCCTCGAAGTCGAGTTCGAACACGCGCAGCGGCTGCTGGACGTAGGTGGCGGGCGTCGCGATCGCGACGAGCGGCAGGATCACGTCGCACTTCTTCACGTGATACTCGACCCACTCCTTGTTGATCGTGATGTCGCCTTCGAAGAAATGCATCCGCTCGTGCTTGACGAGGTCGCCCAGCCGATCGGTCTGCATGTCCATGCCGAACACTTCCCAATCGGTGGTTTCAAGAATGCGCTTCGACAGGTGATGGCCGATGAAGCCGTTCACACCCAGGATCAGGACTTTTTTTGCTTTCATGAATGACGGGAAGAATGAATGAACTGCGCGAATTCCGCGGGCGTCACGACGGTTTCGCTGCCGTCGCGTTGCTGCCACAGCTCGAGAATGGATAGGGCGCGGCTGTCGCCGCAGACGCCGAATAGCGCATTATCGCTTACGTGCAGGCCGGGCGGCAAATCTGCAGCGGCGGCCGCTACCGCGCTGCCGGGCGCCGCGAGGCGCGCGCGCGCGATCACGAAACGCGTGCCGTCGACGTCCGTAAACGCGCCCGGATACGGGGGCGCGACCGCGCGCACCAGGTTGTAGACCTGCGCGGCCGGCTTCGACCAGTCGACGCGGCCGTCCTCGGGCTTGCGCCCGCCGTAGTAGCTGCCGGTCGCGAGATCGTTCGGCAGGTGCGGCGCCTCGCCCGCGAGCAGCGCAGGCAGCACGCGCCAGAGCGTCTGCTCGGCGGCTACCGTGACCTTGTCGAACACCTGCGCGGCCGTGTCGTCCGGCAGGATCGGCACCGCGGTCTGCCCGACGATCGCGCCCGCGTCGGGCTTCGCGGCCATCTCGTGCAGCGTCGCGCCGGTTTCGGTTTCACCGTTCAGCACCGCCCAGTTGGTCGGTACCCGACCCCGGTATTTCGGCAGCAACGAACCGTGCATGTTGTACGCGCCACGCGGCGCGATCGCGAGCAGGTCCACCGGCAGCATGTGCCGGTAGTAGAACGAGAAGATGAAGTCCGGCTGCGCGTCGGAAACCGCGCGGCGCAGCGCCGGATCGGCAGGATCGGCCGGCGTGATGACCGGAATGCCGTGCTCGGCTGCGACGGACGCGACGCTGCCGAACCAGATGTTCTCGTTCGGGTTGTCCTCGTGCGTGACGACGAGCGCGACGTCGACGCCGCGCGCGAGCAGCACCTGCAGGCACCGGACGCCGACGTTGTGATACGCGAAGACGACTGCGCGCGGCTTCATTGCGCGGCCTCCGTGCGGTTCGCGTCGGCCGGCACCGCCGGCACGCCGTCGTGCTGCTCGAGCACGGCCTGGATCAGGTAGCGCGGCCGTGCGCGCACCTGCTGGTAGATGCGGCCGACATATTCGCCGAGCAGGCCGAGCGCGAAGATGATCACGCCGAGCAGGAAGAACGTGATGGCGAACAGCGTGAACACGCCTTGCACTTCCGCGCCGACGATGAAGCGTCGCACGAGCAGCAGCACGAACAGCGCGGCGGAGCCGAGCGACAGGATCACGCCGATGAACGACAGCCACTGCAGCGGCACGACCGAGAAACCCGTCACGAGGTCGAAGTTCAACCGGATCAGGCTGTAGAGCGAGTACTTCGACTCGCCGGCGAAGCGTTCCTCGTGCGCGACCTCGATCTCGGTCGGTTTCTGCGCGAACGTGTACGCAAGCGCGGGGATGAACGTGTTGACTTCGCCGCACACGTTGATCGTGTCGATGATGCGGCGGCTGTACGCGCGCAGCATGCAGCCCTGGTCAGTCATCTTGATGCGCGTGATGCGCTCGCGCAGGCGGTTCATCATCTGCGACGCCTTGCGCCGCCACAGGCTGTCCTGGCGCTGCTTGCGGATCGAGCCGACGTAGTCGTAGCCCTCGCGCATCTTCGCGATCAGCTTGCCGATTTCCTCGGGCGGGTTCTGCAGGTCGGCGTCGAGCGTGATGACGATCTCGCCGCGCGATTGCGCGAAGCCGGCGAGGATCGCCATGTGCTGGCCATAGTTGCCGTTGAGCAGCACGATGCGCGTCGTGTCGGGGCGTACGTGGAACTGATCGGCGAGCATCGCGGCCGAGCGGTCGCGGCTGCCGTCGTTGATCAGGATCACTTCGTATGACGTGTCGAGTGCGTCGAGCGCCGGATACAGCCGCGCGAACAGCGCGGCGAGGCCGTCTTCCTCGTTATACACGGGGATGATGACCGATACTTCGGGCCGGCCGGCGTCCAGGTGCCCGGCGACCGGATGCCCGGCGCGTGCTTCAAGGTGACTCATGTACGCTTATTTTCCGTATTGTTCACAAATCTGGTTGATGGCGTCGACCACGCGACGCACATCGCCTTCCGTCATCTGCGTGAAGAGCGGCAGCGTGACGGTCGACGCGCCGTACCGTTCGGCGTGGGGGAACATGCCCTCCTTGAAGCCGCGTGCACGGTACAGCGTGAAAAGATGGATCGCCGGGTAATGGATGCCCGTGCCGATGCCGCGTTCCTTCATCTGCGCCATGAACTCGGCGCGCGAGATCGTCAGCCGCTCGAGCGGCAGCGTGATCAGGAACATGTGCCAGTTGCCGTTCTCGAATTCGGCGATCGGCAGGCCGACGCCGAGCTTCACGGCCGCGCTGCCGTCGAACGCGGCGAAATAGGCGCGCGCCAGCGCGCGGCGCTGTGCGGTGAAGCGTTCGAGGTGCGGCAACTGGCCGAGGCCGACGCGTGCGGCGACGTCGGTCAGGTTGTACTTGCCGCCGAGCACGTCGCAGTCCATCCCGTCGAAGCCCGTGCGCGTGATGCCCTGCAGCCGGTATTTCTGCGCGAGCGTGGCTTCTTCCTCGTTGTTCAGCACGAGTGCGCCGCCTTCGACCGTCGTCAGGTTCTTGTTCGCGTGAAAGCTGAACGACACGATGTCGCCGATCGCGCCGATGCGCTGGCCGTTCCACGTCGAGCCGAACGCCTGCGCCGCATCCTCGATCACGCGCAGCTTGTGCGCGCGCGCAATGGCGTACAGGCGGTCCATGTCGACCGGCAGGCCGGACAGGAACACGGGGATGATCGCCTTCGTGCGCGGCGTGATCGCCTGCTCGAGCTTGTCGAGGTCGATGTTGCGCGTGACGGGATCGATGTCGGCGAACACGGGCGTCGCGCCCGTCTCGAGGATCACGTTGCTGGTCGAGACCCACGACGCCGGCGTCGTGATCACCTCGTCGCCGGCACCCACGCCCGCGATGCGCAGGCCGATCTCGAGCGTGCAGGTGCCCGAATTGAACGCGCGGACCGGACGGCCGCCGCAGTACTCGGACAGCGCCGCTTCGAATTTCTGGCTCTGCGGGCCGGTGGTGATCCAGCCCGAGCGCAGCACTTCGACGACGCCCTGGATGGTTTCCTCATCGATCTCGGGGCGGGTGAACGGCAGAAACGGAGCGGTAGTCTGGCTCATGGACGCTTTGGTCTGTAATGGCGTGTAATAAAGGGGTCGGGCGATCCCGGCCGAAACCGGCATTAAACACCGGTTGGCGGAATCGCACCGTGATTTTTTGTAGGCGGACGCTTAACGCACGCGGCGGGGCGCGATCAGCTTCGCGCGAGCACCAGCACGCCGATCAGGATGATGCCGATGCCGACGAGCCGCTGGACCGACAGCACTTCGCCGAACAGGTACCAGGCCGCGAACGCGTTGACGACGTAGCCGAGCGACAGCATCGGGTACGCGATCGACACGTCGACCCGCGACAGCCCGACGATCCAGACCACGACGCTCAGCACGTAGCAGCCGAGGCCGCCGATGATCGGCAATTGGGTCGCGATCTTCAGGCCGACCGGGATGATGTTCGCACGGCTGAATTCGAAGTGTCCAACGGCGTTGACGCCGGCTTTCAGCAGAAGTTGCGCACAGGCGTTGAGCATCACGCCGGTGATGATGCAGACGAACGAAACGGGATTCATGCGGCGGGCGTCCTTACGATTGCGGTTTCTCGACGATCACGCGGCGGTTGTCGCGCGCAATTACGCGCATCGGCACGCCTTGCCTGACCAGGGCGTCGTACTGGCCGGGCGGCATGATCGCGAGCGCATGGGTTTCCTGCTCCCAGCGCTTGACCCACTCGTCGACGGTCGGAATCCACTTGTTCGGCTCCATCGATATCCCGAACGCGAGCTCGTCCTGGCGCTGGACCATGATCGTCGTGTGGCCCATGTAGAACGGGAACGTGTGGTCGAGCATCTCGATCGAGTAGAACGGCGTGTCGGCCGGCAGTTTCGCCAGTTCGGCGCGCACCGCCGGCGCGAGCAGCGCGCCCGAGCTGTAGCGGCCGAATTCATCGTGACCGGTGCCGCCGATCGTGCCGAACACGAGCCACGCGGCGCCAAATGCGGCGAGCGCGGCGGCGACGCCCGTGCGGCGGTTCAGCCATGCGGCCGCGAGCGTCAGCACGGCTGCAACCGCGAGGCCCGCGTACAGCCACATCTGGAACGCACGGTACAGCGCGTTCGGCGTGCGGGCGTCGCCCTGGTATGCGAGGAAGATGATCCCGAACGCCGCGACGACGAGGAACACGAGGTAGCCGAGCAGGTGGCGGCGGAACCGGTCGGCGCTCATCAGCGGCAGGTACGCGCCGATGATGAGCGCGAGCGCCGGCGCGACCGGCAGCACGTACGAGATCAGCTTCGAATGCGATGCGCTGAAGAACAGGAAGATGAATGCGCTCCAGGTCAGCAGCACGAGCATCGGCGAGAAACCGTTCGGCTGGCGCGGCATCCGCAGCGCATGGCGGAGGCTCTGCCACGCGACCGACAGCCACGGCAGGAAGCCGACCAGCAGCACGGGCACGAAATAGTAGAGCGGGCCCGGGCGGTTCTGTTCCGGCGTCAGGTACCGGCGGAACTGCTGGACGATGAAGAAGAAGTTGAAGAACTCCGGGTTGCGCTGCTGGACGAGCACGAACCACGGCGTGACGATCGCGAAGAAGATCACGAGGCCGCTCACCAGGTACAGGCGCTTCCAGAGCGCCCAGTCGCGTGCGATCAGCGTATAGAGCACGAGCACGGCGCCAGGCAGGATCAGGCCGACCAGGCCTTTCGACAGCACCGCGAACGCCATCGCGGCCCAGCATCCCCACATCCAGCCGCGCGCCACGGCCGGGCGCAGCCCGGGCCGCTGCGCGAGCAGCAGCGAGCACAGCGACAGCGACATCCAGAACGCGAGCCCCATGTCGAGCGCGTTGAAGTGGCCCATCAGGTTCCAGTAAGGCGACGACGCGAGCACGACGGCGGCGAGGAAGCCCGACAGCGGGTTGAACAGGCGCGCGCCGGTGTAGCCGACCAGCAGGATGCCGGCGAAGCTCGCGACGGCCGTGTAGAGGCGTGCCTGCCATTCGCCGATGCCGAACCACGCGAACGTGAGCGCGTTCAGCCAGGTCTGCAGCGGCGGCTTCTCGAAATACTTGTAGCCGTTGTAGCGCGGCGTGATCCAGTCGCCGGTGACGAACATCTCGCGCGCCATTTCCGCGTAGCGGCCTTCGTCGCTCGGGATCAGATGGCGCAGCCCGAGCGGCGCGAACCAGACGATCGCGAGTGCGACGACGAGGAGGACGAGCGTGATGCGATTGAGCGGTAGCCTCGACGGCGTATCGTTCATGGATTTTCAGCCTGTTGGTTATTGTGACGGGCCGCCGGCGGGTTGCGCCGGCGGCGGGCGGCCTGGCCGGGGCGATCCGGGGGATCGACCCGCTGAGCCGGCCCGAGTTTTACCGCATCGGGGATTAACGTTCAATTAAGAGCGCGGCGGCGACTTTGCGGCCCTCGGCCATCAGGATGTTGTAGGTGCGGCAGGCGGCCTGGAAATCCATCGTCTCGACGCCGATCCGCTTGGCCGTGAGCGCCGCGACGAGCCGCGGGTGCGGGAAGCGCAGCCGCGCGCCGCTGCCGAAGATCACGAGTTCGGGCGTCGGGTCGAGCAGCATCGCGAAATGCTCGGGCGCGAGCGCGTCGAACGACGATACGGGCCATGCCTGGACCGGCGCGCCGGGCAGTACGATGACGCTCGTTTCGTGGCGTTCGAGATTGACGTCGACATAATCGGGGCCGTAGCCGGTGACGGTGTTGAGCGCGCCGCTCGTGTCCTGGTGCAGTTTCAAATCGGTATTCCGCGGTTCCGTAGGGGAATGTATCGCAGGGCCGCACGGGCCCGGATGGCCGGTTTCGCTCGCCCGGGCACGCGGGACGCCTGACGGCGCGGGCCCGGCGCGGCTATGGTGCATTGCGAAAGTCGGCCAAAATCCGCTAAATTATAACTTTTTGGTCGCCCCCGGGCGCCACTTGCGTCGCGCGTCGCCACAAGCCGCGCCCGACCGCCCGCTTTTTCCCAGTCTAGACAGCGCGCACAGACCGGCCGCTTTCCAGTTTTGATCCCGTCCCCCGGCCGCAAGGCCAACCCAGGAACCGTGTCGTCGTGAAACCGATTCAGAAGTCGAACAAGCTGCTCAACGTCTGCTACGACATCCGTGGCCCGGTGCTCGAGCACGCGAAGCGCCTCGAGGAAGAAGGCCACCGCATCATCAAGCTGAACATCGGCAATCTCGCGCCGTTCGGTTTCGACGCGCCGGACGAAATCATCCAGGACATGATCCGCAACCTGCCGACGTCGTCCGGCTATTCGGATTCGAAGGGCGTGTTCTCGGCGCGCAAGGCCGTGATGCACTACACGCAGGAAAAGGGTGTCGTGGGCGTTGGCCTCGACGACATCTACATCGGCAACGGCGCGTCCGAGCTGATCGTGATGGCGACCCAGGCGCTGCTGAACGACGGCGACGAAGTGCTGCTGCCCGCGCCCGACTACCCGCTATGGACGGCGGCGGTCAGCCTGTCGGGCGGCACGCCGGTGCATTACATCTGCGACGAGCAGAACGCGTGGATGCCCGATCTCGACGACATCCGCCGCAAGATCACGCCGAACACGAAGGCGATCGTCGTGATCAACCCGAACAACCCGACGGGCGCGCTTTATTCGGACGAATTGCTGCTCGAGCTGCTCGAGATCGCGCGCCAGCACGGGCTGATCGTGTTCGCCGACGAGGTGTACGACAAGATCGTCTACGACGGCCTCGAGCACACGGCGCTGGGTTCGCTGTCGGAGGACGTGATTACCGTCACGTTCAACAGCCTGTCGAAGAGCTATCGCTCGTGCGGCTACCGAGCGGGCTGGATGGCCGTGTCGGGCCTCGGCGGCGACAACCGCCGGCGCGCGAAGGATTATCTCGAGGGGCTCGGCATCCTGTCGTCGATGCGCCTGTGCGCGAACGTGCCCGGGCAGTTCGCGATCCAGACGGCGCTCGGCGGCTACCAGAGCATCAACGAACTGATCGTGCCGAGCGGGCGCCTGTACAAGCAGCGCGAGCTCGCGTACGACATGCTCACGTCGATCCCGGGCGTGACCTGCGTGAAGCCGCAGGCCGCGCTGTACATGTTCCCGCGCCTCGACCCGAAGCTTTATCCGATCCAGAACGACCAGCAGTTCATTCTCGACCTGCTGCTCGAGGAGCGCGTATTGCTCGTACAGGGCACGGGCTTCAACTGGACGACGCCGGATCACTTCCGCGTGGTCTTCCTGCCGAACCTCGACGACCTGACCGATTCGATCAACCGGATCGCACGCTTCCTCGACGGCTACCGCAAGCGCCATTCGGCCTGAGCGGCAGAACCACACGACACTCACTACTTCTTACTCAGCGATCACACGCAGCATGGAACCGATCAAAGTTGGCCTGTTGGGCTTCGGCACGGTGGGCAGCGGCACCTTCACGGTGCTGGGCCGCAACCAGGAAGAAATCAAGCGACGCGCGGGGCGCGGCATCGAGGTGACGCGCATTGCGGTGCGCAACCCGGCCAAGGCGCTGGCCGCGCTCGGCGGCAACGCCGGCGACGCGCGGATCACCGACGATTTCAACGCAGTCGTCGACGATCCGTCGATCGCGATCATCGCCGAGATGATTGGCGGCACGGGCATCGCACGCGAGCTCGTGCTGCGCGCGATCGCGAACGGCAAGCACGTCGTGACGGCCAACAAGGCGCTGCTCGCGGTGCACGGCACCGAGATTTTCGAGGCCGCGCGCGCGCAGGGCGTGATGGTCGCGTTCGAGGCGGCCGTCGCCGGCGGCATCCCGATCATCAAGGCGCTGCGCGAAGGCCTGACCGCGAACCGCATCCAGTACATCGCGGGCATCATCAACGGCACGACCAACTACATCCTGTCGGAAATGCGCGATCGCGGGCTCGACTTCGCGACCGCGCTGAAGGCCGCGCAGGAGCTCGGCTACGCGGAAGCCGATCCGACCTTCGACATCGAAGGCGTCGACGCCGCGCACAAGGCGACGATCATGAGCGCGATCGCGTTCGGCGTGCCGGTGCAGTTCGAGCGCGCGTACGTCGAGGGCATCAGCAAGCTCGACGCGACCGACATCCGCTATGCGGAAGAGCTCGGCTACCGGATCAAGCTGCTCGGCATCACGCGGCGCACCGAGCGCGGCATCGAGCTGCGCGTACACCCGACGCTGATCCCGGAGAAGCGCCTGCTCGCGAACGTCGAGGGCGCGATGAACGCGGTCGTCGTGCACGGCGACGCGGTCGGCACGACGCTGTACTACGGCAAGGGCGCGGGCGCGGAGCCGACCGCATCGGCCGTGGTCGCGGATCTCGTCGACGTCACGCGCCTGCACACGGCCGACCCCGAGCATCGCGTGCCGCACCTCGCGTTCCAGCCGGACAGCCTGTCGAACACGCCGATCCTGCCGATCGAGGAAGTCACGAGCGGCTACTACCTGCGCCTGCGGGTGGCCGACCAGACGGGCGTGCTCGCCAACATCACGCGCATCCTCGCCGAATCGGGCATCTCGATCGACGCGCTGCTGCAGAAGGAATCGGAGCAGGTCGACGGCGCGAACGGCGAGACCGACATCATCCTGATCACGCACGAGACGCTCGAGAAGCGCGTCAACACGGCGATCGCGCAAATCGAGAGCCTCGCGACGGTCGTGTCGAAGGTGACGAAGCTGCGCATGGAAGCGCTGAACTGAGCTGAGGACGACATGAACTACATCTCCACGCGCGGCGCCGGCATCGGCGAGCGCCACACGTTCTCCGACATCCTGCTCGGCGGTCTCGCGAAGGACGGCGGGCTCTACCTGCCGGCCGAGTATCCGAAGGTGTCCGCCGACGAGCTCGCGCGCTGGCGCACGCTGTCGTACGCGGATCTCGCGTTCGAGATCCTGTCGAAGTTCTGCGACGACGTGCCGGCCGACGACCTGCGCGCGATCACGCGTCGCACGTACACGGCCGACGTGTACCGCAACACGCGCCATGGCGAGAACGCGTCCGACATCACGCCGCTGAAGACGCTCGGCACCGAGCACGGCGCGCCGATCTCGCTGCTCGAACTGTCGAACGGCCCGACGCTCGCGTTCAAGGACATGGCGATGCAGCTGCTCGGCAACCTGTTCGAGTACACGCTCGCGAAGCACGGGCAGACGCTGAACATTCTCGGTGCGACGTCCGGCGACACCGGCAGCGCGGCCGAATACGCGATGCGCGGCAAGGCCGGCGTGCGCGTGTTCATGCTGTCGCCCCACAAGAAGATGAGCGCGTTCCAGACGGCCCAGATGTTCAGCCTGCAGGATCCGAACATCTTCAACCTCGCGGTCGAGGGCGTGTTCGACGATTGCCAGGACATCGTGAAGGCCGTTTCGAACGATCACGCGTTCAAGGCGCAACAGAAGATCGGTACGGTCAACTCGATCAACTGGGCGCGCGTCGTCGCGCAGGTCGTGTACTACTTCAAGGGCTATTTCGCGGCCACGCAATCCAACGACGAGCGCGTGTCGTTCACGGTGCCGTCGGGCAACTTCGGCAATGTCTGCGCAGGCCACATCGCGCGGATGATGGGGCTGCCGATCGCGAAGCTCGTGGTCGCGACCAACGAGAACGACGTGCTCGACGAGTTCTTCCGCACGGGCGCGTATCGCGTGCGCAGCGCCGAGAACACGTATCACACGAGCAGCCCGAGCATGGACATCTCGAAGGCATCGAACTTCGAGCGCTTCGTGTTCGACCTGCTCGGCCGCGATCCGGCGCGCGTGATGCAGCTGTTCCGCGACGTCGAGGAGAAGGGCGGTTTCGATCTCGCGGCGAGCGGCGATTTCTCGCGCGTCGCCGAGTTCGGTTTCGTGTCGGGCCGCAGCAGCCATACGGACCGCATCGCGACGATTCGCGACGTGTTCTCGCGCTACGACACGATGATCGATACGCATACGGCCGACGGCGTGAAGGTCGCGCGCGAGCATCTCGACGCAGGCGTGCCGATGGTCGTGCTCGAGACCGCGCAGCCGATCAAGTTCGGCGAGACGATTCGCGAAGCACTCGATCGCGAAGCCGAGCGTCCGGCTGCATTCGACGGGCTCGAGGCGCTGCCGCAGCGTTTCGAGGTCGTGAAGGCCGACGCGCAGCAGGTGAAGGACTTCATCGCCGCCCATACGGGCGCATGACGCACGGCCGGGCCGCGGGCCCGGCTGCGCAGGACGGCCGGAATGCCGATTCGTCGAACGGATCGGGGTTCCGGCCGTTTCGTTTGGCGGCGCCGCGCGGGTACCGCCGCACTGTACTCAAAACAAGTGCCAGACCGGGGCGCTCGCGCCGATCACAGTTTCCGCATGTCGGCCATATCGCGCGCCCGTGCGACGGCGTCGCTACAATGACGGTTTGAATCCAACGATCCCCGATTCCATCGATGTCGAATCCGAATCCCGCGGCGCCGCGCGCGCCGATGCTGTCGACCGCCGAGGCACTCGCCGCGCTGCTCGATGCCGCGAAGCCGTTGCCCGGCGCCGAAACGGTCGCCACGCTCGACGCGCTCGGCCGCGTGCTGGCAACTGACGTGAGCTCGCCGCTCGACGTGCCGCCGATGCATACGAGTGCGATGGACGGCTATGCGGTGCGCGTCGCCGACCTGCTGCATGGCGAGCGGCGCTTGCCCGTGTCGCAGCGCATTCCGGCAGGCCATCCTGCCGCGCCACTGGCTGCCGGCACGGCCGCGCGGATCTTCACCGGCGCGACGGTGCCGCCCGGCGCCGACGCCGTCGTGATGCAGGAACAGACGTCGGCCGACGGCGATGCGGTCGAGATCCTGCACACGCCGAAGGTCGGTGAATGGATCACCGCACAGGGCGCGGATATCCGGCAGGGCTCGGTGATCCTGCCGGCCGGCACACGGCTCACGCCGCAGGCGCTCGGCCTGGCCGCGTCGGTTGGCTGCGCGCAACTGCCGGTCGCGCGGCGGATTCGCGTCGCGGTGTTCTTCACCGGCGACGAGCTGACGATGCCCGGCGAGCCGCTGAAGCCCGGCGCGATCTACAACTCGAACCGCTTCACGCTTCGCGGGCTGCTGGAGCGGCTCGGCTGCCACGTGACCGACTACGGGATCGTGCCCGATTCGCTCGCCGCGACGCGCGACACGCTGCGCGAGGCCGCCCGCGATCACGACGTGATCCTGACGAGCGGCGGCGTGTCGGTCGGCGACGAGGACCACGTGAAGCCGGCCGTCGAGGCCGAAGGGCGGCTCGCGCTGTGGCAGATCGCGATGAAGCCCGGCAAGCCGCTCGCGTACGGCGCGGTGCGCCGCGGCGACGATCGCGCCGACGCGCACTTCATTGGATTGCCCGGCAACCCGGTGTCGAGCTTCGTCACGTTCCTGCTGTTCGTGCGGCCGTTCCTGCTGCGCTTGTCCGGCGTGCGCGACGTCACGCCGCGCGCGCTGTCGCTGCGCGCCGACTTTTCGCAAAACAAGGGCGACCGGCGCAACGAATTCCTGCGTGCGCGCGTGAACGCGGCCGGTGGCCTCGACCTGTTCCCGAACCAGAGTTCGGCGGTGCTGACGTCGACAGTGTGGGGCGACGGCCTGATCGACAACCCGCCGCAGCACGCGATCAGCGCTGGCGAGACCGTGCGTTTCATTCCGTTTTCCGAACTGCTGTCGTAACGCGACGGCCTCCCGAACCATGAAGATTCAACTGAAATTCTTTGCAAGCGTACGCGAGGCGCTGGGCGTCGCCGACGAGCAGGCCGACGTGCCGGACAGCGTCACGACCGTCGGCGACGTGCGCGCGTGGCTGCGCGTGCGCGGTGGCGCGTGGGCCGAGACGCTCGCCGAAGGGCGCGCACTGCGCATGGCGTGCAACCACGAGATGACCGATGCCGACACGCGGCTCACCGAAGGCTGCGAAGTCGCGTTCTTTCCGCCGGTGACGGGCGGTTGAGGCACGGGCGATGACAACGGTACGAATCCAGTCCGACGACTTCGACCTGAACGCGGAAGTCGCGGCACTGCGCGCACGCAACCCGAAGATCGGTGCGCTCGCGTGCTTCGTCGGCACGGTGCGCGACCTGAACGAAGGCGATTCGGTTGCCGCGTTGGAACTCGAGCACTATCCGGGAATGACCGAGAAGGCGCTCGAGAGGATTGCCGCCGAGGCCGGCCGGCGCTGGCCGGGCATCGACGTCGCGATCGTGCATCGCGTCGGCCGACTCCTGCCGCTCGACCAGATCGTGATGGTCGCGACGGTTGCGTCGCACCGCGGCGATGCGTTCGCGTCGTGCGAGTTCGTGATGGACTACCTGAAGACCGAAGCGCCGTTCTGGAAGAAGGAAACGACGCCGGATGGCGAGCGCTGGGTCGATGCGCGCAGCACCGACGATGCGGCACTCGCGCGCTGGGGCATCGAATCGGGCAATACGCGGCGCTGAGCGCGGCGTCAGGGGAGTGCGGCGAGGTGCCGCATGTGCGCAAGCGTCGCGCGTGACGGCTGCCCGTTACGCGTCCGGATCGCTGCTGCGCCCGATGATCTTCGTCGGAAACGGCTCGCCGCGGGCACGCGACGGCAACGAATGCGGATCGGCGCCCGCGTCGCGACGGCGCGGCGAGATCGCGTCGAGCAGGGCCTGCTGCTCGGGCGGAATCGGGTAGTCCCAGCCGAACCGGCTCAACTGGAGGCTCTGCGCGATCCGCAGCGCAGGCGCCATGAAGCGGATTGCCGCGGGCGGCGCGTAGCGCGCCTCGACGGTCTTCAGGAACAATGACAGCCAGCGGCTGAAATGGGCCGGCTCGATCCCGTCGAGCGGCTGGTGCGCCTGCTGCACGTTGCCGCGATAGCCCTTGGTGCCGAGCACGAGGCTCGACCAGAAAGTGACCATCTTCGCCAGGTGGTCGTCCCAGCGACCCGCCAGCTTCGCGTCGAACACGGGCCCGAGCAGCGGATCGGCGCGCACGCGGTCGTAGAACGCGTAGACGAGCGCGCGGATGTTCTCTTCGGCCGGCTCGGTGTCGCGAAGGCGGGCCGGTGCGGTATCGGGCGAGGCGGGCAGGACGGTCATGGCAAAAGGGCCGGAGAAATAAGCAACGACGGGGCGGCGGCGCGGGCATCGGGCAGGACACCGGCCGGATTTTGACGCAAAATGGCGTGCAATAACCCTTGAAAACGTGTAAGTGTCACGCATCTTATTGCGCGCACGCCCTCCCGGCAACCCGGAGCCGCGGAACTGTGCCGTCAACCGGCCTGATGCGCATCCCGACCGGCCCGGTTCACGTAATCGGGGCACGATCGATTTTTTTCCGTATTCGCCCATGAGACTCACCGACTACACCGACTATTCGCTGCGCGTGATGCTGTACCTTGCCGTGCGCGGCGAGGGGCTCGCCACGATCCAGGAGATCTCGGACGCCTACGGCATCTCGAAGAACCATCTGATGAAAGTCGTGCAGCAGCTCGGCGAGCTGGGGTGGGTCGATACCGTTCGTGGTCGCAATGGCGGGCTGCGGCTGTTCCCCGAATCGCTGCAACTGACCGTCGGCCAGGTCGTGCGCGCGACCGAGAGCGATTTTGCGCTGGTCGGCTGCTTCTTGGCCGACGGCGAGTCGCGCGGCTGCGTGATCGAGCCGCGGTGCCGGTTGAAGGGCGTGCTGGCGGCCGCGCGCGATGCATTCTTCGCCGAACTCGACCGTCACACGCTAGGCGAACTGGTCGAACCCGCTTCGCCGCTCATCGCGTTGCTCGGCATCCGCCCGGTCGTGCGCATGCGTGCCGAGCCGTCGCCGGAAGATGCACCTGCGCCCGTCGAGCCGCCGTCGACGGCCGGCTGATGCGCGCTCGCCGCGCTTCTCGATCCGGCCGTGGCCCGTCCAGGCGCCGCTTCAAGGATATCCATCGATTTTTGCGCTGAATCAACCCGAATTTCGCTTGAAAGCCGCATAACCATCCTCATCTTGGTGTTAATCGAAAATTGGAGGTCTCGACTAAATGAGAATCGACAAGCTCACCACCAAGTTCCAGGAAGCACTCGCGGACGCGCAAAGCCTCGCGGCAGGCCGCGACAATCAATACATCGAACCCGTTCACGTTCTCGCGGCGCTGGTCGCGCAGCAGGACGGTTCAGCCCGCTCGCTGATGTCGCGCGCGGGTGTGCACATTCAGGCGCTGCAAGGCGCGCTGAACGAGGCTATCTCGCGCCTGCCGCAAGTGACGGGCACGGGCGGCGACATCCAGGTCGGCCGTGAACTGGCCGGGCTCCTGAACCAGGCGGACAAGGAAGCGCAGAAGCTCAACGACACGTTCATCGCGAGCGAGATGTTCCTGCTCGCCGTGTCCGACGACAAGGGCGACGCCGGCAAGCTCGCGCGCCAGCATGGCCTCACGCGCAAGGCGCTGGAAGCCGCGATCGCCGCTGTGCGCGGCGGCTCGCAGGTGCACAGCCAGGATGCGGAGAGCCAGCGCGAGGCACTGAAGAAATACACGGTCGACCTGACCGAGCGCGCCCGTGCGGGCAAGCTCGATCCGGTGATCGGCCGCGACGACGAAATCCGCCGTTCGATCCAGATCCTGCAGCGCCGCACGAAGAACAACCCGGTGCTGATCGGCGAGCCGGGCGTCGGCAAGACGGCGATCGTCGAAGGGCTCGCGCAGCGGATCGTCAACGGCGAAGTACCCGAGACGCTGAAGGGCAAGCGCGTGCTGTCGCTCGACATGGCCGCACTGCTCGCGGGCGCGAAGTATCGCGGCGAATTCGAGGAGCGCCTGAAGGCGGTGCTCAACGACATCGCGAAGGACGAAGGCCAGACGATCGTCTTCATCGACGAAATCCACACGATGGTCGGCGCGGGCAAGGCCGAAGGCGCGATGGATGCGGGCAACATGCTGAAGCCGGCGCTGTCGCGTGGCGAGCTGCACTGCATCGGCGCGACCACGCTCGACGAATACCGCAAGTACATCGAGAAGGATGCCGCGCTCGAGCGCCGCTTCCAGAAGGTGCTCGTCGACGAGCCGAGCGTCGAGGCGACGATCGCGATCCTGCGCGGGCTGCAGGAGAAGTATGAGCTGCACCACGGCGTCGACATCACCGACCCGGCGATCGTCGCCGCGGCCGAGCTGTCGCACCGCTACATCACCGACCGCTTCCTGCCTGACAAGGCGATCGACCTGATCGACGAAGCCGCGTCGAAGATCAAGATGGAAATCGATTCGAAGCCCGAAGAGATGGACAAGCTCGACCGCCGGCTGATCCAGCTGAAGATCGAGCGCGAAGCCGTGAAGAAGGAGCAGGACGAAGCGTCGCAGAAGCGCCTGCAGCTGATCGAGGAAGAGATCGAGCGGCTCGGTCGCGAGTATTCGGATCTCGAGGAAATCTGGACCGCCGAGAAGGCCGCGGTGCAGGGCAGCGCGCAGCTGAAGGAAGAGATCGAGAAGGTGCGGGCGGACATCGCACGGCTGCAGCGTGACGGCAAGCTGGAGAAGGTCGCCGAGCTGCAGTACGGCAAGCTGCCGCAGCTCGAGGCGCAACTGAAGCAGGTCACGCAGGCCGAAGAGCAGGAGCAGCACAACCCGACGCGTCCGCGCCTGCTGCGTACGCAGGTCGGCGCCGAGGAAATCGCGGAAGTCGTGTCGCGTTCGACCGGGATTCCGGTGTCGCGGATGATGCAGGGCGAACGCGAGAAGCTGCTGCACATCGAGGAAAAGCTGCATGAGCGCGTGGTTGGCCAGGACGAGGCGATCAGCGCGGTGGCTGACGCGATCCGCCGTTCGCGCGCGGGTCTCGCCGATCCGAACCGTCCGTACGGCTCGTTCCTGTTCCTCGGCCCGACGGGCGTCGGCAAGACCGAGCTGTGCAAGGCGCTGGCGTCGTTCCTGTTCGATTCGGAAGAGCACCTGATCCGCATCGACATGAGCGAGTTCATGGAGAAGCACAGCGTCGCGCGGCTGATCGGCGCGCCGCCGGGCTATGTCGGTTACGAGGAAGGCGGTTACCTGACGGAAGCCGTGCGCCGCAAGCCGTACAGCGTGATCCTGCTCGACGAGATCGAGAAGGCGCATCCGGACGTGTTCAACGTGCTGCTGCAGGTGCTCGACGACGGCCGCATGACGGACGGGCAGGGGCGCACGGTCGACTTCAAGAACACGGTGATCGTGATGACGTCGAACCTCGGCTCGCAGGTGATCCAGGCGATGACGGGGGCGCCGCAGGAAGAGATCAAGGACGCCGTGTGGCTCGAGGTGAAGCAGCATTTCCGCCCCGAGTTCCTGAACCGGATCGACGACGTCGTCGTGTTCCATGCGCTCGACCGCAGCAACATCGAGTCGATCGCGAAGATCCAGCTCGCGCGCCTGCACGAACGGCTCGCGAAGCTCGACATGGCGCTCGACGTGTCGGAAGCGGCGCTCGAACAGATCGGCAAGGTCGGCTACGATCCGCTGTTCGGTGCGCGTCCGCTGAAGCGCGCGATCCAGCAGGAGATCGAGAACCCGGTCGCGAAGCTCATCCTCGCGGGCCGCTTCGGTCCGAAGGACGTGATTCCGGTCGACGTCCACGACGGCACGTTCGTGTTCGACCGCGTCGTGCACTGATCGCCTGCCGCCCGGTTTGCGCCGGGCGTGCAAAAGCAAACACCCCGCCTCGGCGGGGTGTTTGCTTATGGCGCGTCGCAACGACGCTGCGCGTCAGCCCTGCTTGTTGCCGCCGAACATGCCGGCGATCTGCGACAGCGAGCCGAGCACGTTCGACGGGTCGACCTGTGCCTGGCCGTCGGCCGGCACCGTGCCGTCCGGCGTGGCGTGGTTGACGACGTGCGGCAGCACTTGCGCAAGGACGGTCGAGGCCATCGACGGATCGACGCCGAACTTGCTCGCGAGCGCGCCGATCGCGTCCGAGCCGAGCACGTTCTGCAGCGCGTCCGGCGAGATCGGCTGGTTCTGGCCGTTGCCGACCCACGAGCCGATGATGTCGCCGGCGCCGCCGGCCTTGAATTTCTCGATCAGGCCATTCAGGCCGCCCGGCTGGTTGTTGATGAATTCGAGCGCGGTCGTGATCAGCGCGCTTTGCGAGTTGCCGCCGGCCTGGCTGCCGAGCAGACCGCCAACGATGTCGAGGAGACCCATGGTTCTTCACCTTTACCGATAAGGGCGCCACGCAGTGGGCGCCCGTTGAACGAATGCCGCGCGCACGCCGTCGCGCGCGCGGCGCACATCAGGCGCCCGACGCCGCGGCGGCGGAGGCTGCCTTGTCCTTCTTGCCTTTCTTCTTCGAACCCTTCGTCGCTGCCGACGACGCCGCGGCCGGTGCGCTCGCACCCGCATCGGCGGATGCCGCCGCTGCCGCGGCCGCTTTTTCCTTCTTCGTCATGCGCTTGGCCTTGGCCGGCTTCGCCGCCGCATCCGGCGCGCTGGCCGCCGGCGCCGGTGCGGTGGCCGTCGTGCCGGCCGTCGCGGTCGTGGACGTGGACGCCGTGCCTGCCGACGTCGTTGCCGACGGGGTGGCCGAAGTCGTCGCGGCCGGCTTCGACAGCTTCACCCCCTTCGGCGGCGTCGACGAGCCGCCGATCGTCAGGCCGTTTTCCTCGAGATGCCCGACCGACTTCGTGCCGAGGCCCTTCACGCGGTTCGCGAGATCGTCCGCGTCCTTGAACGGGCCGTTCTTGGTGCGTTCGTCGATGATCGCCTTCGACTTCACGGGCCCGAGACCCTTCACGGATTCGAGCGCGGCCTGGTCAGCCGTGTTGACTTCGACGGCCGCCGCGAGGCCTGCGGCGAGCGACAGCGATAGCGCGACGAACAGCATCAGCAGCTTTTTCAGCATGGCAAAGGCTCCCTGGTTCTGACGGATGAATGGCTGTTGCAACGAACGGCGGAGCGAGACCCGGCCGGGCGTCGCCGTTAAGCATAGGACAAATGCGTGCCCTTTTTAAGACAGGCTGACCGAATCTTGCTGAAGGCTTGCGGCGCTGTAAAGGCCGAAACTCGCGCCGGGCGGCGGTTTTGACCATTCTTTACGGTGTCGGCGAGGTATCGCCGATGATCGTCGCACTGGCCGTTCGACAGGGCTTGACTTAGAGTGAACTCTAACTCCTAACCTTGTTCCTGCCATGTCGAAAACCGTAACCCAACCTTCCTCCGCCGGCCCGCTGACGATCGGCCAGGTCGCCGAAATGACCGGCTTGTCGACGCATACGCTGCGGTACTACGAGCAGGCCGGCCTGCTGCGCGCCATTTCGCGCACGGCGGCCGGGCACCGGCTCTATGCGCCGGCCGACCTTGACTGGCTGGCCTTCGTGATGCGCCTGAAGGCGACCGGTATGCCGATCGCGCAGATGCAGGCGTTCGCGGCGCTGCGCGCGCAAGGCGAAGCGACCTTCGGTGCGCGGCGCAGTCTGCTGGTCGAGCATCGCGATGCGGTGCGCGCGCATATCGCGGAGCTGCAGGCGAGCCTCGACGTGATCAGCGACAAGATCGCGTACTACGAAGCACAGGAGCGGGATGCGGCGAGACGGGCGAAACCTTCTCACTCTCCATCGGAACAGGACGGACACAATGGAACGACTCGTTGAAGACCGCTACACGCGCGGCTGGAACAAACTGAAGGAAATCGACGGCGAAGTGGGCGAGCGCGTGATCGCGGCCCTCGCGCCGGTCGCGCCGGACTTCGGCCGGCTCCTGGTCGAATTCGGTTTCGGCGACATCTACAGCCGGCCGCAACTCGACCTGAAAGCGCGCGAGATCGCGACGATCGCGGCGCTGGCCGCGCTCGGCAACGCGCAGCCGCAACTCAAAGTGCATATCGAGGCCGCGCTCAACGTGGGCTGCACGCGCGACGAGATCGTCGAGGTGTTCATGCAGATGGCCGTGTATGCGGGTTTTCCGGCCGCGCTCAACGCATTGTTCGCCGCGCACGAGGTGTTCGTGCGGCGCGATGAAGCCGAGGCGGCCGGCAAGACGGGTGACGCCGCGAACGCACGCGAAGCGGCGGCGCATGCATCGTGAGCGGTAGATGCGCCGGCGCGTCACGCGCGATGCGGCGCGACGATCCGGTGCTTCGCGATGCGCCGGTACAGCGTCGCCCGCGAGATGCCGAGCGCCTGCGCGGCCGCGTCGGGCCGCCAGCGATGCGCGGTGAGCACGGCGATGATGCGGCCGCGTTCGTCGTCGGGCAGCGTGCCGGTCGCCACGCCGCCGAGTGTCGCGGCAATATCGGCCGGCAGATCTTGCCGCGTCACGCGCGCGGCGTCGCACACCGCGCACGCGTAGCGCAGCACGTTGCGCAACTGCCGCACGTTGCCGGGCCACGGGTACGCGGCGAGTTGTTCGGCGAGCGTCGCGTCGAGCGTCAGCACGTGGCCGGTTGCCTGCGCCTCCTCGGCGAACACGGTGGCAATCACGTCGCGCACGTCGGCACGCTCGCGCAGCGGCGGCAGTTCGAACGTCGCGCCGCTCAGCCGGTAGTACAGATCCTCGCGGAACGTGCCGTCGGCCACCATGCGTGCAAGATCGCGGTGCGTCGCGCAGATCACGTCGAGATCGACGCGTACGGGCGTGTCGCTGCCGAGCGGCACGACCTCGCCATCGGCGAGCACACGCAACAGGCGTGTCTGCAGCGCGAGCGGCATGTCGCCGATTTCGTCGAGGAACAGCGTGCCGCCGTCGGCGAGCGCGATCTTGCCGCGCGCGCCATGCTTGCGTGCGCCGGTGAACGCGCCGGCCGCATAGCCGAACAATTCGCTCTCGATCAGCGCTTCCGGTAGCGCTCCGCAATTGACGGCGACGAACGGCCGCGCACGTCGTGCACCGGCGTCGTGGATCGCGCGCGCGAACACTTCCTTGCCCGCACCGGTTTCGCCGAGCACGAGAATCGGCAGCCGCTTGCTCGCGACACGCAGCGCAAGCTCGGCCTGCTGCGCGATATGCGCGTCGCTGCTGTGCAGGAACGGCGTCAGCGCGCCGACGTGGCGTTGCACGGTGCCCGGGCGGCGCGAGGCCGTGCCGGGTTCGCGGCCGGTGCGCCGAAGCGGCGCACGCAGCCGTGCATAGAGCGGCGCGCCGGTCGCGCGCAGCCGCAGCGCGACGATCGCATCGAGCCGCGCGGCATCGCGCAGCGGCATCTCGGTTGCATCGAAGATCTCGTCGATATGGCGCGGTTCGCGCAGCGCCGGCAGCGCATCGCGTGCCTGCCGGTTCGCGGCGACGATATTGCCGCATTCGTCGAACGCGATCAGCCACTCGGGTTGCGCTTCGACGTAGTGACGATTCGGATGCCCGAACAGGATCCAGTGGTGCGCGGTGCTGTGCACGAAGTAGCCGTCCTCGATCAGCGCCGCGCTCTGCCGCACGAGCTGATAGACGAGACGCTGGCTGTCGCGGCCGTCGGGCGAATGAACGGCCGACGCGTCGAGCACGCCGATCAGTTCGCCGCCCGGCGAGAAGATCGGCGCCGCGCTGCAGGTGAGCGTCGTGAATGCCGCGCGAAAGTGATCGGTCTTGTGCACGGTAATCGGCGCGAGATCGGTCAGCACGTTCGCGACACCGCACGTGCCTTCCTCGCTTTCCGACCAGCACGAACCGATATGCAGCCCGGCGTGGCGGAAGTCGTTGCGGCGCTCGCGGTCGATCCGGTAGTCGATCGTCACGCCGTGCGCGTCGGTCAGCATCACGCAGTAGTCGGCCACGCGGATCATGTCGTGCAGCCGCGTCAGGCACTGGCCCGACGCGCGCAGGAACGCCTCCTCCTTGTCGCGCACTTCGCGCAGCTCGGCCGCGGTCAGCACGCGCGGACCGATCGACGAAGCGGGGTCGAGACGGTAGCGCTCCAGCGACCGCTGCCACGACGACACGAGGCGCGACGATTCGGCCGGCGCGGGCAGGCGTCCGGCGAGCGCGCCGAGCACACGGTCGGCGTGCTGGGCCTGGGGGACGGCGTAAGGCATGGTCGGCTCCGGTTCCGTACGGCGGGGAATGCGCTGTTCTTGTAGCACATCCCGTTCGACGGATCACATTGCATCGCAGCACGTGACCGGCGTGAGACGTTCGTCTCACCGGTATCGCGGGCCGTCTCGTGATGTTGAGACGCGTTCGTGTGCGACTTGCGGAGATCGTCCCGCATGACGTGGCATGCGTGGTGCCGCGATACCACGGGGTTTGCGAGCGCAACGGCATGCTTGCGCCGGTGGCGCGAGGACCGTTTCGTCGCATCGGCGATGTGAGACGCACGAGCCGAATTGCCGCGTGCTCCGTCCTGCCTGTCGCGAACCGGGGAGCGCCTGCATCCCCGCCGCGTCAACATTCACAAGGGTTTCACGTGCATCGCACGCACGATGGCACGCCGCTTGCAGAGATCACGGGCAAGTCGGCGCGGTCGCGTCGACGACGATCCGCCGCCCGGCGATGGCAGCGGACGAGACAGGCAAGGCTGCGGCGCACGCCCATGCACCGGGGCCGGCCAACCGGATGGAGACGAACCCGTGACGACGCCCGTTACCGTCGGCGTGATCGCGAACCCCGCATCGGGGCGCGATATCCGCCGCCTCACGACGCATGCATCCGTATTTCCGACGGCGGAGAAGGCGAACATGATCGTGCGCCTGCTGGCCGGCCTCGGCGCGATGGGCGTCGAGCGCGTGCTGACGCTGCGCGACCGGACGGGCATCGCGACGCTGCTGCTGCGAGCGCTCGACACGCATCGTGCGGTTGCGCCGCACGAGCGCTGGCCCGAAGTCGAATTCGTCGACCTGCCGATCACCGACACCGTCGCCGATACACAGGCCGGCGCCGCGTACCTGCACCGGATGGAGGTCGCGCTGATCGTCGTGCTCGGTGGCGACGGCACCCATCGCGCCGTGGCGGCGCACTGCGGCGCGACGCCGCTCGTCGCGCTGTCCACCGGCACCAACAACGCGTTTCCCGAGCATCGCGAAGCCACCGTCGCCGGGGTCGCGGCAGGACTCGCCGCGACCGGCGCGGTGCCGGCCGAAGTCGCGTTCACGCGCAACAAGCGGCTCGTCGTGCGCTGCGTGGCGGGCGCGCAGCCGGGGCGCGAGGAGATCGCGCTCGTCGACGTCTGCGCGGCACGGCTGCGCTTCATCGGCGCCCGTGCGATCTCGGGGTCCGACGACATCGATTCGCTCTACCTGACATTTGCGGAACCTGACGGGATCGGCCTGTCCGCGCTCGGCGGCGCGTGGGCGCCGCTCGAACGCAGCGCGCCGCACGGGCTCGCGATGCGCTTCGCGGCCGAAGGCCAGACGGCCGGCACGCCACTCGTCGCACCGATCGCGCCGGGCCGCGTCGATCGCGTCGTGATGCGCAGTTGCGAGCGGCTCGAGCCCGGTGCATGGCAGGCGATCCCGTTCGAGCGCGGCACGCTCGCGTTCGATGGCGAGCGCGAGATCGAGGTCGCGCGCGGCGATCGCTACGAGATCTCGCTCGACTGGCGCGGGCCGCTGACGGTCGACGTCGGCCGCACGCTGCGCTACGCGTCGTCACGCCAACTGCTGCGCGATGCCGGCGAGCGGCGCTATTGAGGCGCCGTGTTGCCGAGCGACATTTCGACATCCATAACGATCACCCAGGAGACATCGCCATGACAACCCCACTCGACGGACAGGTCGCCATCGTCACCGGAGGTGCGCGCGGTATCGGTCGCGGCGTTGCATTGACGTTCGCAGGCGCGGGCGCCGACATCCTGCTCGCCGACCTGCTCGACGACGCACGCGATGCCATCGCGCGCGAGGTACGCGCGCTCGGCCGCCGGGTGGCGGTCGCGAAGGTCGATGTCACGCAGGCCGCGCAGGTCGATGCGATGGTTGCGCAGGCGCTTGCCGAACTCGGCCGGCTCGACATCCTTGTGAACTGCGCGGGCGTGATCAGCATTCATCCGGTCCGCGAACTGACCGAGCGCGACCGGGGTTTCGTGATGGACGTGAACGCGAAGGGCACGTTCCTCGGCTGCCGCGCGGCGCTCGCGCCGCTGAAGGCGCAGGGCCGCGGCCGGATCGTCGACGTCGCGTCGATCGCCGGCAAGGAAGGCTTTCCGAATCTCGCGCATGACAGCGCATCGAAATTCGCGGCTGTCGGCTTCACGAATGCACTCGCGAAGGAGGTCGCGCGCGACGGCGTGACCGTCAACGCGATCTGCCCCGGCATCGGGCGTGCCTGCATGTGGGACCGCCTGTCCGACGAATGGAAGGCCGATGGCGAATCGGTCGAGGCGTCGTGGCAGCGGCACCCATTGACGCTGATTCCGCAGGGCCGCCCGCAAACGCCGGAAGACCTGGACCGGCTCGCGCTGTTTTTCGCGACGATGGACAACGTGACGGGCCAGGCCGTGAACATCGACGGCTGCTTCACGTTCCACTGACGGCCGCAGGCCGTGCAATCCGTCGCCACGGCCCGGCCGAGTCGGCATTCGCAGTCAGACCTACCCAGGAGACACACATGACAGCTTCGACACAGCTCAGCAGGGACAAGCTGCTGGACGCCTACCGGCTGATGCGCACGATTCGCGAATTCGAGGAGCGCCTGCACGTCGAATTCGCGACCGGCGAGATCCCCGGCTTCGTTCACCTGTATGCGGGCGAGGAGGCGTCCGCGGTCGGCACGATGCTGCACCTCGGCCTCGACGACTACGTGGCGACCACGCATCGCGGCCACGGCCATTGCATCGCGAAGGGCGTCGACGTGCACGGGATGATGGCCGAGATCTACGGCAAGAAGACGGGCGTCTGCCACGGCAAGGGCGGCTCGATGCACATCGCCGACCTGGCGATGGGGATGCTCGGCGCCAACGGGATCGTCGGTGCGGGCGGCCCGCTCGTCTGCGGCGCGGCGCTCGCGGCGAAGCACAGGAAGACCGGCGGCGTCGGCGTGTGCTTCTTCGGCGACGGCGCATCGAACCAGGGCGTGATCTTCGAATCGATGAACCTCGCGTCGGTGTGGCGGCTGCCCGCGATCTTCGTGGCCGAGAACAACGGCTATGCGGAAGCGACGTCGTCGAGCTGGTCGGTCGCGACCGACAACATCGCCGATCGTGCGAACGGGTTCGGGATGCCGGGCGTGATCGTCGACGGCTTCGACTTCTTCGCGGTGCACGAAGCGCTCGGCGAGGCCGTCGATCGTGCGCGCAACGGCGGCGGCCCGACGCTCGTCGAGGTGAAGTTCACGCGCTACTTCGGCCATTTCGAGGGCGATGCGCAAACCTATCGTGCACCTGGCGAAGTGCAGAAGCTGCGCGACGAGAAGGACTGCCTGAAGCATTTCGAAACGCGCGTTGTGCGGGCCGAAGCGCTGACGACCGCCGATCTGCGCGCGGTCGATGCACAGGTCAAGGCGCTGATCGACGATGCGGTCGCGCAGGCGAAGGCCGCGCCGGTACCCGATGCAGCCGACCTGCTGACCGACGTCTACGTGTCGTACCCGTGAGCACGGCCTGACACCGCAGCCGGCACGGCGAACCGAACATTCCAGGAGACAGACATGGCAAGGAAGATCACTTATTCGCAGGCGATCAACGAGGCGCTCGCGCAGGAAATGGCGCGAGACGACAGCGTGATCGTGATGGGCGAGGACAACGCAGGCGGCGCGGGTGCGCCGGGCGAGGACGACGCGTGGGGCGGCGTGCTCGGTGTGACGAAAGGGCTGTTCCACAAGTTTCCGGGCCGCGTGCTCGATACGCCGCTGTCCGAAGGCGGCTACATCGGCGCGGCGGTCGGCGCGGCCGCGTGCGGGATGCGGCCCGTCGCGGAGCTGATGTTCATCGATTTCATGGGCGTGTGCTTCGACCAGATCTTCAACCAGGCCGCCAAATTCCGCTACATGTTCGGCGGCAAGGCGGTGACGCCGGTCGTGATTCGCGCGATGTACGGCGCGGGCTTGCGCGCGGCCGCGCAGCATTCGCAGATGCTCACGTCGCTGTTCACGCACATTCCGGGGCTGAAGGTCGTGTGCCCGTCGACGCCGTACGACGCGAAGGGGCTGCTGATCCAGGCGATCCGCGACGACGATCCCGTGATCTTCCTCGAACACAAGTTGCTCTATACCCGTGAAGGCGACGTGCCGGAGGAGTCCTATGCGATTCCGTTCGGCGAAGCGAACGTGATGCGCGACGGCGACGACGCGACGATCGTCACGTACGGCCGGATGGTGCATCTCGCGATGGACGCGGCCGCGAAGCTCGCGAAGGACGGCATCCAGGTCGACGTGATCGACCTGCGCACGACGTCGCCGCTCGACGAGGAAACGATCCTCGAAAGCGCGGAGCGCACCGGGCGCGTGGTGGTCGTCGACGAAGCGAACCCGCGTTGCTCGATCGCGACCGACATCGCCGCGCTCGTCGCGCAGCGCGCGTTCCGAACGCTTAAGGCGCCAATCGAGCTCGTGACCGCGCCGCATACGCCCGCGCCGTTCGCGAGCGTGCTGGAAGACCTGTATATCCCGTCCGCCGATACGATTGCGCAGGCGGTCCTGAAGACGAGGAGCTGACACGATGTCGATTCACATGATCACGATGCCCAAGTGGGGGCTGTCGATGGAGCAGGGGCAGGTCAACGGCTGGCTGAAGGCGCTCGGCGAACGCGTGACGAAGGGCGACGAAGTGCTCGACGTCGAGACCGACAAGATCTCGTCGGGCGTCGAATGCGCGTTCGACGGCACGCTGCGCCGGCAGGTCGCGCAGGAAGGCGAGACGCTGCCGGTCGGCGCGCTGCTCGGCGTCCTCGCGGCCGACGACGCGAGCGATGCCGACATCGATGCGGCGATCGCCGATTTCCAGCGCGATTTCGTGCCGAGCGCGGCTTCCGACGAAGCCGCGGGCCCGCAGCCCGAAAAGGCGCAGATCGGCGGCCGGACGGTGCGCTTCCTGAAGCTCGGCGAAGGCGGCGGCACCCCCGCCGTGCTGATCCACGGCTTCGGCGGGGACCTCAACAACTGGCTGTTCAATCACGCGGATCTCGCCGCGCACCGGCCGGTGTGGGCGCTCGACCTGCCCGGCCATGGCGAGTCGGGCAAGGCGGTCGAGACGGGCAGCCTCGATGAACTGGCCGACGCGGTGCTCGCGCTGCTCGATGCGAAGGGCATCGACAAGGCCCACCTGATCGGCCATTCGATGGGGGGCGCGGTCGCGATGGCGGCGGCCGGGCGCGCACCGCAACGCGTCGCGTCGCTCACGCTGATCGCGAGCGCGGGGCTCGGCACCGACATCAACCGCGCTTACATCGACGGCTTCGTCGCCGGCAACAGCCGCAACACGCTGAAGCCGCATCTCGGCGCACTGTTCGCGGACAACGCGCTGGTCACGCGACAGCTCGTCGAGGATCTGGTCAAGTACAAGCGGCTCGAAGGCGTGCAGGCTGCGCTGGAGAAGATCGCGCATGCCGCGTTCGACGGCGCCGCGCAGCGGCGCGTGTTCCGCGACCGGCTCGCGACGCTTGCGCCCCGCACGCTCGTGATCTGGGGCGAGCGCGACCAGGTGATCCCGGTGCAGCACGCGCAGGGTTTGCCGGATGGCGTACGTGTCGAGGTGATCGCCGGCAGCGGGCACATGGTGCAGATGGAGGCGGCCGCCGATGTGAACCGCCTGATCGTCGCGTTTCTCGGAGACTGACGATGGCCGCCGCGCTCGAACGACCCAGCCTCACGGCGCTCGGCCAGCCGGGTGCGAGAAGCCGCGACAAGCTCGCGCGCATTCCGGTGCGCGTCGAGCCCGCGGCCGGTGCGGCATTGCCGAAGCCGCCGTGGCTGCGCGCCCGGCCGATGATGAGCGCGGCGGTCGCCGGCATGGCGGCCATGCTGCGCGACCATCGGCTGCATTCCGTCTGCGAGGAGGCGATGTGTCCGAACATCGGCGAATGCTTTGCGCAGCGCACGGCGACCTTCATGATCATGGGCGGCCTGTGCACGCGGCGCTGCCCGTTCTGCGACGTCGCGCACGGCCGTCCCGAGCCGCTCGATCCCGACGAGCCCGCGCGGCTGGCCGATGCGGCTGCCGCGCTCGGGCTGCGCTACGTCGTGATCACGTCGGTCGACCGCGACGACCTGCGCGACGGCGGCGCCGCGCATTTCGCCGCATGCATCGCGGCGGTGCGCGCGCGCGTGCCGGGTATCGGCGTCGAAGTATTGACACCGGATTTCCGAGGCCGCGTGGGCCGCGCGCTCGATGCGTTGTCGGCGGCGTGGCCCGACGTGTTCAACCACAACATGGAGACGGTGCCGTCGCTGTATCGCGCAGCGCGACCGGGCGCCGACTATCGCGGCTCGCTCGAACTGCTCGCGCAGGCGAAGCGGGCGCGGCCGGAGCTGGTGACGAAATCGGGGTTGATGCTCGGCCTTGGCGAGTGCGACGACGAAGTGCGCGACACGCTGCGCGACCTGCGTGCGCACGACGTCGACGTGCTGACGCTCGGCCAGTATCTCGCGCCGTCCGCGCACCATCTGGCGGTGCGGCGCTACGTGAGCCCGGACGCATTCGCCGCGTGGCGCGACGAGGCACGATTGCTCGGTTTCAGGGAAGTCGTCGCGGGCCCGCTCGTGCGGTCGTCTTATCACGCGGCCGACGTGCTGGACGAGACGTAGCGGGCAGCGCGTCAGGCGGACGCGAAAGCGGAGGCATGCGCGCGACCGACGCGGCGCAGGTACAGCACGAGCCCGGCGCCGGCGAGCATCAGGCTGATCGTGTTCGCGAACCAGAAACCGCGCGCGCCAGTCAGCCACGCGGGCGCGATTCCGCCCACGTCGAAACCGAGCACGTAGCCGCCGCTGAGCCCGACGCCCCACAGCGCGACCGCATAGATCACGGTCGGCACGACCGCGACCTTGTACGCGCGCAGCACGAACGCCGACGTGACCTGCAGCGCATCGAAGACGTGGTAGCACGCGACGATCGCGACGAGCGGCATCGCGGCCGCGGCGACGGCCGGGTTCGGCGTATAGCCGCCGATGATCAGCGGGCGCAGCACGAACACGAGCAGGCCGTAGGTCGCGGCAATGCCGCACGCGAAAATCACGCTGTGCCGGCCGAGCAGCCGGGCTTCCTCGGGCTGCCCGGCGCCGAGCGCGCGCGCGACCAGCGTCGACGCCGCCACGCCGATCGACAGCGGCGTCATGTACAGCACCGCGCCGATGTTGCCGGCGATCTGGTGGCCGGCGAGCGTCGTCGTGCCGAACTGCGCGATGAACAGCGCCATGCACGTGTAGGACGTGACCTCGATCAGGTACGACAGGCCCATCGGCACGCCGAGCTTCAGGATGGCCTTCTGGCGTTCCCAGGCCGGCCAGCAGAAGCGCGAGAAGATCGCGAGCGGCGCGAACACGTCGAGCTTCGCGAGCAGCGTGTAGCCGATCAGCGCGAGCGCCCAGTTGATCAGCGTGCTCGCGAGCCCGCAGCCGGGGCCGCCGAGGGCCGGCACGCCGAACCCGCCGAAGATGAACCACACGTTGAGCGGAAACTTGAGCAGCAGCGCGCCGATCTGCAGCATCATCGCGAGGCGCGGCTTGCCGGCCGCGTTGGTCAGCGCGTTGTAGATGCGGAAGACGAGGCTGGCGGGCAGCCCGTACGACAGGATGCGCAGGTAATCGACGGTGCGCTCGTGCAGCGCGGCGGGCGTGTGCGCGACGCGCAGCAGCGGTTCGGGAAAATGCAGCAGGAGAAAGCCGGGCACCGCGAGCAGCAGCGCAAGCCACAGCGCCTGGCGCACTTCCTCGCCGATCTCGGCATAGCGTCGCGCGCCGTACAGTTGCCCGGTGATCGGCTGCAGTGCGGACAGGATGCCCGTCAGGCCGATATAGATCGATATGTAGATCGACGAGCCGAGCCCGAGCGCGGCCAGATCGACGGCCGAGTAGCGCCCGACCATCGCGGTGTCGATCACGCCGAACGCGATGATCGCAAGCTGGCCGACGAGCACCGGCCACGCGAGACCGACGATCCGGCGGATGTCGCCGAACATCGTCAATTGGCCGGCTGGCGGCGCGGCGGACGTCGCTTGACGGGCGTCTTCGGCCGTTCGATGCGCTCGTACAGGCGGAAGCGCTCGTCGCGGTCGGCGGCGCGGCGGCCTTCCCACACGAGACGCCACACATATTGCGACACCGAGCTCGGCTCGCCGAAGTCCGCGCGGTCCTGACGCAGGATCACGTCGCAGTCGCCGGAGAAATCGAAGCGCATGTTGCCGAAATACGCGAAGGTCGCGATCTGCGCGTCACCGAGCCGCACCGGCGAGATGCACTCGTAGTCGGACGGCAGGTGCACCGCGATCTGCTGCGCGACGTCGCGATAGGTCCGGCCGTAGTTGACGATCGGCAGCCACAGCGTCATCAGCAGCACCCACATCAGCGTGGTGCCCGCACCCGACAGCACGACGCTGCGCCACAGCACCTTCGGCTGCCGCGAGATGCGCCAGCGCACGAGGAAGCACCAGCACACGGTGGCGATCACCGCACAGATGAACGACAGGATCTTGAAATGCGGTTCGTAGCCGGGCACGAGGCGCGCGAGGTTGCGCGCGAGCGGATGCGGGAAGCCCGTGAGCGATGCGAGCCACACGAGCCACACGAAGGTGCCGAGGATCGTGAAGCTCAGCACCGCGAACCAGTCGATCGCGTTGATCGCGCCGCGCTTGAGGGTTGGCAGCGCGAACGTCGCGAGCACTGCGAGCGGCGGCAACAGCAGCATGTACATGCGGTTCGACTGCTGGCTCTGCAGGATCACGAGCGCGACGAGCGGCACGGCGACCGACAGCGGAATCGCGACGTGCGCACGGCGGCGCATGCCGGCCCAGCTCCACCACGCCCAGATCGCGAGCGGCCACGCGGGCCAGGTGAACAGCGGCAGGTTCTTCGCCGCATAGCCGAGCACGGCGGTCGGCGGCCCCGAAAAGCGCATCAGGCTGCCGTGGATCCACTGGTTGAAGAACCATGCGGCGTCGTCGGGCGCCGCGACGAACGCGGCCAGCGGCCACAGCGCGAAGATCGCGGCTGCGAGCGGCACGCCGACGAGCGGCAGGCTCAGGTTGCGCATCTCGGGCGTGACGATCCACAGCACGGCCGTGCCGACGAGCAGGGCGACGACCAGTACCGGATTGCCGGACAGCGCGACGAGGCCGATCGCGACGCCCCACCACAGCGCGCCCTGCATCGGCTTGTCGATGCCGCGCACGATCCCGTAGACGAGCATCGCGATCCACGCAAACTGAGCGAGTTGCGGCGTCGTTTCATGCCCGCGCTCCGCGAGACCGAAGCAGGCGACGAGAACCAGCAGCGCGCCGTCGGCGAGCGTGCGGCCGTAGTCGCGCGGCTCGGGCTCGCCGCCGAATGCGTATTTGAACGGCTGGACCTCGGCACGCCGGCCGAGCAGGTAGGCCGCATACCAGACGAATGCACACGCGACGCAGAACAGCACGCCGGTTTCGACGCGCGACGCGTTGCTCGCGTCGATCCACGGGCCCAGGCCGCGGATCGACAGCGCGCCGAACCAGTAGCCGAGCGGTCCGTCGGTCGTGATGAACTTGCCGACCAGGTTCGGCAATAGCCAGTCGTGCCAGCCGCCCTTGGCCATCGTCCACATCACGCCAAAGCCCGCCGCATCCTCGTTCTTCCACGGGTCGCGGCCGAACAGGCCGAACGCTGCGTAGACGAAGCAGAGTGTGAGCAGCAGCCAGCGCGGCAGCGCGCGCGTGGCGGAGGCGGTGAGACGGACGACAGGCTTCATGCAGATGAGCGATTTGTTATGGGCGGGCGGCCGGCGCGGAGGTGCGCGGTCGAGCCGGTTTCGAGCATCCGGCATTGTAGACGCGCCCGCTGTTGCGCGTCAGGTCGATGCCCGGGCGCCGCCCGGCGCCTGCCGGGCGAGCGGAGACAAAAAAGGGCAGCCTGGGCTGCCCTTTTGTGCGACACCGGTGCGTTGCAACCACCGGATGCAATGCGAAGCTTACTTCGCCTTGCCGCTGGCGCGTACGCCGAACTTGTTCTTGAACTTCTCGACACGGCCTGCCGTGTCCATGATCTTTTGCTGACCCGTGTAGAACGAGTGCGATTCCGACGACACTTCGATCTTGGCGAGCGGGTAGGTCTTGCCGTCGAGTTCGATGTTTTCGCGCGTCTGGATCGTCGAGCGCGTGATGAACTTGAAGCCGTTCGACATGTCTTGGAAGACGACTTCGCGGTAGTTCGGGTGGATGCCTTCTTTCATGGTCTTTCCTTGGTGAGAGCGGTAGCCAACCCGCCGCTTGCCGTGCCGGCGCGCGCACATTGCGCAAACCAGGCGACGCCAAGCCCGGCGCGAGCCACTTGCCTAAGGTCGAAAAACGGCGATTATGCCAGAAAATCAGATGGTTGACGAATAATTTTCACGGTGCGTCGAGTGCGCCGGTGCCGGCCGGGTCTTGCCGGTAGTAGCGCGCGAGCAACCGGTACAGCTCCGGAAATTCGGACTCGAACGCTTTCGGCCGCACGAACAGCGCTTCGCTGCATACCGCGAAGAATTCCGACGGGTGGTCGGCCGCATACGGATCGATCAGCGAGTCCCGCTCGAAGCGCGCCCACGCGCGGTCCGGCACAGCGTCGACGCGCGCGCAGAACTGGTCGTACGCGTGCTCGAACACGTCGGCCCAGGCCTGCGCATCGAGGTGAGGCGCGTGCCAGCGTCGAAATAGGGGCGGATAACCGTCGGCTGCGCCGTTGACCATGTCGATCTTGTGCGCGAACTCGTGGATCACGACGTTGTACGCATCGCGGCCGTCCGTCATCTGCGCGTCTTCCCAGGACAGGATCACGGGGCCGCCTTCCCAGGCCTCGCCGCTCGCATCCTGCTCGACTTCGTGGACGACGCCGTCCTCGTCCTGCACCGTCTTGCGGATCACGAATTCGCCTGGATAGACGACGACGCCGACCCAGCCGTCGTACAGCGACAGGTCGAGATTCAGCACGGGCAGGCAGGCCTGCGCGGCGATCGCGACGATCATCGCGTCGGTCAGCTCCAGCCCGTGCGCGGTCGAGAACGATTTCTTCGCGACGAACAGGCTCGTCAGTTCGCGCAGCCGGCCGAGCGCGTCGGGCGACAGCGCCGCGAGGAACGGCAGGCGCTCGACGGTGTCCTGCCACAGCGCGTCGGGGATCGGGTGGCTGCGCAGCGCGCGGTCGCGGCGGCGGTCGTCGAACCAGCGGGTCAGTTTCGAGAGCATGAAGGCGGCTCGCGGAAATCCAAAGCCTGTCTTTTAACTCAATCGATCTCTTTTTGCCATGCCGCGAAGAGGCCGCCGACCAGCGCCACGCCCGCCAGGAAGTAAAAGCCGTCGAGCGACGCGAGGAACGACGCTTGTTGCGCGACCATGCGCGCGATCGACGCGATCGCGAGGCCGTGCGCCTCGTTCAGCGCGTGGCCGGCGGCTGCATAGCTGCGCGTCAGGGCGTCGACGGTCTGCTGGAACGCGGGGTCGAACACGTTCGCGCGCTCGACGAGACGCGTCTGGTGCACGGCCACGCGGTGCTGTTCGACGATGATCACCGACGACGTCGCGAACGAGATCGTCAGTTGCCGCACGATGTTCTTCAGCCGGTAGCCGTGCGTATATTCGTCGATCGCGAAGATCCGGAACGTCAGGTTGGCCACTGGCAGCACGATGAAGAGCAGCAGCAATCCGCGCAGCAGCAACGGGACGATCAGCGCGGCTTCACCGACCTGCGGCGTCATCCGCGTCATCCACAGCGCGGCCGTGATGGCGATCGCGAAGCCCGGCACGACGAACCACTTCTTGTGCGTGACGAATTTCGCGTAACGCAGGTACGCGAACAGCGCGGTGGCCGAAATCAGCGACATCGCGCCCACCAGCCGCCCGGCGTTCTCGACCGGATAGCCGAGCCCGCCTTCGAGAAACCGTGACGTCAGGTAACTGAAGCCCGTCGACTCGTAGTAATAGAACATGTAGAGCAGCAGCCCGACCTGGAACGTCCGCTCGCGGAACGCGTGCAGCCGCACGAGCGGCTTCGGATGGTTCCACTGGTGATACGCGAACCACGCAAGCGCGCCGAGCCCCGCGATCGTCAGCAGGATCAGCATCGGCGAGCCGCTGTAGAGCTGGTAATGCACCTGCTGCAGCACGATCTGCAGCGCGCCTTGCGCGAGCGCGAACACGACATACGGCCAGAAGTGCCCGGATCCGCGTTCGTCGTCGGGTGTCCGGCCCGAATCGGGCAGCGTGAGCAGCGCGAGGATCGCGAACGCGATGCCGGCCGGCGCCGAGCACGCGAACAGCGCGCGCCACGTCGAATGCGCGACGAGCAGGCCGCCGACGATCGGCGCGAGCGCGCTGCCGAGCAGGATCATGATCAGGAACGCCCGCGTCGCGGGCGGCCGTTCCTGCGGCTTGAAGCTGATCTGGATCAGGATCCGGCACGCGCCCATCATCGGGCCGATGAAATATCCTTGAAAACCGCGCGCGAACGCGAGTTCGAGCGAGGTGTCGGCGAGCGCGGCCGCGATCGCGCCGAACGAGAACATCAGCATGCAGCCGGCGACGTAGCGGCGATGCCCGAGCCGGTCGACCCACCATTGCTGCTGCAGGATGCCGAGCACGGCCGTGACCGCATACGCGCTCGACGACCACACGAGTTCGTCGGGCGACGCGTTGATGCCGCCTGCGATGTAGCTCGCGAAGAACGAGAAGGCCGCGTTGTCGAAATAGTCGATGCCGGTGACG
Organism: Burkholderia sp. BCC0405; assembly: GCF_902833075.1. NCBI lineage: Bacteria > Pseudomonadati > Pseudomonadota > Betaproteobacteria > Burkholderiales > Burkholderiaceae > Burkholderia > Burkholderia sp. BCC0405. Next base: position 134,758 of record NZ_CADFEO010000017.1, read on the forward strand.
AGTGCAAGCGCCCACGGGAACAGGTCCGCGCGCAGGTTGGCGCGGCTCCACAGTGGCGAGCGGCCGGGCACCGCGTTCATTCGCGGTCCTTGCGCGTGCGCCGCGAGCCGGCCTCGGCCTGCCGCTGCGCGATCAGCGCATCGGGGCTTTCTCCGGCGAGACGCCGCTCGACGTAGTCGATGTCGTGCTGCAACTCCTTGCGCAGCGTGACGGCTTCCTTCAGTTCGCGCTGGACGGCCGCGATCCGCCGGTCGAGCGTGTCGATCTGCTCGGCAAGGCCGGTACGGATGTCGCGCAGCGACGCGTCCGAATAGCGGCGCCGGCCGTCGCCCGTTTCTTCCAGTGGGCGCTTCAGCATTTCGGTGATGCCGTGCAGCGAGAAGCCGAGCGCGCGCAGCCGCAGGATGCGCGCGAAGCGTTCGAGATCGGCTTCGTCGTAGAGACGGTAGCGGCCTTCGCTGCGCGATGGCGTGACGAGCCCGCGTTCTTCGTAATACTTCAGCGTGCGCGGCGTGACGCCGAGGCGCGATGCGGCGTCGCTCACGGTCAGCAGCGGGGTGGAGGCGTCGTTCGGCATCGGGAGACGGGGAATCGATCGGGGCGATGACGCGATTATAGATCAACCTGTACGTTCACGTTCAGGTTGGGATCGAAAAACGGCCGCCGGGCAGGATGCGCGGGCGGCCGTTCGTTGCGGGGCGAGGGCGATCAGCCGCCGCGGCGCATCAAATCGAAGAACTCGGAGTTGCTCTTCGTCTGGCGGATCTTGTCGAGCAGGAATTCCATCGCTTCGACTTCGTCCATGTCGTGGATGAACTTGCGCAGCACCCAGATCTTCTGAAGGATTTCGGGCTTGATCAGCATTTCTTCGCGACGCGTGCCCGACTTGTTCAGGTTGATCGACGGATACACGCGCTTTTCCGCGAGACGGCGCTCGAGGTGCACTTCCATGTTGCCGGTGCCCTTGAACTCTTCGTAGATCACGTCGTCCATGCGGCTGCCGGTTTCGATCAGCGCGGTGCCGATGATCGTCAGCGAACCGCCTTCCTCGATGTTGCGCGCCGCGCCGAAGAAGCGCTTCGGACGCTGCAGCGCGTTCGCGTCGACACCACCCGTCAGCACCTTGCCCGATGCCGGGATCACGGTGTTGTATGCGCGTGCGAGGCGGGTGATCGAATCGAGCAGAATCACGACGTCATGCTTCATTTCGACGAGGCGCTTGGCCTTCTCGATCACCATTTCGGCGACCTGGACGTGACGCGTGGCCGGTTCGTCGAACGTCGATGCGATCACTTCGCCGGCGACCGAGCGCTGCATTTCGGTCACTTCTTCAGGGCGCTCGTCGATCAGCAGCACGAACAGGATCACGTCCGGGTGGTTCTGCTTGATCGCGTGTGCGATGTGCTGGAGCATCACGGTCTTGCCCGACTTCGGCGACGCGACGAGCAGGCCGCGCTGGCCCTTGCCGATCGGCGCGATCATGTCGATGATGCGGCCCGTGACGTTTTCCTCGCCGCGCATTTCGCGTTCGAGCGACAGCGGCTTGTTCGGGTGCAGCGGCGTGAGGTTCTCGAACATGATCTTGTGTTTCGAGGCCTCGGGCGGCTGCCCGTTGACTTTGTCGACCTTCACCAGCGCGAAGTAGCGCTCGCCGTCCTTCGGCGTGCGGACTTCACCTTCGATGGTGTCGCCGGTGTGCAGGTTGAAGCGGCGGATCTGCGACGGGCTGATATAGATGTCGTCGGTGCTCGCGAGGTACGACATTTCCGGCGAGCGCAGGAAGCCGAAGCCGTCCGGCAGCACTTCGAGCGTACCGTCGCCGAAGATCGTCTCTCCCGTCTTGGCGCGCTTTTTAAGAATGGCAAACATCAACTCCTGCTTGCGCAGGCGGTTCGCGTTTTCGATCTCCAGGCCATTGGCCATTTCGATCAGTTCGGAGACGTGCAGAGACTTGAGCTCGGATAAATGCATACGGAGAACCCGCCAGGGAGGAGACGACGAAAGAAATAAAGGGAGGAGGGCGAGCGGAAGCGCTCAGAGACTTAAATGCGTCTTGTAGACGTTTTTTAATTCTAGCATAGGCCGATTCGCGCTTGAGCGAGCGATCGGCGGCTTGTCGACGGACGTGTTGCCGGTTGACAACACGTCCGCGGAACTGCCTGTATTACAGGTGGCTGTCCAGGAATGCGGTGAGCTGCGACTTCGACAGCGCGCCGACCTTCTGCGCGGCGGCCGCGCCGTTCTTGAACAGGATCAGCGTCGGGATGCCGCGTACGCCGAACTTCGCGGGCGTTGCCTGGTTGTCGTCGACGTTGATTTTCGCGATCTGCAGCTTGTCGCCGTAGTCCTTCGCGACTTCGTCGAGGATCGGGGCAATCATCTTGCACGGGCCGCACCATTCGGCCCAGAAATCGACGAGCACGGGCTTGTCGGACTTGACGACGTCCTGTTCGAACGATGCGTCGCTGATGTGTTTGATCTGTTCGCTCATTGGGTCAATACCTCTTACGGTTCGGGGACTGCCTGCTTGCGCGTTGCGGCGTATCGGCTGCCGTTGGCTGCCGTCCGCTGCGGCAGGTCACTCCGCTCTCCGGAATGGAGGGGTGTAAGCGCTGCATGCCGCGGCTCGCGGGTCGTTCGGGCGTCATATTAGCCTAAATCGCTATCTGCTGCGGGCGGCGATAGTAGTCGCTATGCGAGTAGGGGTACGACGCGCCGTTCGGCCGTTGTATCCGGCAGGTGGAGGCCGGCCCGCGAATTACAAGGGTGGGCGCGCAGGCAATTTGCTTCCGGGTGAGTTTCGTGCCGCCCGATGCGCGCCGGTTTGCCCGGTCAAATTGGCATTGGTGCGAACAAACGGTCGCATTCGTCCGGAAGCGGTGATAGAATATGCCGTGACGGGCCTCCTCGCATGGTGGGGCGGTGAACCTGGTCAGGTCGGGAACGAAGCAGCCACAATCGTTTTCCGCCAGTGCCGAGGGTTGGGCTCGTCACCTTCCTTCTCGCCCCGTTCGCCGGGCGTTTTTTATTTCTGCATCACACTTCGTTTTACCTGCGCGTTGCCTGTCTTCCGCACCGTTTCGCGTGTCGGCGCGACGCAGCGTTACTGATACAATTTCCCGATGACCTATCAAGTTCTCGCACGCAAGTGGCGTCCGAAGGATTTCGCTTCGCTCGTCGGCCAGGAGCACGTCGTCAGGGCGCTTACGCACGCGCTCGACGGCGGGCGTCTCCATCACGCCTATCTGTTTACCGGAACCCGCGGTGTCGGCAAGACGACGCTGTCGCGGATCTTCGCCAAGGCGCTCAACTGTGAAACCGGCGTCACGTCGCAGCCGTGCGGCGTGTGTCGCGCCTGTCGCGAGATCGACGAAGGGCGTTTCGTCGATTACGTCGAGATGGACGCCGCGAGCAACCGCGGCGTCGATGAAATGGCCGCGCTGCTCGAGCGCGCGGTGTACGCGCCCGTCGATGCGCGCTTCAAGGTCTACATGATCGACGAAGTGCACATGCTGACGAATCACGCGTTCAACGCGATGCTGAAGACGCTCGAAGAGCCGCCGCCGCACGTCAAGTTCATCCTCGCGACGACCGATCCGCAGAAAATTCCCGTTACCGTGCTGTCGCGCTGCCTGCAGTTCAACCTGAAGCAGATGCCGGCCGGACACATCGTGTCGCATCTCGAACGGATTCTCGGCGAAGAGCAGATCACGTTCGAGCCGCAGGCACTGCGCCTGCTCGCGCGTGCCGCGCAGGGCAGCATGCGCGACGCGCTGTCCCTCACCGATCAGGCGATCGCCTATTCGGCGAACGAAGTGACCGAGTCGGCTGTGTCGGGCATGCTCGGTGCACTCGACCAGACATACATGGTGCGTCTGCTCGACGCGCTTGCCGCAGGCAGCGGCCCGGAAATCCTCGCGATTGCCGACGAGATGTCGTTGCGCAGCCTGTCGTTCTCGACCGCGCTGCAGGATCTCGCGAGCCTGCTGCACCGGATTGCGTGGGCGCAGTTCGCGCCGGGCTCGGTGCTCGACGAATGGCCGGAAGCGGGCGACCTGCGCCGCTTCGCAGAGACGCTGAGCCCCGAGCAGGTCCAGCTGTTCTATCAGATCTCGACGGTCGGCCGCGCTGAGCTCGGTCTGGCACCGGACGAGTACGCCGGTTTCACGATGACGCTGTTGCGGATGCTCGCGTTCGAGCCGGCGGTTGCCGCCGGGAGTGCGCCGGGCGGCCAGCCGTCTGTGCCGCGTGCGGTGCCGGGTCCGCGCGTTGCGGCGGCATCGGCCGCAGCGGCAAAGCCGGCATCGGCTGCACCTGCCGAAGCAGCGCGGCCGCAGGCCGTTGCACCGGCAGCGCCCGCGGCACCGGTTGTGCGTGCAGCGCCGGTACAGCCCGGCGACGAAGCAGACCGGCCGGCCGTGAAGCCGGCTGCCGTCCGGGCGGCAGCGCCGGTTGACGTGCCAGCCATCGAAACGCTGCAGCCGCAGACGTCTGCAGCACCGCAAGCAGAGCCTGCCGGCGATAACCCGGCGCCTGCCCGCACGGAACCCGAGCCGCCTGTTGCCGTTGCGCAGCAAAGCGACGAACCGGCTGCGCCGGCCGAACCGGTGCCGCGTGCCGCGCCGCCCGAGGCTGCCGCCCGTTCGGCGGCGCGTTCCGGAGGAGCCGCCGCCGCGCTTGACGTGCTGCGCAATGCGGGGATGCGTGTATCGTCCGACCGCGGGCGCGCAGGCGCCGCCGCTAAACCGGCAGCCCAGCCGGCCGCCGAGAAGCCGGCGGCACCGCGTCCCGCCGCTGTGCAGGTGCCGACGCCGCGCGCTGCGGCCCGTGCGCCGCAGGCAGCCGATTCGCGCCAGGCGTCGCCCCCGTGGGAGGACATCCCGCCCGACGACTACGTACCGCTCAGCGCCGACGAGATGTTCGGCGGCCCGCCTGACGATGGCTTCGTGCCAGTGTTCGACAGCGGCCCCGACGATGTGCGCGTGACGCCGAGGTCGGCGGAAACCCGTCCTTCCGCACCGGTCGACACGCGTCCGTTGCCGCCCGCGATCGCACTCGATCCGGTCGGCTTCGACGGTGAATGGCCGGCGCTGGCCGCGCGGCTGCCGCTCAAGGGCGTCGCGTACCAACTCGCATTCAACAGCGAATTGACGGCCGTCGATGCGACGACGTTGAAACTTTCCGTGCCGGTGCCGCAATATGCGGACGCCGCGCAGGTGGCGAAGCTGAAGGCCGCGCTGGCCGATGCGCTCGGCAAGCCGGTCGAGGTGGACGTCGAAGTCGGGCCCGCGCGGCGTACGGCGGCGGCGCTCGATGCGGCCGCGCGCGCGGCACGTCAGCGCGAGGCCGAGCAGGAGATTCACGGCGATCCGTTCGTCCAGCAGCTCGTGCGCGATTTCGGTGCGCGCATCGTCGAGGGTTCGGTGCGCCCGCTCGCCGACGCGGCGTCGGATGGCCCGCCGCCGACGCTGCATTGAACTGACCGCCCGGCGACAGGCACAATCACGCCCACACATTGGCTGGCACGCGCCGCGTGCCGGTTTTTACACGATCAAGAAGGAGTATTCCCATGCTGAAAGGCAACCTCGCAGGACTGATGAAGCAAGCGCAGCAAATGCAGGAAAACATGAAGAAGATGCAGGAGCAGCTCGCACTGATCGAAGTCGAAGGGCAGTCGGGCGCCGGCCTCGTCAAGGTGACGATGACGTGCCGCAACGAAGTGCGTCGCGTGGCGATCGACCCGAGCCTGCTCGCGGACGACAAGGACATGCTCGAGGATCTCGTCGCGGCCGCGTTCAACGACGCCGTGCGCAAGGCCGAAGCGACGTCGCAGGAAAAGATGAGCGGCATGACGTCGGGCCTGCCGCTGCCCCCGGGCTTCAAGCTGCCGTTCTGAGCGCAGCGTCCGTGCCACTTTTTGCTGCCGTATGAAACAGCCGTCCGCCCTGTCCGCTCTCGTCGAAGCGTTGCGCGTGCTGCCCGGCGTCGGGCCGAAATCCGCCCAGCGCATGGCGGTCCACCTGATGCAGCACGATCGGGAGGGCGCGGAGCGGCTCGGCCGGTCGCTGCTGTTCGCGACCGAGCACCTGCAGCACTGCGAGAAGTGCAACACGTTCACCGAAGCGCAGATCTGCGAGGTCTGCAGCGACGAAGAGCGTGATCCGACGCTGCTGTGCGTCGTCGAGACCCCTGCCGACCAGATCATGCTCGAGCAGACGATGACTTACCGCGGGCTGTATTTCGTGCTGATGGGGCGGCTGAGCCCGCTCGACGGGATCGGCCCGAAGGAAATCCATTTCGACCGTCTCGTGCGGCGCGCGTCCGACGGCGTCGTCAAGGAAGTCGTGCTCGCGACCAACTTCACGAACGAGGGCGAAGCCACTGCGCACTACCTCGGTCAGACGCTGAAGGCGCGCGGGCTCGCAGTCACGCGCCTCGCGCGCGGCGTGCCGGTGGGCGGCGAGCTCGAATACGTCGATGCGGGCACCATCGCTCGCGCGATGCTCGACCGCCGCACGATGTAAGCCGGGCGCCGCTGCCAGGCGGCGCCGTTCCTCATGCCAGGGAGACACATGAGCACCAGCCAGGGCCCGCTCGCGGGCGTCAAAGTGCTCGAATTCGGAACGCTGATCGCGGGACCATTCGCGTCGCGGCTGTTCGCCGAATTCGGCGCGGAAGTGATCAAGATCGAGGATCCGAATGGCGGCGACCCGCTGCGCAAGTGGCGCAAGCTCCATCCGGAGCAGGGCGGCACGTCGCTGTGGTGGTCCGTCCAGGCGCGCAACAAGAAATCGGTTACGCTCAACCTGAAGGCCGACGCCGGCAAGGCGATCGCGCGGCAGCTCGCGCGCGAGGCCGACATCGTGATCGAGAACTTCCGCCCGGGCTTGCTCGAAAAGCTCGGGCTCGGCTACGACGTGCTGTCGGCCGACAACCCGGGCCTCGTGATGGTGCGCCTGTCCGGTTACGGGCAGACGGGTCCGTACCGCGACCGGCCCGGATTCGGCGCGATTGCCGAGTCGATGGGCGGGCTGCGTCACATCACCGGCTATCCCGAGCTGCCGCCGCCGCGCATCGGCATCTCGATCGGCGATTCGATCGCCGCGCTGCACGGCGTGATCGGCGCACTGATGGCGCTGCATCACCGCAAGGTCAACGGCGGTGCGGGGCAGGTGGTCGACGTTGCACTGTATGAAGCCGTCTTCAACATGATGGAAAGCGTGGTGCCCGAATACGGCGTGTACGGGATGGTGCGCGAGCGCACCGGCGCGTCGCTGCCGGGCATCGTGCCGTCGAATACGTATGCGTGCCGCGACGGCAGTATCGTGATCGGCGGCAACAGCGATCCGATCTTCAAGCGGCTGATGAAGGCGATCGGGCGCGACGACCTCGCAGACGATCCCGCGCTCGCGCAAAACGATGGGCGCGTGCCGCGCACCCAGGAGATCGACGACGCGATTGCCGCGTGGCTCGCGCCGCGCACGATCGACGAAGCGCTCGTCGTGCTCAACGCGGCCGACGTGCCGGCCGGGCGCATCTATAGCGCCGCCGACATGTTCACCGATCCGCAGTTCGTCGCGCGGCAGATGATCCAGCGTTTCAAGCTGGCCGACGGCACCGACATTCCGCTGCCGAACATCACGCCGAAGCTGTCCGATACGCCGGGAGAGACGCGCTGGCTCGGGCCCGAGCTCGGCGAGCACACGGACGAGGTGCTGCGCAGCCTCGGCTACGACGCGCAGGCGATTGCCGCACTGCGCGACGCGGGCGCGATTTGAGCACCCTCGGGCCTGTCGATTCGAGCCAGGCTCCCGGAATAGGGCGTTCCCCAAGGGGGCTTCGTTGGCGGGGGGAAACCCGGGGCGGCGCGGCGTTTTCCTGAGCCCGCGGAACGCCGCACCGCAACGCAATGGCGCCGCGTGTCCGGGTGTCCGCAACCGTCCATCCGCAGTCGCCGGACTGTCGCTCTCGCGCCATCTTTCCTCGGTTACAATCGCCGGATGCGAATCCTACTCAGCAACGACGACGGCTATCTCGCCCCCGGTCTCGCCGCGCTCAGCGACGCGCTGCAGCCGCTGGCCGACCTCACGGTGATCGCGCCCGAGCAGAACTGCAGCGGCGCGTCGAATTCCCTCACGTTGTCGCGGCCGCTGTCGGTGCAGCGCGCGGCGAGTACGGGTTTCTTCTACGTGAACGGCACGCCGACCGATTCGGTACACGTCGCGTTGACGGGGATGGCCGACGCCACGCCGGACCTCGTGGTTTCCGGGATCAACAACGGCCAGAACATGGGCGAAGACACGCTCTATTCGGGGACAGTTGCGGCCGCCACCGAAGGCGTCATGTTCGGCGTGCCAGCCATCGCATTTTCGCTGGTCGACAAGGGTTGGGCCCATCTGGCGGACGCCGCGCGCGTCGCCGCGGAAATCGTCGAGCACTATCTCGCGCATCCGCTGCCGGGCCAGCCGCTGCTGAACGTCAATATTCCGAACCTGCCGTACAACGAACTGAAAGGCTGGAAGGTCACGCGCCTCGGCAAGCGTCATCCGTCGCAGCCGGTGATTCGCCAGACCGACCCGCGCGGCGAACCGATCTACTGGATCGGCGCGGCGGGTGAAGCGCTGGACGCAAGCGACGGCACCGATTTTCACGCAGTGGCAAACGGTTTCGTGTCGATCACGCCGCTGCAGCTGGATCTCACGCATACGCAGATGCTGCCCGCGACGCGCGAATGGGCGCGCGCTGGAGGGCGGGCTTCATGAGCGGCGAGCGCGCGAAGCGGTTCCCGCTCGCGCTCGAGGATCTCAAGCGAGCGCCACGCAAGTCGGAAGGTCGGGCCGGCGAACGCCATGCGGCGGTCGCGGTATCGAAGGCCACCGACAAGCCCGCGGCCGTGCTGAAGCCGGTTGCGGTGAAGCCTGCTGCGGCGCGCACGGCATTGCCCGGCTCCGCCGCCGCGAAGCCGGCGAGCGCACCGAAGCCGACCGTGCTGAAGCCCGCGATGCCGAAACCGGCCGCGCCGAGCGCCGCGCCGGCCGGCGCGTTTGCACTCACGTCGGAACGTGTGCGCGAACGGATGGTCGAACGGCTGCGCACGAACGGCGTGACCGATGCGCGCGTGCTGGAAGCGATGGCCGCGGTGCCGCGACATATGTTCGTGGATCCGGGGCTCGCGACGCAGGCTTACGAGGATTCGGCGTTGCCGATCGGCCACCAGCAGACCATTTCAAAGCCGTCGGTCGTCGCGCGCATGATCGAGCTCGCGATGGCCGGCCGCACGCTCGAGCGCGTCCTCGAGATCGGCACGGGCTGCGGCTATCAGGCCGCCGTGCTGAGCCACGTGGCACGCGACGTGTATTCGATTGAACGCATCAAGCCGCTCTACGAGCGCGCGAAGCTGAACCTGCGGCCGCTGCGCGTGCCGAACATCCGTCTGCACTACGGCGACGGGCGTGTCGGCCTGCCGTCCGCGGCCCCGTTCGATGCGATCGTGATCGCGGCGGCGGGGCTCGACGTGCCGCAGGCGCTGCTCGAGCAGCTCGCGATCGGCGGGCGGCTCGTCGCGCCGGTCGGCGCGCAGAGCGGGCAGCACCAGGTGCTCACGCTCGTCGAGCGCGTCGCGCACGCGCAATGGCGAGAGTCACGGCTTGATCGCGTTTTCTTTGTCCCTTTAAAATCCGGAGTAATTTGAAACCGATGAGTATGTTGCGCGCGATGCAAAACAACCGTTCCAGGGAGCCGCTCACGCTCGCCCAGCGCGCGATCTGCGTGGCTGCGTTCTCCACGCTTCTGGCCGCCTGTGCGACGCGGCTCGACAACGCGCCCGTCGTCGATCGCTCCGGTTCGCTCGGCACGACCGGCACGACCGGCACGACCGGCACCGCGCAGCCCGCGGCGCCGCTCCCCCCGGCGCCGCCGGGTTACTACCGGGTGAAGCCGGGCGACACGCTGTACCGGATCGCACTCGAAAACGGGCAGAACTATCGCGACATCGCCGCGTGGAACAACCTGGCGAACCCGAATCAGATTGAAGTCGACCAACTGCTGCGCGTTTCGCCGCAGGCCGGCGCCGCCGTTGCGGGCACGCAGGTCGCCGCGCCGATCGCGGGCGCCGCCGTTGCGACCGCGCCGCTCAGCAGCGGCCCGGCAACGCCGGGCGCCGGTACGTCGTCGGTCGCGACGCCGCCTGCCGCGGCAGCCGCATCGAGCGATACGGCTGCCGCGCCGAGCGGCCCCGTGACGTTCGCGTGGCCGGCGCGCGGCCCCGTGCTGAACGGTTTCGACGACGCGAAGAACAAGGGCGTCAATATCGGCGGTACGGCCGGCGAGGCCGTGAAGGCGGCGGCCGACGGTCGCGTCGTCTATTCCGGGAATGGTCTGCGCGGCTACGGCAACCTCATTATCATCAAGCACGATGCAACTTACCTCACGGCGTATGCACACAATCGCGCTTTGATGGTAAAAGAGGGGGACGCGGTAACGAAGGGGCAGAAGATCGCCGAGATGGGGAGCAGCGATTCCGACCGCGTGATGCTGCATTTCGAGGTTCGCCGGCAGGGTAAACCTGTCGATCCGCTGAAGTATTTGCCGCCTCAATAACCGAGACGACCATGCCGAAATCGAAGCGCCACGAGCCGCAAGCCGAGTCTGAGAAAATCAGTCGTGCCACGCAAGCATCGGTGGGGCGAGCTGGTGCTTCGACGGACGATGAAGACGATGTCGCGGACAACGAGCGTGACCTCGAGGCACGCGACTCGGACGCGGAAGGCGGCGACGACGAGCGCGAAGGCCGCGCGGAGGCGTCGCCCGACGTCGACGATTTCCGTACGCTGCTCCAGGCCGAACTCACGGCCGACACGATTCAGCATTACCTGAACCGCATCAGCGTGAAGCCGCTGCTCACCGTCGAGGAGGAGCAGCGCTATTCGCGTCTGGCCAAGGCCGGCGAATTCGAGGCGCGGCAGGTGATGATCGAGCGCAACCTGCGCCTCGTCGTCAGCATCGCGAAGGGCTATCTGAATCGTGGCGTGCCGCTGCTCGACCTGATCGAGGAGGGCAACCTCGGCCTGATGCATGCAATCGAAAAATTCGACCCGACGCGCGGCTTTCGTTTTTCTACGTATGCGACGTGGTGGATCCGGCAGAGCATCGAGCGCGCGATCATGAACCAGGCCCGCACGGTGCGCCTGCCCGTACACGTGATCCGCGAGCTGAACCAGGTGCTGCGCGCGAAGCGCCACCTCGAAAAGAACTCGATGTCGACGGGCGAAGCGGCCGAGCGCCGCGAAGCCAGCATCGACGACATCGCCTATCTCACCGGCAAGACCGCCGAGGAAGTTACCGACATCCTCGCGCTCAACGAGCACACGGCGTCGCTCGATGCGCCGCTCGACCTCGATCCCGCGAGCAGCCTGCTCGACCTGCTGCCCGACGACCAGAGCCAGTCGCCCGATGCCGAGGTGCAGCACCGCGAGCTCGAGACGCTGACGCGCGCGTGGCTGTCGCGGCTGTCCGACAAGCATCGGCACGTGATCGAGCGCCGCTTCGGCCTGAACCACATCGAACCGGCGACGCTCGAGGAGCTGGCCGACGAGATGGGGCTCACGCGCGAGCGCGTGCGTCAGATCCAGCAGGAAGCGCTGGTGCGCCTCAAGCGGTTTTTCGCCTCCAACGGTGTGCGCAAGGACGCCGTTCTGTAACCGATGACTCCGATTCTTGTTTTTGACATCGAGACAATTCCCGATGTCGACGGCATTCGCCGTCTCGAAGACCTGCCCGCGACGCTCGACGATGCCGCAGTGGCCGAACATGCGTTCGCCGCCCGCCGCGAGAAGACCGGCAGCGATTTCCTGCCGCATCACCTGCAGCGCATCGCGGCGATTTCGTGCGTGTTCCGCGACAACAACGGTTTTCGCGTGCGCTCGCTCGGCACACCGCAGGACAACGAGGCGACGCTGATTCAGTCGTTCTATCGCGTGATCGAGAAATACACGCCGCAGCTCGTGTCGTGGAACGGCGGCGGCTTCGATTTGCCGGTGCTCCATTACCGCGCGCTCGTGCACGGCATTCCCGCATCGCGCTACTGGGATCTCGGCGAGGACGACCGCGATTTCAAGTGGAACAACTACATTTCGCGCTACCACTCGCGCCATACCGACCTGATGGATGTGCTCGCGATGTATCAGGCGCGTGCGAACGCGCCGCTCGACGCGCTCGCGAAGATGTGCGGCTTTCCGGGCAAGCTCGGAATGGACGGCAGCCAGGTGTGGCCGGCGTTCCAGGCCGGGCGGATCGAGGAAATCCGCAACTATTGCGAAACCGACGTCGTCAATACCTACCTGCTGTATTGCCGGTTCCAGTTGATGCGCGGCGGCCTGACGCCGAGCGAGTATGCGGACGAGATCCTGCTCGTGAGGAACTCGCTTGCGCAGGAGCCTGCGTCGCACTGGACCGAATACCTGGCCGGCTTCGACGCGTAACGCGGGTGGGGTGCGCAGCAGCGGGTGCGCTCAGGAGAGTTCGAGCAGCACCGGCTGGTGATCCGACGCGCGCACATCGCCGTCGATCTCGCAGCGCGTGACGCGCGGCAGCAGCGTATCGGTCACGAACACGAAGTCGCACGTGAGCGGCCCCTCCGACCATTGCACTGTATCGTAGAGGCCGGCCGTCGGCGGGGGCGTGCGGCCAGGGTGCCGTGCGATCCACGCGTCGATGAAGCGCGGCGCGTCTGGGATCGGCTCCAGGAATCGGCGATAGGCATCGCTGCCGAACGCGCTGTTGAAATCGCCGCAGACGATTGCATCGCCCGGCTGGCCGGTCGCGCTGAATGGCCCCTCGGCGGTTTCGGCGGGCGCCGGTTGTGCCGTGTGCGCGCAGGCCTCGCGGTGCCGGTCACGCAGCGCGTCGACCTGAGCGAGCCGCTGGCGCGCCGAATAGTATTCCAGATGCGTGGTGACCACCCGCAGTGGCCCGAAGGGCGCCTGCAACTCGACATCGAGCGCAACGCGCGGCATCGACGGCGCGCCGGCGTCGGCTGGCCAAGGCAGCAACTGGCGGAGCACGCGCCCGACCGGTAGCCGGGTCGCGATCGCGTTGCCGAACTGGCGGCGCGGTGCGCCGGCTTCGATGGCTGGCAGGTCGGCGCCGATCGCCTCGATGATCGTATGGCCGGGCAGCAGCGCCGCGAGTTCGGCGAACTGGTCGGCGCCGGGCCGGCCGGGCAGGGCGCCGAAGCCGCGCGCAACCTCCTGAAGGCACAGCACGTCGAAGTCGCCGAGTTCGCGGATTGCCGCGACGGTGCGCGAAAGATCGACGCTGCCGTCTGCGTCCCGACCCCATTGGATGTTCCAGTCGATCAGTCGCATGGTCGAATCTCCTGTCGGGCGAATTTCGGGCCGAGGGCCGCGTCCGATCGGCCTGTCGATCGGCACCTGGTCGTGGTGCTTCCGGGCCGCCTGCCTCGCGGCTCCGGCGCGATGCCGGACCGTCTATGCTCAAGTATCGACGCTTGCGTCATGCAAAGCGGGCGATACGGGCCTTCGTCGTCTACAATCTCGCCTTCTTCAACGTTTGTCAGGAAAAGCTGGTGTCCGAAGCCGTCCCCACTTCTGCGCGCAAATCTAGAAATGCGCCCGTCGCGCCCGGAATTGCCCCGGTTCTCGAGATCGAATCGCTCGACATGGAAGCGCGCGGTGTCGGCCGCACGATGACCGAGGACGGCGAGCCGGGCAAGGTCATCTTCGTCGAGGGTGCGTTGCCGGGCGAGCGCGTGACCTACTCGAGCTTCCGTCGCAAGCCGAGCTACGAGCAGGCGACGGTTGTCGACATTCTGCGCCCGAGCGTGATGCGCACGAAGCCGAAATGCGCGTTCTTCGGCACCTGCGGCGGCTGCTCGATGCAGCATCTCGACATGCGTGCGCAGGTGGCGGTCAAGCAGCGCGTGCTCGAAGACAACCTGTGGCACCTGGCGAAGCTGCGCGCGGAAACGATGTTCGCGCCGATCCACGGCCCGTCCTGGGGCTATCGCTACCGCGCACGCCTGACTGTGCGCAACGTCGCGAAGAAGGGCGGCGTGCTGGTCGGCTTCCATGAGAAGAAGAGCAGCTACGTCGCCGACATGACGAGCTGCGAAGTGCTGCCGCCGCACGTGTCCGCAATGCTCGTGCCGCTGCGCCGGCTGGTCGAGGGGCTGTCGATCCGCGATCGGATGCCGCAGATCGAGCTCGCGGTCGGCTCGGAAGTCACGGCGCTCGTGCTGCGCGTCCTGGAGCCGATCAACGCGGACGACGAAGCGTTGTTGCGCGCGTTCGCGGACGAGCACAAGGTGCAGTTCTGGCTGCAGCCGAAAGGGCCGGACACGGTAACGCCGTTCTATCCGCTCGACGTGTCGCTCGACTACACGTTGCCGGAATTCGGCATCCGCATGCCGTTCAAGCCGACCGACTTCACGCAGGTCAACCATCAGATCAACCGTGTGCTGGTGGGCCGCGCGCTGCGTCTGCTCGCGCCGTCGCGCGACGACCGCGTGCTCGACCTGTTCTGCGGAATCGGCAACTTCACGCTGCCGCTCGCGCGGCTGTCGCGCGAGGTGATGGGCATCGAAGGCAGCGATACGCTGACGACACGCGCGCTGGCGAACGCCCGCGAGAACGGTGTCGACGGCCATACGACGTTCGCGTGCCGTAACCTGTTCGAAGTGACGGGCGATGACATCCGCGCGCTCGGCGCATTCGACAAGTTCCTGATCGACCCGCCGCGCGAAGGCGCGCTCGCGGTGTCGAAGGCGCTGGCCGAGATCGCGCAGAGCGGTGAAGGTCCGCTGCCGAAGCGCATCGTCTACGTGTCGTGCAACCCGTCGACGCTGGCGCGCGACGCGGGCCTGCTCGTGCACGAGGCGGGCTACCGCCTGAAGGGCGCCGGTGTCGTGAACATGTTCCCGAATACGTCGCACGTCGAATCGATCGCGCTGTTCGAGCGCGACTGAGCCGGGCGGCGGACGTAAAAAAACCGGCCCGCGGGCCGGTTTTTTTCATGGTGTGCAGCAAACGTCAGTTGCGGTTGCCGCCGAAGATGCCGAGCAGCGCGAGCAGGTTCGTGAACACGTTGTACAGGTCGAGGTAGATCGCGAGCGTGGCCGAGATGTAGTTCGTCTCGCCGCCGTTCACGACGCGCTGGACGTCGAACAGCATGTATGCGGAGAAGATCGCGATCGCGAGTACCGACACGGTGAGCATCAGGGCCGGGAGTTGCAGGAAGATGTTCGCGACCGAGGCGAGCAGGATCACGATCACGCCCATGAACAGCCACTTGCCGAGCCCCGAGAAGTCGCGCTTGCTGACGGTGGCGATCGTCGCCATCGCGGCGAAGATGATGCCGGTGCCGCCGAACGCAAGCATGATCAGCGACGGGCCGTTCGAGAAGCCGAGGATGAAGCTCAGCAGCCGTGACAGCATCAGGCCCATGAAGAACGTGAAGCCGAGCAGCACGAACACGCCGGCCGCGCTGTTTTTCGTCCGCTCGATCGCGAACATGAAGCCGAACGCGATCGCGAAGAACGCGAGCAGGCTCATCATCGGGCTCGTGGCCGCGAACAGCGAGAAGCCCGTCGCGACGCCGACCCAGGCGCCCAGCACGGTCGGCACCATCGACAGCGCGAGCAGCCAGTACGTGTTTCGCAGCACGCGGTTGCGAACTTCGGCGGTGCTGACGGAACCGCCGCGGCCGAAATTGTACGGATAGTCGTTCATGGTTTCTCCTAACATTGAACGCATGGGCGTCCGGGGCCGGTTCGGCGCGCGCGATGTGCGGCGCAGCAAACCGGGGCAGCTATGGCTAAGATACGTTCCGTGCCGAGAGGTTTCAATGGCCGGGCGGCACTAAAACATATGGATTCTGAACCTTTCACGTGTGTAAGGGTTCAATCGCAATGATACACGGGATCGTGCTACAATAGCGGATTCATTTGAACCTGTAACTTCTTAATTTTTTGGAGTTTTTATGGCAATCGAGCGCACCCTGTCGATCATCAAGCCGGATGCGGTGGCAAAGAACGTGATCGGCCAGATCTACAGCCGTTTCGAAGGCGCCGGCCTGAAGATCGTCGCATCGCGCATGGCTCACCTGTCGCGTGCTGACGCAGAGAAGTTCTATGCGGTTCACGCAGCACGTCCGTTCTTCAAGGACCTCGTCGATTTCATGATCTCGGGCCCGGTGATGATCCAGGTTCTGGAAGGTGAAGGCGCGATCCTGAAGAACCGCGACCTGATGGGCGCAACGGATCCGAAGAAGGCGGAAAAGGGCACGATCCGCGCCGATTTCGCCGACAGCATCGACGCGAACGCCGTGCACGGCTCGGACGCTGCCGAAACGGCCGCGGTCGAAATCGCGTTCTTCTTCCCGGAAATGAACGTTTACTCGCGCTAAGCCCTGGCTGGCAGCAAGTAGGCAGGATTCAGCGCACGCGGCAAGGCAGCACATCATGACGAGCGAAACTTCCGTCAATCTTCTCGACTTCGACGCCGAGGGTCTTGTCGCGTACTGCGGCAGCCTTGGCGAGAAGCCGTTCCGCGCCAAGCAGTTGCAGCGCTGGATCCACCAGTACAACGCTGGCGACTTCGACGGCATGACCGATCTCGCGAAGTCCTTGAGGGAAAAGCTCAAGGGCCGCGCGTCGATCGGCATGCCCGAGATTGCCAGCGATCACGTTTCCACCGACGGCACGCGCAAGTGGCTGATCGACGTCGGAAACGGCAATGCGGTCGAAACCGTGTTCATCCCGGAAGAGACGCGCGGCACGCTGTGCGTGTCGTCGCAGGCCGGGTGTGCGGTCAACTGCCGCTTCTGTTCGACGGGCAAGCAGGGCTTTTCCCGCAACCTGTCGACAGCCGAAATCATCGGCCAGCTACGGATGGCCGAATTTGCATTGCGAGCGTCACTGGGCCGCGCGCCCGGCCCGAACGGTAAGGCTGAGCGGGTCGTCACCAACGTGGTGATGATGGGCATGGGCGAGCCGCTGCTGAATTACAGCGCGGTCGTGCCGGCGATGCGGCTGATGCTCGACGACAACGCGTACGGCCTGTCGCGCCGCCGCGTCACGCTGTCGACGTCCGGCGTGGTGCCGATGATGGACCGCCTCGGCGCCGAACTGCCGGTGGCGCTGGCCGTTTCGCTGCATGCGCCGAACGATCCGCTGCGCGACGAGCTGGTGCCGCTCAACAAGAAGTATCCGCTGCGCGAGCTGATGGCGGCTTGCCAGCGTTATCTGAAAGTCGCGCCGCGCGACTTCATCACTTTCGAATACTGCATGCTGGACGGTGTCAACGACACCGAAGCGCATGCACGCGAACTGCTGGCCGTCACACGCGACGTGCCGTGCAAGTTCAATCTGATCCCGTTCAATCCGTTTCCGGAATCGGGCCTCATCCGCTCGAAGCCGGAGCAGATCAAGCGCTTTGCACAGATTCTCATCGACGCGGGAGTCGTCACGACCGTGCGCAAGACGCGCGGCGACGATATCGATGCCGCGTGCGGCCAGCTGGCCGGCGCAGTAAAGGATCGCACGCGCCTCGCGGAACGTACGGGCGCAGCAGGAAAAATCATCGAAGTTCGGGCGATTTGACAGGGGCGCCCGGCCGGGGATGCCAGGGCCTTTGAGCGGTACAACACGCGAACAGCGATCGGTCGCGGCGCCTCGGCGTCGCGCATGGTATGGACAGTTGCGGGTGCCGGCCGGCGGGAGCCGGCGGCGGCCGCCAGTGAAGAAGAATCGACGCGAGGACAAGGATGAGTGAGCCGCAGCCGTCTAACGGCGCAGAGACGAATGGCGCGAAGCCGGCACCGGCAGGGTTGGAATCGCTTGCGGCAGTCGGTAGCCGACTGGCGCAGCTTCGGGAAACGAGAGGTTGGACCGTCGACGACGTGTCGGCGCGACTCAAGGTCGCACCGCAGAAGCTTCGGGCGCTCGAGGCTGGCGACATCAGCCATTTGCCCGGCGTGACGTTCGCGCTTGGTGTCGTGCGCAGCTACGCGAAGATGCTCGGCGTCGATCCGGAACCGTTCGCGCAGGCGTTGCGCCGCGAGCGCGGGGTGCCGGAAGTCGACCTGTCGATGCCTGCGTCGTCGGGGACGGATCTGCCGCGCGGCCGCGTGTCGATTCCGCTGGGCGGATCGTCGCGCCATCACCCGTGGCTGTGGGGCACGGGGATCGTCGTCGTCGCCGTGGTGGCAGTACTGATGTGGCACACTGGCGGCGATTCGTCGAGCCTGCTCGCGCGCTTCAAGAGCGGCGACGCGGAGCATGCGTCGGCCGCGAGCGTGCCGGCGGCGGCATCGCTGTCATCCGCCGAAGAGGCGGCCTCGAGCGGGGCATCTGCCGTGGTCGCGAATGAGGTTCCGGCCTCGGCTGTTGTGTCGGCAGCCCCGGCGCCGGCCGTTGCGCCGGCTGTTCCGGCGCCTGCGCCCGTGGCGCCGGTCGTGACGGCAGCCGCTTCACAGCCCGTCGCGGCAACGACGGCCGCAAGTGCCGCCGCGCCGGCGAGCGTCGTGGTCGCTGCCGGCCAGTCGATGGTGGAGCTGAAGGTGAAGCAGGACAGCTGGTTCAGCGTGCGCGACAAGAGCGGCAAGGAGCTGTTCTCCGGGCTGGTGCACGGCGGCGAGGCGAAGCAGGTCGCCGGCGACGGCCCGTTCAAGGTCACGATCGGCAACAAGGCGGGCCTCGACGCAATCGCGTTCGACGGGAAACCTGTCGATCCGGCAAAATATTCGGCAGCGCGGGGTAATGTGGCGCGGTTCACGTTGCCCTGACGTCAAGCGCCGTGGCGAAGGCCTGTCGTCGATATCGACAGGCCGTGAGGGCATGGCGCTTTTTCAATTCATGCGCCGCGTCGCGGCGCATTCCGCGTAAATGGATCTATCGATGCAATCCGAAGCTCAATCCCCACGCAGCAGTCAGATTTGTTCAACCGAGCCGGTGTTCGGCGGGCATCAGCCGCGCCGTGTATCGCATGCGGTGGATGTCCGCTGGGGCGGGCAGCTCGTGACGATCGGCGGCGACGCGCCGGTGCGCGTGCAGTCGATGACGAATACCGATACGGCTGACGCGATCGGCACGGCAATCCAGATCAAGGAACTCGCGAACGCGGGCTCCGAACTGGTGCGCATCACGGTCAACACGCCCGAGGCCGCGGCTGCCGTGCCGGCAATCCGCGAGCAGCTCGACCGCATGGGCGTGACCGTGCCGCTCGTCGGCGATTTCCACTACAACGGCCACCTGCTGCTGCGTGACTACCCGGGCTGCGCCGAGTCGCTGTCGAAGTACCGGATCAACCCGGGCAACGTCGGTCAGGGTGCGAAGCGCGATACGCAGTTCGCGCAGATGATCGAGGCTGCGGCCAAGTACGACAAGCCGGTGCGGATCGGCGTGAACTGGGGCAGTCTCGACCAGGACCTGCTCGCGCGCATGATGGACGAGAACGGTGCGCGTTCGCAGCCGTGGGATGCGCAGAGCGTGATGTACGAGGCGTTGATCCAGTCGGCGATCGGCTCGGCAGAGCGTGCGGTCGAACTGGGCCTCGGCCGCGACCGCATCGTTCTGTCGTGCAAGGTCAGCGGCGTGCAGGACCTGATCGCCGTGTACCGCGAGCTTGGCCGCCGCTGCGGCTTCGCGCTGCACCTCGGGCTGACCGAGGCCGGCATGGGTTCGAAGGGCATCGTCGCGTCGACGGCTGCACTCGGCGTGCTGCTGCAGGAAGGGATCGGCGACACGATCCGCATCTCGCTGACGCCGGAACCGGGCGCGTCGCGCACGGGCGAAGTGATCGTCGGCCAGGAAATCCTGCAGACGATGGGCCTGCGTTCGTTCGCACCGATGGTGATCGCGTGCCCGGGCTGCGGCCGTACGACGAGCACGCTGTTCCAGGAACTCGCGATGCAGATCCAGACCTACCTGCGCGAACAGATGCCTGTCTGGCGCAAGGAGTATCCGGGCGTCGAGAAAATGAACGTCGCGGTGATGGGCTGCATCGTCAACGGCCCGGGCGAATCGAAGCACGCGAACATCGGCATCAGCCTGCCGGGCTCTGGCGAGAACCCGGCCGCGCCTGTCTTCATCGACGGCGAGAAGGTCAAGACGCTGCGAGGCGAGCGGATCGCCGAGGAATTCCAGCAGATCGTCAGCGACTACGTCGCACGCAATTACGGCCGCGCTGAGGCCACGAACTAATTCGTCCACACACACGATGACTGAACAAAAACGCAAGATCGAGAAGCTCACCGGCGTCAAGGGCATGAACGACATCCTCCCGCAGGATGCCGGCCTTTGGGAGTTCTTCGAAGCTACGGTGAAATCGCTGCTGCGCGCATACGGTTACCAGAACATCCGCACGCCGATCGTCGAGCACACGCAGCTCTTCACGCGCGGCATCGGTGAGGTCACCGACATCGTCGAAAAAGAGATGTACAGCTTCACCGACGCGCTGAACGGTGAAAACCTGACGATGCGCCCTGAAAATACCGCGGCCGTCGTGCGTGCGTCGATCGAGCACAACATGCTGTACGACGGCCCGAAGCGCCTGTGGTACATCGGCCCGATGTTCCGTCACGAGCGTCCGCAGCGAGGCCGCTATCGCCAGTTCCACCAGGTCGGCGTCGAGGCGCTCGGCTTCGCGGGTCCTGATGCGGATGCCGAGATCATCATGATGTGCCAGCGCCTGTGGGACGACCTCGGCCTGACCGGCATCAAGCTCGAGATCAACTCGCTCGGCCTCGCCGAGGAGCGCGCCGCGCATCGCGTCGAGTTGATCAAGTACCTCGAGCAGTTCGCCGACGTGCTCGACGAGGATGCAAAGCGCCGCCTGTATACGAACCCGCTGCGCGTGCTCGACACGAAGAACCCCGCGTTGCAGGAAATCGCGCAGAACGCGCCGAAGCTGATCGACTTCCTCGGCGACGAATCGCGTGCGCACTTCGAAGGGCTGCAGCGCCTGCTGCTCGCGAACAACATTCCGTTCAAGATCAACCCGCGTCTCGTGCGTGGTCTGGACTACTACAACCTGACCGTGTTCGAGTGGGTGACCGACAAGCTCGGCGCGCAGGGCACGGTCGCGGCCGGTGGTCGCTACGATCCGCTGATCGAGCAGCTCGGCGGCAAGCCGACCGCCGCGTGCGGCTGGGCGATGGGCATCGAGCGGATCCTCGAACTGCTGAAGGAAGAGGATCTCGCACCCGAGCAGGAGGGCGTCGACGTATACGTCGTGCACCAGGGCGAGGCCGCGCGCGAACAGGCGTTCATCGCGGCCGAGCGTCTGCGCGACACCGGCCTCGACGTGATCTTCCACTGCAGCGCCGACGGTGCGCCGGCGAGCTTCAAGTCGCAAATGAAACGGGCCGACGCAAGCGGCGCCGCGTTTGCGGTGATCTTCGGTGAAGAAGAGGTCGCGAACGGCACGGCGGGCGTGAAAGCGCTGCGCGGTGCGGGCGGAGACGGGGAAAAGAACGTTCAGCAGACCGTACCGGTCGAAGGCTTGACCGAATTCCTAATCAATGCGATGGTTGCATCCGCCGAAGACGGCGACGACTGATCGCGCTGACATCCGCTCGACAAAAAAGCCTGAACAGGAAGGAATCGCTCGCCGATGAGTTATCACGACGAACAAGAATCGATTGAAAGCCTCAAGGCGTGGTGGGCCCGCTGGGGCAACCTCACCACGTGGATCGTGCTCGCGGCGCTCGTCGTCGCGGCCGGTTTCAACGGATGGAACTACTGGCAGCGCCGTCAGGCTGCCGAGGCGTCCGGGCTGTACGAACAGGTCCAGAAGGCTGCCGCCGCGAACGACAAGGCGACGATGGCGCGCGCGGCCGCCGACATGGAAGACAAGTTCGGCAGCACGCCGTATGCGCAGATGACGGCGCTTTCCGCTGCAAAGACGCTGTACGCAGCCGGCGACTCGGCCGGTGCGAAGGCGCAGCTGCAATGGGCCGTCGATCACGCCAAGGATGACGAGTACAAGCAGATCGCGAAGCTGCGTCTCGCGTCGCTGCTGCTCGACGAGAAGGCGTACGATGCGGGCCTTGCGCTGCTGTCGGGTACGCCGGTCGATGCATTCAAGGGCCTCGTGGCCGATCGCCGTGGCGATCTGCTTGCCGCGCAAGGCAAGACCGACGATGCGCGCGCGGCTTACAAGCTCGCGCTCGACGGCCTGTCGAAGGACGACCAGTCTGCGCGTCAGCTCGTGCAGTTCAAGCTGGACGCGCTCGGCGGCTGAACCCCGGTCCCCTCAACCTCTTAACTCTGCTTCGCTAACCGATGAATTTGCTGAAACGTTACGCTGTGCCCGTTGCCTGCGCGGCGGCTGTCCTCGCACTGGCGGCCTGCTCGTCGTCGAAGGACGCGCGCCGCGTGCCGACGCCGCTCACCGAGTTCAAGCCCGTGATGGACGTGCAACAGGTCTGGAAGGCGAGCGTCGGCAAGGGCGGGCGCTACCTGTTCTCGCCGGTGGCCGTGGGCGACGCCGTCTATGCAGCGGGCGAAAACGGTTCGGTCGAGAAGATCGACGCGAAGACGGGCCAGACACTCTGGCGCACGAAGGTCGGCTCCGACCTGTCGGCCGGTGTCGGCAGCGACGGCAACCTGACCGCGGTCGGCGCGCTGAAGGGCGGCGTGTTCGTGCTGGGTCCGGACGGCAAGCAACTGTGGAAGGCCAGCGTGCAGGGCGAGATCTTCTCGCCGCCGCTCGTGGGCAACGGCCTTGTGGTCGTCCGCACGATCGACGGCCAGGTGATCGCGTTCAACGCGCAGACGGGCGAGCAGAAGTGGAACTACCGCAACCGCGCGGTGCCGCTGAACCTGCGCGTGTCGGCCGGCATGACGTTCGCAGGTGACGCGGCGGTACTGGCGGGCTTCCCCGGCGGCGGGCTGGTCGCAATCAACCTGCAGACGGGCGAGCCGTTCTGGCAGACGCCGGTGTCGTTCCCGAAGGGCGTGACCGAGGTCGAGCGCATCAACGACGTCAGCGGCGCGCCGACGCTCGTGGGCGCGGAAGCCTGCGCGGTGACGTTCCAGGGGCAGCTCGGCTGCTTCGATGCAAACTCGGGGCGCCCGCTGTGGGAAAAGCCGTTCTCGAGCCGCAGCGGTCTCGCGCAGGACGATTCGGTCGTCGCCGGCGGCGACGACTGGTCGGTCGTGACGGCGTACGACGCCGCCTCGGGCAACCAGCTGTGGCGCAACGACAAGCTGAAGAGCCGTGACGTCGGTGTGCCGTATCTGCTCGGGCATGCGGTCGTGATGGGCGATTACCAGGGCTTCGTGCACTTCCTGTCGCGCGAAGACGGCAGCTTCATCGCACGGATGAAGACCGACGGCAGCGCGATTGCGGCGGCGCCGGTCCTCGCGGGCAATACGCTCGTCGTACAGACGAAGGACGGCGGCCTGTACGGGTTCCGTCCGCGCTGACGCGCAGGAAGCATGCGCGGCCGCGGCGCGGCGGGCCTGTCCCGCTCGCCCCGGACGCGCGACATGAAGGCGGCCGGTGTTCCCGGCCGCTCGGTATTTGAAAGGCAGTTCGAGACGAAAGACGACGGCGCGCAACGCGCGCCCGGCGCGCGCATCCGGCGCTGCGAGAATTCGTGATATTTTCATTCAGCGCAGCCGCCCGCAGCAGCGGGCCTCCCGCTGCTGCGCTTCACCGTAGAAAACACAGATGAAACCGGTCATTGCCCTAGTTGGGCGCCCCAATGTGGGGAAATCCACGCTGTTCAACCGGCTCACGCGCTCGCGCGATGCGCTGGTTGCCGACTTGCCGGGCCTGACGCGCGATCGCCATTACGGCGAAGGGCGCGTCGGCGAGCGGCCGTACCTGGTCGTCGACACGGGCGGCTTCGAACCCGTCGCGAAGGACGGCATCCTGCACGAGATGGCACGCCAGACGCGGCAGGCCGTCGAGGAAGCCGATGTCGTCGTGTTCATCGTCGACGGCCGCAACGGGCTCGCGCCGCAGGACAAGTCGATCGCCGACTACCTGCGCAAGACCGGTCGGCCGATCTTCCTCGTCGTCAACAAGGCCGAGGGGATGAAGTACACGGCGGTCGCGACCGACTTCTACGAGCTCGGGCTCGGCGATCCGCGCGCGATCTCGGCCGCGCACGGCGACGGCGTGACCGACATGATCAACGAGGCGCTGGAAGTCGCGTACGCGGACCAGCCGGAAGAGGAAGACGACAACGATCCGTCGCGCGGCATCAAGATCGCGATCGTCGGCCGTCCGAACGTCGGCAAGTCGACGCTCGTGAACGCGCTGATCGGCGAGGATCGCGTGATCGCGTTCGACATGCCGGGCACGACGCGCGATTCGATCTACGTCGACTTCGAGCGTAACGGCAAGAAATACACGCTGATCGACACGGCCGGCCTGCGGCGCCGCGGCAAGGTGTTCGAGGCAATCGAGAAGTTCTCGGTCGTGAAGACGCTGCAGTCGATCTCCGACGCGAACGTCGTCATTCTTCTGCTGGATGCGCAGCAGGACATCTCCGACCAGGACGCGCACATCGCCGGCTTCGTCGTCGAGCAGGGCCGTGCGCTCGTGATCGGCGTCAACAAGTGGGACGGGCTCGACGACCACGCGCGCGATCGTGCGAAAGCGGATTTGACCCGCAAGCTGAAATTCCTCGACTTCGCGAAATCGCACTTCATTTCGGCCGCGAAGAAGACGGGCATCGGCACCCTGATGCGCTCGGTCGACGACGCGTACGCGGCGGCGATGGCGAAGCTGCCGACGCCGAAGCTCACGCGCGCGCTGATCGAGGCCGTCGAGTTTCAGCAGCCGCGCCGTCGCGGCCCGGTGCGTCCGAAGCTGCGCTACGCGCACCAAGGCGGCCAGAATCCGCCGATCATCGTCATCCACGGCAACGCGCTCGATGCCGTGACGGAAACGTACAAGCGCTACCTGGAAAACCGGTTCCGCGAAACTTTCTCACTGACAGGGACTCCATTGCGCATAGAGTTCCGTTCGTCGAACAATCCGTACGCGGACAAGAGCTGAAGACGTCTGTTACACGCGTCACGCAAGGGGTTGGCCGCAAGGCCTATGCCCCGGGCGGGCCAGGCAAAATCGGCTATAGTGTAGCGATTGGCGCCGGATCTCTTTTTCTTCGCCGCCAATCCAGATCAACCTGCAAAAAAAGATGGAGTACGCCATGAGCAACAAAGGGCAATTGTTACAAGACCCGTTTTTGAACGCACTGCGCAAAGAGCACGTTCCCGTTTCGATCTACCTCGTCAACGGCATCAAGCTTCAAGGGAACATTGAATCGTTCGACCAGTACGTCGTGTTGCTCCGTAATACGGTGACCCAGATGGTGTACAAGCACGCCATCTCGACGGTCGTGCCGGCGCGCCCGGTGAATTTCCACCCGGACGCGGAAGCCTCGTCCTAACCTATCGCAGCGGCCGGCATCCGGTCGCCGCGAGCGACCGATGCCAGCCGCCTTATCTTGACACCTGAAAATTTGATCAACGCAGCGCTCGTCGGCATCGATTTCGGCAAGACCGATTTCGAAGCCAGCCTCGAAGAACTCAGTCTTCTTGCCTCCAGCGCGGGGGCCCGTCCCGCAGTCACCCTCACGGGTCGTCGCTCCAGTCCCGATGCCAAGATGTTCATCGGCAGTGGCAAAGCCGAAGAACTCCGGCTCGCCTGCGACGCACACAACGTCGAAATCGTCATCTTCAACCATGCACTGGCGCCAGCCCAGCAACGTAATCTGGAGCAGGCACTTAACCGGCGTGTGGTCGATCGCACCAGCCTCATCCTCGACATCTTTGCACAGCGCGCCCGCAGCCACGAAGGCAAGCTGCAGGTCGAACTCGCGCAGCTTCAGTATCTGTCGACGCGGCTCATTCGCGCGTGGACCCACCTTGAGCGGCAGAAGGGCGGTATCGGCCTGCGCGGCCCCGGTGAAACCCAGCTCGAAACCGACCGCCGGCTCATCGGCGAACGCATCAAGATGCTGAAGTCGAGGCTCGACCGGTTGCGCCGGCAACACAGCACGCAACGCCGCCAGCGCGCGCGTAGCGGCACGATGTCGGTGTCGCTCGTCGGCTATACGAACGCGGGCAAGTCGACGCTGTTCAACGCGCTGACGAAAGCGCAGGCCTACGCGGCCGACCAGCTGTTCGCCACGCTCGATACGACGTCGCGGCGCGTGTACCTCGGCGACGAGGTCGGCCAGATCGTCGTGTCGGATACGGTCGGGTTCATCCGCGAGTTGCCTCACCAACTGGTCGCGGCATTCCGCGCGACGCTCGAGGAAACGATCCACGCGGATCTGCTGCTGCACGTGGTCGATGCGTCGAGCGCGGTCAGGCTTGAACAGATCGAGCAGGTCAATGGTGTGCTGCACGAGATCGGCGCGGACACGATCCGGCAGGTGCTGGTGTTCAACAAGATTGATGCCGTGCCTGAGCTGGCGGCCCGCGGCGACGCGGTCGAGCGGGACGAGTATGGTAATATTTCGCGCGTCTTTTTGAGCGCGCGCACCGGTCAGGGTCTTGACGCGTTGCGTGCCGCCATCGCCGAAATCGCCTCCGCGGAACACCTTTCCAGCGCGACGTTACCCAACGGCGTGCTCGACGGCGCCCCCGCTGAACCACACGAAGACCGCACGATTTCCGAACACGGGCGCTAACCGGTCCCGGCCGGTTCGCCGGCGTCTAATCTGGTGAACAAACTCTGGTGAACGAATACAACGAGCGGAGTACCTGGCGGCGGATGCGCGCCTTGCTGTCGATCAACGATCCCCGCTGGGGACGCGGCGAAAGCAATGGCAAAGATGGATCCCGTCCCCGTCCGAACGAATCGAAGCGTCCGCAAGGCGGCGACGGCGATGGTCCGCCCGATCTCGACGAGATGTGGCGCAACTTCAACCGGCGCCTGAACGGCCTGTTCGGCGGCAAGGGCGGCAACGGTTTCCGTCCTGACAACGGGCGAGCCGCGCGAGTCGGCGTCGGCATCGTGATCGGCGTGCTGGTCGCGGTCTACGCGGGCAGCGGGCTGTTCGTCGTACAGGAAGGGCAGACGGGCGTCGTGCTGCAGCTCGGCAAGCTGTCGGGCACGGTCGGCCAGGGCGTGCACTGGCGCGCGCCGTATCCGTTCGCTTCGCACGAGATCGTCGATACGTCGCAGGTCCGCTCGATCGAGATCGGCCGCAACAACGTCGTGCGTCTCGCGAACGTGAAGGAAGCGTCGATGCTGACGCGCGATGCCGATATCGTCGACGTGCGCTTCATCGTCCAGTACCGGATCCGTTCCGCGACCGATTACCTGTTCCGCAGTGTCGATCCCGAGCGCAGCGTCTCGCAGGCCGCCCAGGCCGCGGTACGTGCGATCGTCGGCACGCGCAGCGCAGCCGACGTGCTGAACCAGGACCGCGACGCGCTGCGCGAGCAGCTCACCGCCGCGATCCAGCGCGATCTCGATCGCTACCAGTCCGGGCTCGAGGTGACGGCCGTCACGATGCAGAGCGTTGCGGCGCCGGAGCAGACGCAGGCCGCCTATGGTGAAGTCGCGAAGGCGCGCGACGAGCGCGAGGCCGCGAAGCGCGCGGCGCAGGCGTACGCAAACGACCTGCTGCCGAAGGCGCAGGGCGATGCGGCGAAGCTCGTCGACGAAGCGAAGGCGTATGCCGATCGCGTGGTCACGGAAGCCGAAGGCGATGCCGATCGCTTCAAGCAGGTCTATGCGCAGTACTCGAAGGCGCCCGCGGTGATTCGCGAGCGGATGTATCTCGAGACGATGCAGGAAATCTATTCGAACGCGACGAAGGTGTTCGTCGGCAACAAGGGCGGCAACAGCGTCGTGTACCTGCCGCTCGACAAGCTCGTCGAGCAGGGGCGACAAAACGCCGCGGCGTCCACCGGCGCATCCGCGCCCGATGCCGCGTCGGCACCGGCGGCTGTCGCGCCGGCTGCAGCGGCACCTGCGAGTGCGGCGTCGGCCGCGGGGGCGTCGGGCAACGACGTGCTGCGATCGCGCGAGGCGTTTCGCAGCCGGTCGCGCGAAGACGATCTGAAGTAACGGGGAGCGCAGAACATGAACCGAATCATTGCGCTCGTCGTCGCAATCGTGATCGTTGCCTTCGCGGCATCGTCGACAGTCCTTACCGTCGATCCGCGCCACGCGGCCGTGCTGTCGGGGCGCGATGGCGCGCAACCCGAGCTGGCTGGCCCGGGCATCCATTTCAAATTGCCGCCGCCGCTGCAGACGGCCACGCTGATCGACACGCGCCTGCAATCGCTCGAGTCGTCGGATCCGCTGCAACTGGCAACGGAAGACAAGCACGACCTGCTCGTCGCTTACGCGGTGAAGTACCGGATCAGCGATCCGATGAAGTATTTCACGACGACGGGCGGCGACCCGTCGGCAGCCGGCGACCGCCTCGCCGGCGCGCTGAAGAGCGCACTCGGTGACGCGTTCGGCAAGCGCGCGCTCGACGACGCGCTTGGCGGCCAGCGTGAGATCGCCGATGCGGCGCGCGACGAAGTGAAGGCGAAGGTGTCCGGCTTCGGCGTCGACGTGGTCGACGTCCAACTGACGCGCGTCGACTTGCCGGCCGCTCAGACCGACGCCGTCTATCAGCGGATGATCGGCGCGCTGCGCGATCAGGCGGCGCAGGTGCGTGCGCAAGGCGCGGCCGACGTCGAGCAGATCAGGGCGGACGCCGAACGCGAACAGCAGGCCGTGCTCGCGAACGCGTACAAGTCTGCCCAGACGATCAAGGGCGAGGGCGACGCGAAGGCCGCGACGATTGCCGCCGATGCGTTCGGCCGCGACCCGCAGTTCTATCAGTTCTACGCGAGCCTGCAGGCGTACCGGAACACGTTCAAGCGCAACGACATCATCGTCGTCGATCCCGACAGCGAGTTCTTCCGCTTCATGCGCAGCCCGACGGGCGGTGCCGCACCGGCGGCGCCTGCTCCCCGCAAACATTGACCTTGGGGCGCCGCGTCGAGCGGCGCCGTCGCTCGCATGGACCTGGCTGGCTCGTTGTTGCTTGCAGTAGCGCTGATGCTGATCATCGAGGGGGCGTTCCCCTTCGTGTTTCCCGTTGCCTGGCGCGACACGTTTCGTAGAATAGCTGAGCGGCCGCCGCATCATATCCGGATCGGCGGGCTGATCGTGATGGTGCTCGGGCTCATACTGCTGCTGCTCGCGACCTGATCCGGACGGCGCATCCGCCGTTTGTCCCGCCCGAATTCAGAATTTCCGATTCACATCGCGGCGCGCGTGTCGCGCGCTGTTTCCCGTCGTAGGACCGTACCGATGTCGACCTGGTTACTTCCCGAGAATATCGCCGATGTACTGCCGTCGGAAGCGCGCAAGATCGAGGAGCTGCGCCGCAGGCTGCTCGACCGCTTCCGTTCGTATGGCTATGAAATGGTGATGCCGCCGCTGCTCGAATATCTCGAGTCGCTGCTGACGAGCGGCGGCGCCGACCTGCGCCTGCGCACCTTCAAGCTGGTCGACCAGTTGTCGGGCCGTACGCTCGGCCTGCGCGCGGACATCACGCCGCAGGTCGCACGGATCGACGCGCACCTGTTGAACCGCCAGGGTGTGACGCGCCTTTGCTATGCGGGCCACGTGATGCATACGCGTCCGCGCGGCCTGCACGCGACGCGCGAGCAGATCCAGATTGGCGCCGAAATCTACGGGCATGCAGGACTGGAAGCCGATCTCGAGATCCAGCAACTGATGCTCGACGCGCTGCATCTCGCAGGCCTGTCGCGCATCCGTCTCGACCTCGGCCATGCGGGCGTACTCGCTGCGCTGCTGGCGCGCGACGCGCAGGCTGCCGAGCGCGGCGAGTCGCTGTACGACGCGCTGTCGGGCAAGGACGTGCCGCTGCTGAACGAGCTCACCGACGATCTCGGCGCGGACACGCGCGCCGCGCTGCGCGCGTTGCCGCACCTTTACGGCGACGCGAGCGTGCTCGCCGAGGCGCGCGCACGCTTGCCGGTGCTGCCCGAAATCACGCGGGCGCTCGACGATCTGGCGCAACTCGCGGCGCAGGCGAAGGGTGCCGAGGTGGCGATCGATCTCGGCGACCTGCGTGGCTATGCGTATCACAGCGGTGCGATGTTCAGCGCCTACATCGACGGCGTACCGAACGCGATTGCGCGGGGCGGCCGCTACGACCATGTCGGCCAGGCGTATGGCCGTGCCCGCCCGGCGACGGGCTTCTCGCTCGACCTGCGCGAACTCGCGCGGATTTCGCCGGTCGAGGCGCGCGGCACGGCGATTCTCGCGCCGTGGGCGCAGGACGACGCGCTGAGCGCGGCCGTGGCGGCGCTGCGCGATGCGGGCGAGGTCGTGATCCAGGCGCTGCCGGGCCACGATCATGTGCTCGACGAGTTCGCCTGCGACCGTTCGCTCGTCGAGCGCAACGGCGCATGGGTGGTCGAACCCCGATAAACAGACGTTCGCGGGACGTGCTTCGGCGTGCATATCGTTGAAGCGAAACGGAAAAATTCGGAATCGCCCGCGAACATAGGTAGAATACGTTTTTAACCAGCTAACGAATCAACATGTCTGCCAGCGCAGTGAACGTGACTCCCGGGCGCAATGTCGTCGTCGTGGGAACGCAATGGGGTGATGAAGGCAAGGGCAAGATCGTCGACTGGCTGACGGACCACGCTCAGGGCGTCGTGCGTTTCCAGGGCGGTCACAACGCCGGCCACACCCTCATCATCGGCGGCAAGAAAACGATCTTGCGCCTCATTCCGTCGGGCATCATGCGTGAAGGCGTCGCCTGCTACATCGGCAACGGCGTCGTCCTGTCCCCCGAAGCACTGTTCAAGGAAATCGGTGAGCTGGAAGAGGCTGGCGTGAACGTGCGCGACCGCCTGTTCATCTCCGAAGCCACGACGCTGATCCTGCCGTACCACATCGCGATCGACCAGGCGCGCGAAGCGCGCAAGGGCGCGGGCAAGATCGGCACGACGGGCCGTGGTATCGGCCCCGCGTACGAAGACAAGGTCGGCCGCCGCGCGCTGCGTGTGCAGGACCTGTTCGACGCGAAGACCTTCGCCGACCGCCTGCGCGAAAACCTCGATTTCCACAACTTCGTGCTGACCCAGTACCTGGGCGGCGCGGCCGTCGATTTCCAGGCCACGCTCGACACGATGCTCGGCTATGCCGACCGCCTGAAGCCGATGGTGGCCGACGTGTCGCGCCGCCTGTACGACGCGAACAATGCGGGCCAGAACCTGCTGTTCGAAGGCGCGCAAGGCACGCTGCTCGACATCGATCACGGCACCTATCCGTTCGTCACGTCGAGCAACTGCGTCGCAGGTGCGGCGTCGGCTGGCGCGGGCGTGGGGCCGCAGAAGCTCAACTACATCCTCGGTATCACGAAGGCCTATTGCACGCGCGTCGGCTCGGGCCCGTTCCCGAGCGAGCTGTACGATGCGGACAATCCGCAGCGTCAGGATCAGGTCGGCGTCACGCTCGCCAACGTCGGCAAGGAATTCGGCTCGGTCACGGGCCGTCCGCGCCGCACGGGCTGGCTTGACGCGGCCGCGCTGCGCCGCTCGATCCAGATCAACGGCGTGTCGGGCCTGTGCATGACGAAGCTCGACGTGCTCGACGGCCTCGACGAAGTCAAGCTGTGCGTCGGCTACAAGATTGACGGCAAGGATGCGGACATCCTGCCGCGCGGCGCTGCCGACGTGGCCCGTTGCGAGCCTGTCTACGAAACGTTTGCCGGCTGGAAGGAAAGCACGGTCGGCATCAAGACGTGGGAAGCACTGCCGGCAAACGCGCAGGCTTATCTGGCCCGCGTCCAGGAAGTGGCTGGCGTGCCGGTCGACATGGTGTCGACGGGGCCGGACCGCGACGAAACGATTCTGCTCCGCCATCCGTTCAAGGTGTAATTTTCAGATGACGCAGCAAATCACGATGACAGCGGCAGATTTGATGACCGATCCGCGCAACGACGACAAGAACCTGTGGGTAGGCTGGGACGAGTATCACCGTCTCATCGAGCTGCTCGCGCTGCAGGTGCATGCATCGGGGTGGAAGTTCGACCAGATCCTGTGCCTCGCGCGCGGCGGCCTGCGCGTCGGCGATCAACTGTCACGCATCTACGACGTGCCGCTCGCGATCCTCGCGACGAGTTCGTACCGCGAGGCGGCCGGCACGGAGCAGGGCGATCTCGACATCGCGCAGTACATCACGATGACGCGCGGCAACCTGGCGGGCAACGTGCTGCTGGTCGACGATCTCGTCGATTCGGGCGTGACGCTTGCGCGCGTGCAGGAGCACCTGAAGGAGCGCTATCCGTCGGTAACGGCCGTGCGCTCGGCCGTGCTCTGGTACAAGGGTTGCTCCAAGGTCAAGCCCGACTATCACACGCAGTTTCTGCCGACGAATCCGTGGATTCATCAGCCGTTCGAGGAGTGGGATACGGTTCGGCCGCACAACCTCGAGGCGTGGATCAAGCGCGGTCGCGCACAGCGCGACGGCTCGGGCGCGTAAGCGGCCGGCCAATCGAAGGAAAGCTTTGTACGGCGCCGCTTGCGGCGCCGTTTTTCATTGGGGCGCCGCGCGTATCGTGGATCCGGTAGGCAGACGGCGCCGCCCCGGCTATGATTGGCAGCCCTGCCACAGCTCGCGCCAGATTGCATGCGCAGCGTGGATCACGTGGTTACAAGGCAACAGCGCAGGGCGGCGATTCACGGGGGCGCGAGTAGAATAGCGCTCGTTTTGTCCGACCCGGACCCGATTATTACGCTTTATATGAACGACACGATCCACGCGACCGACGCAGCACACGCGCCGCATTCGACGCACCAACACTCGATGCGGGCGCTAGCGATAGCAGCCATCGGCGTCGTGTTCGGCGACATCGGCACCAGCCCGCTGTATTCGCTCAAGGAGGCGTTCAGCCCCGCACACGGCATTCCGCTCACCGAAGCATCGATTCTCGGCGTGATCTCGCTGCTGTTCTGGGCAATCATCCTGGTGGTCGGCATCAAGTACCTGCTGTTCGTGATGCGGGCGGACAACAACGGCGAAGGCGGCGTGCTCGCGCTGATGGCGCTGTCGTTGCGGCCGCTCGATTCGAAGACCCGCGTCGCGGGTGCGCTGATGGCGCTCGGCATATTCGGCGCGTGCATGTTCTACGGGGACGCGGTGATCACGCCGGCGATCTCGGTGATGTCGGCGGTCGAAGGTCTCGAAATCGCGACGCCGCACCTGTCCCATCTCGTGCTGCCGATCACGATCGCGATCCTGATCGCGCTGTTCTGGATCCAGCGTCACGGCACCGCGCTGGTCGGAAAACTGTTCGGCCCCATCATGGTGCTGTGGTTCGTCGTGATCGCGGCGCTCGGCGTGTACCACATCGTGCGCGTGCCGGGCATCATGGCCGCCATCAACCCGTATTACGCGGCGTCGTTCATGGCCGACCACCTGCTGCAGGCGTACGTCGTGCTCGGCTCGGTCGTGCTGGTGCTGACCGGTGCGGAAGCGCTCTACGCGGATATGGGCCACTTCGGCGCGAAGCCGATCCGCATCGCGGCCTACGGGCTCGTGATGCCGTCGCTCGTGCTGAACTACTTTGGCCAGGGCGCACTTCTGATCCAGAACCCGAAAGCGATCGAGAACCCGTTCTTCCTGCTGGCGCCCGAATGGGGGCTGCTGCCGCTCGTCGTGCTGTCGACGGTCGCGACCGTGATCGCGTCGCAGGCCGTGATCTCGGGCGCGTATTCGCTGACGTCGCAGGCGATCCAGCTCGGCTACGTGCCGCGCATGAAGGTGCTGCATACGTCCGATCTCGCGATTGGCCAGATCTACGTGCCGGTCGTGAACTGGCTGCTGCTGTTCGTGATCCTCTGCATCGTGGTCGGCTTCAAGAGCTCCGACAACCTCGCGGCCGCGTACGGCATCGCGGTGACGGCGACGATGGTGATCACGACCGTGCTCGCGGCCGTCGTGATGGTGAAGGTGTGGAACTGGAACCGCCTGCTGGTCGGCGCGATCATCGCGGTGTTCCTCGTGGTCGATCTCGGCTTTTTCGGTGCGAACCTGCTGAAGGTTGCGCAGGGCGGCTGGCTGCCGCTCGGCATCGGCGCGTTGCTGTTCTTCCTGCTGATGACCTGGTACAAGGGGCGCCACATTGTCAAGGAGCGCACGGCGGCAGACGGTATTCCGCTCGAGCCGTTCCTGCAGGGGTTGCTCGCGCATCCGCCGCATCGCGTGTCGGGCACCGCGATCTACCTGACCGGCAACGACAAGCTCGTGCCCGTCAGCCTGCTGCACAACCTGAAGCACAACAAGGTGCTGCACGAGCGGACCATTTTCCTGACGTTCGTCACACGCGACTTTCCTTACGTGCGCGATGACAAGCGCCTGAGCTCGCGCGATGCGGGCGGCGGGCTGTACATCGTGAAGGCCGAGTACGGTTTCAACGAGACGCCGGACGTGAAGGCCGTGCTCGAGGAATTCGGCCGCACGCGCGACATGACGTTCGAGCTGATGGACACGTCGTTCTTCCTTGCGCGCGAAACGGTCGTGCCGACGCATCTGCCCGGGATGTCGATCTGGCGCGAGCGGGTGTTCGCGTGGATGCATCAGAACGCCGCGAAGCCGACCGACTTCTTCTCGATCCCGGCGAACCGCGTGGTCGAACTCGGGACGAAGATAGAGATCTGACCCGGTAGCGGCGCGCGCCGTTCAGCCGCGCGCCGCCGGGTCAGCCGACCCGGCATCAGGCAATCAGGCCGCGATCGTCCGCATCGCCGGCCGCGAACGCAGTCGTATGGCGCTGCGTATCCCGCGCCACCCAATCCAGATAGCCGCGTATCCAGTATCGGCAACCGTCGACGAGGCCGCGCACACGCGTGTCGGCGTGCCGTGCGAGTGCATCGGCGCAGATGACGAAGTCGGTGATCTCGGTGCGTACGCGCTCGGCCGTGTAGTCGACGCTTGCCTGCAGCGTATGGCCGCGCGACGCGTGGATCAGCACCATGTTCCGGAACTGCCCTGGCTGGCGCGCCTCGACGCCGACGCTCTGGATATCGTTGCTCCAGCAGACGATATGGTTTGCGTGCCGGCACAGCGTCTGGATCTCCGGCCGATGAAACGTATCGGGCGGGACGGCGCCGGCATTGGCCGCGTCCGCGAGCGCGAGGCACGGATTCATCCCGCTCGTATGACGCCGGATCGTTTCGTATTGCGGCATCGCGACGGGCTCGGCCCCCAGGTGGGCGAGGATCTGGAGCCCGGCGGTGGTCGCCCACAGGCGCATCCCTTGTGCGAAGCGCGCGAAATGTTCGGCTGACAGGCGCGCGCGCAGGCGCTGGCACAGATCGAGCCACGCTCGCTCGCCGTAGACGGGCTGGGGGCCGGTACGTTCGTAGTCGAGCACATCGATCATCGCGGTCAGATTGCGCAACGTATCAGGGCCGACCTGCTCCACACGATCGACGAACAGGTCGTCGACGAGAAAGAACCACACGAAATAATCGGCGAGCGCCTGCAGCAGGGAAGGATCGGCGTTCGGGTAGCAGCGCGCGGCGAGCCAGCCGTACCGGGTGCGCGCGACGCGTTCCCGGTAAGCGTCGCTGATGAACATGCCATATGCGTCGGCCCATTCGAGCATGCGCGATTCGATTCGTTCGACGTGCGGTGAACAGGCGCCGGCCCATGGCACATCGAAAACGGGAATGTGCAATGCGGCCAGTTCGGTTTTCAGATGGTCTTCTGTCATGGTTTCCCGATCCATTTTTCGCGAATCCGTCCCGGTTCACCGGCCAGGCGAATGCCGGATGCAATGCGTCGCGAATCGATTGCAAACGGCGAGACTGAAAGACGGGAGGGCCGGAAATGCATGGCGTGCGCACGGGCCGTTGAGAACCTTGCCGCTGAACGGAAAGATCGCTGCGTATTCCGGAGGCATCAAAATACTGTCGTTCGCAGATTTATTTTATGTATCGTTTGTGAAGCGTCAAGAAAACGTATCTCACAACGTGGATTGTTCAATTCTCCGATTAAACACGGGTAAATGATGATGAAAACGCGCATATTCGGTTTTCATCGCGAATATTGGAAATGTGTACGACGACTCAATAAAAATGCCCGCCGGAAGGCGGGCATTTTTGTATGTCGAGAACGCTTGCGCGTACTCAGCGTTTCAGCTTCGCGAACGCCGCGGCCATTGCGCCGGCCGGTTCCGGCTCGCGCGAACGCTGCGGGCGGGCGCCGCCGCGCCCTGCGTTGCCGCGATCCTGGCCGCCGCGCGACGACATGCCGGGCGCTGCCGCGTCGTCGTCGAGGCGCATGGTCAGCGCAATGCGCTGGCGCTTCACGTCGACGTCGAGCACCTTCACCTTGACGACCTGGCCGGCCTTCACTACTTCGTGCGGGTCCTTGATGAACTTCGTCGACATCGCGGATACGTGGACGAGGCCGTCCTGGTGGACGCCGATGTCCACGAACGCGCCGAACGCGGCGACGTTCGTCACGACGCCTTCGAGCGTCATGCCCGGCACGAGGTCCGACACCTTCTCGACGCCTTCGCGGAACGTCGCGGTCTTGAATTCGGGGCGCGGATCGCGGCCCGGTTTCTCCAGCTCCGACAGGATGTCGCGCACGGTCGGCAGGCCGAAACGTTCGTCAACAAATTCCGTCGGGGACAGTCCCGACAGCGCTTCGCGGTTGCCGAGCACGTCGTCGATGCGCTTGTTGATCTTCGCGAGCATCCGTTCGACGACCGGATAGGCTTCCGGGTGCACCGACGAGCGGTCGAGCGGATTCTCGCCACCGTTGATGCGCAGGAAGCCGGCGGCCTGTTCGAAGGTCTTGTCGCCGAGGCGCGGCACCTTGCGCAGGTGCTCGCGCGACGGGAACGGGCCGTTCGCATCGCGGTAGTCGACGATGTTGCGCGCGAGCGTCGCGTTCAGGCCCGACACGCGGGCGAGCAGCGGGGCCGACGCGGTGTTCGCGTCGACGCCGACCGCGTTCACGCAGTCCTCGACGACCGCGTCGAGCGTGCGGGCGAGTTCGCGCTGGTTCACGTCGTGCTGGTACTGGCCGACGCCGATGGCCTTCGGCTCGATCTTCACGAGCTCGGCGAGCGGATCCTGCAGTCGGCGTGCAATGGATACGGCACCGCGCAGCGACACGTCGAGCTCCGGGAATTCCTTCGCGGCCAGCTCGGATGCCGAATAGACCGACGCGCCGGCTTCCGACACGACGATCTTCTGCAGGCGCAGCTCCGGGTGTTTCGCGATCAGTTCGCTCGCGAGTTTGTCGGTTTCACGCGACGCGGTGCCGTTGCCGATGCTGATCAGCTCGGCCTGCGTTTGCGCGGCGATGCGCGCGAGTTTCGCGATCGAGCCGTCCCAGTCGCGGCGCGGCTCGTGCGGGTAGATCGTGTCGGTCGCGAGCACCTTGCCGGTGCGGTCGACAACTGCGACCTTCACGCCCGTGCGCAGGCCGGGGTCGAGACCGATCACGGCCTTCGGGCCGGCCGGCGCGGCCAGCAGCAGGTCATTCAGGTTGCGCGCGAACACGCGGATCGCTTCGGTTTCGGCCGTTTCGCGCAGTTGCGTGAGCAGTTCGTTCTCGATATGCGGCTGCACCTTCACGCGCCAGCACCAGCGGCATACGTCGGACAGCCATTTGTCGGCCGGGCGGTTCTGGTTCGCGATGCCGAAATGGCGTGCGATCATCGCCTCGCCGGGATGCGGCACCTGCGCGTCGAGCTCTTCGCCGAGACCGAGCTTGACCGTCAGCACGCCCGCATTACGGCCGCGGAACAGCGCCAGGGCACGGTGCGACGGCACGGTCTTGATCGTTTCCGCGTAGTCGTAATAGTCGCGGAATTTCTCGCCTTCCTCGTTTTCCTTGCCTTCGACGACGGCCGACGACACGACGCCCTGGTTGTGCAGGTAGTCGCGCAGCTTGCCGAGCAGCTCGGCCGTCTCGCCGAACTGTTCGGACAGGATGTCGCGCGCGCCGTCGAGCGCGGCCTTCACGTCGGCGACGCCTTTGTCGGCGTCGACATACGCGGCAGCCTCGGCCTGCGGGTCGAGCAGCGGGTTCGCGAGCAGCGCCTGCGCGAGCGGCTCGAGGCCGGCTTCGCGGGCGATTTGCGCGCGCGTGCGACGTTTCGGCTTGTACGGCAGATAAAGGTCTTCGAGCACCTGCTTGCTGTCGGCCGCATCGATCGCGGCGCGCAGTTCGTCGGTCAGCTTGCCCTGTTCGTCGATGCTCGACAGGATCGCCGCGCGGCGATCCTCGAGCTCGCGCAGGTACAGGAGGCGTTCCTCGAGTTGGCGCAACTGCGTGTCGTCCAGGTTGCCGGTCACTTCCTTGCGGTACCGGGCAATGAACGGAACGGTCGAGCCTTCGTCGAGAAGTTGCACTGCCGCCGCGACCTGGCGCGGCTGGACGGACAGTTCGGTGGCGATGCGCTGTACGATCTTGAGTGCTACGGTTTCCGTCATGTCGTGGATGATGTGCCTGCTGAAATCGCGGCGCGGGCCGGCAGGCCCGGCGCGGCGGGCTGCATGGCGGGCCCGACGGGCCAGATGCCGCGGGTGGGTGAAGCGGGGCATTTTGCCATAAATGACGGAGCGTCCAGCCGGGGGTGATAGAATTTGACACATGTCCCGCAGCTTTCCTACGACGTTGCCAATTTCCCGAATTTCTCTCGTCGCGCTCGGCGCAGCGCTCGCCGCGGCTTTGTCTGCCGGGCCTTCCGGCGCGTTCGCGCAAGCTTCGGACGCAACCGCGCCGGCCGCCGCCGCGGCTGCGCCCGTGATGGCCACGGCCGCACCGGATTTCGACGCCCGTCAAAAAGTGCTCAATCAACGCTCCGCAGAAAACGATTATCGTTATGCGGTGGCCGAGCACGATTGCTACAGCAAGTTCTTCGTCAATCACTGTCTCGGCAAGGCGCGTGACCAGATGCGCGACGAGCGGGCGAGCATCCGTCAGGAGCAGCTCGCGCTCAACGACGAGCAGCGGGCGGTGCGCGCGCAGCAGCGCGACCAGCAGCAGGCGCTGAAGGCGGCGCAGAACGCGGCGGAGGCGCCGCAGCGCGCGGCGAACGATGCGGCAAACGCGGCTGCGTTCCGCGACAAGCAGGAGCAGAATGCGCTGAAGCAGGCGCAGCGCGGCGCGGAAGGGCCGCAGCGCGCGGCGAGCAAGCAGGCATACGACCAGAAGCAGGGCGATTTCCAGCGCAAGCTCGACCAGGCGCACCAGCAGGCCGCGCAGAAGGCGCAGGAGCGGGCGGACAACGCCGCGCGCTACGAGCAGAAGCAGAAGGAAGCCGAGCAGCACAAGGCCGACGTCGAGCGGCGTCAGAAGGAAGCGGCCGAGAAGGCGCAGCAGAAGCAACAGCAGGGGCAGTAACGTGTTGGATTGATCGGGTCAGTCTCGGGCGCGCAGGCATGCCAGTCGGCGCGCTGCTTCGATGAGGAGGCAAATATGCAAAACCGTCACACGGAACAGCAGCAGGAATTGCACAACCGTTTGGCTGCATTGCAGGAGCAGCACCAGCAGCTCGCTCGGGAGATCGAGCTGAAGGAAGGGCACTCCGACATCGACGACATCACGCTGCACCGGCTGAAGAAGGAAAAGCTGGCGGCCAAGGACAAAATCATTTTGCTGCAATCGCAGCTGGAACCGGATAAGCGCGCCTGAGCGCGGCCTGGCAAGCGCCGGCGCCGCCCTGGCGCTGGACACAGGAACGCTTGCCTTGAATTCACCGCTTGAAGCCACCCCCGATGCCCGGCGCGACGTGTCGTCCGCCGGGCGCGCTCGTGCGCCCGAAGGCACCTTTGAGCTGAGCCGCAAGCGCGTCGACGAACTCGACACGATCTTCGGCGAAGGCGGATTGCTGGCGCGTGCGCTCGACGGCTATCGGCCGCGTACGTCGCAGATCGAGATGGCGCGTGCCGTCGCGTCCGCGATGGAAGCGTCCGCCCGCCGGATGCCCGAGCCCGAGATCTTCGAAACCCGCAAGCGGCCGGCGCGTCGCCTCGGCGACGGCGGCAAGGCGGCCGAGCCGGGCGCGGACGCCGCCGCAACCGAGTCCGACAGCGATGCCGGCGACAACACGCTGATCGTCGAGGCCGGCACGGGTACCGGCAAGACCTATGCGTACCTCGTGCCCGCGATGCTGTGGGGCGGCAAGGTGATCGTGTCGACCGGCACGAAGCACCTGCAGGACCAGCTGTTCCAGCGCGACATCCCGACCGTGCGCAACGCGTTGGCGGTGCCGGTGTCGGTCGCGATGCTGAAGGGCCGCGCAAACTACCTGTGCCACTACTACCTGCAACGCACGGCCGACAACGGCCGGTTGCCGTCGCGGCAGGACACGGCCTACCTGCAGGAAATCGTCCGTTTCGCGAAGATCACGAAGAGCGGCGACAAGGCCGAGCTCGCGAGCGTGCCGGAAACGGCGCCCGTGTGGTCGATGGTCACGTCGACGCGCGACAACTGCCTCGGCCAGGAATGCCCGCATTACAAGGAATGCTTCGTGATGCAGGCGCGGCGCGAGGCGCAGCAGGCCGACGTCGTCGTCGTCAACCACCACCTGTTCTTCGCGGACATCATGCTGCGCGACACGGGGATGGCCGAGCTGCTGCCGAACGCGAACACGGTCATCTTCGACGAAGCGCACCAGTTGCCGGAAACGGCGACGCTGTTCTTCGGCGAGACGCTGTCGACGGCGCAGATTCTCGAGCTCGCACGCGACACGGTGGCGGAAGGCCTGAGCCATGCACGCGACGCGGTCGAGTGGGTGAAGCTCGGTGGCGACCTCGAGCGCGCGGCGCGCGACTTGCGCCTTGCGTTCGCGAACGACCAGATCGTCCGCATGTCGCTCGCCCAGCTCGGCGACGATCACCCGATGTTCGGCGCGCTCGATGCGCTCGAGGCTGCGCTCGACGCGCTGGCATCGGCGCTTGCGAGCCAGGCCGAACGGGCGGAATCGCTCGGCGCGTGCCTGCGGCGAGCACGCGAGCTGCAGGATCTGCTGGCAGGCTGGGTCGCGCCGGACGCGACGGAAGCGGCCGCGAAGGCCGATGCAGCGGCGGCCGGCGACAAGGCGGCATCCGACGGCGATCCGAACGAGAAGGTGCGCTGGGTCGAAGTGTTCGCGCATACCGTCCAGTTGCACGAAACGCCGCTGTCGGTCGCGCCGATCTTTGCCAAGCAGCGCGCGGGCGTGCCGCGCGCATGGGTGTTCACGTCGGCCACGCTGTCGGTGCGCGGCGATTTCACGCACTACGCGGCGCAAATGGGCCTCAGCTCGCGTCGCTCGATGACGCTCGCGAGCCCGTTCGACTACCAGTCGCAAGGGCTGCTGTACGTGCCGCGCAACTTGCCGCAACCGTCTTCGCCGGCGTTTACCGACGCCGTCTTCGACGCCGCGCTGCCGGCGATCGAGGCGTCCGGCGGCGGCGTGTTCATGCTGTGCACGACGCTGCGCGCGGTTGACCGGATCGCGTCGAAGCTGCGCGACGTGATCGAATCGCGCGGCTGGAACACGCCCCTGCTCGTGCAGGGCGATGCGAGCCGCACCGAATTGCTCGACCGTTTCCGTGCGTACGGCAACGCGATCCTGGTCGGCAGCCAGAGTTTCTGGGAAGGTGTCGACGTGCGCGGCGACGCGCTGTCGCTCGTCGTGATCGACAAGCTGCCGTTTGCGCCGCCGGACGATCCGGTCCTGGCCGCGCGGCTCGACGCGCTGACGAAGAAGGGGCTGAGCCCGTTCGCGGTGCACCAGTTGCCGCAGGCCGTGATCACGCTGAAGCAGGGGGCGGGCCGGCTGATTCGCGCGGAGACGGATCGTGGCGTGCTGATGATCTGCGACACGCGGCTCGTCGACAAGCCCTACGGTCGCCGGATCTGGCAGAGCCTGCCGCCGTTTAAGCGGACCCGCGAGATCGCGGTTGTCCAGGACTTCTTCGACGAGCACCGGTCGGCAAAACGCATGTGACGGCGTGCGCGGCACGCGCACCTATGCCGCCGGAATGCGGCGTCAACAAAAAACCCGGCTCGATGGCCGGGTTTTTTGTTCGCGCAACTGGCGCTGCGTCGCAGCGCGCTTCAGAACTGCCACCACGACTTCTTCGCGCCGGGGCGCGAGTGGCCCGTGACGTACGGGCTGTCGGGGAACGTGCCGGCGAGTACTCGCTTCGTGTCCTCGGCAAGTTGCGGCTGGTTCAGCTTGCCGTACGACAGGATCATGATGTGCAGCGCGTCCTCGATCGCCGGCGCGCCCTTGTAGTCCTTGATCGCGAGCTGCGCACGGTTGATGGCCGCGACGTAGGCGCCACGACGGTAGTAGTAGTCGGCCGCGTGCACTTCGTGC
Organism: Burkholderia sp. BCC0405; assembly: GCF_902833075.1. Lineage (NCBI taxonomy): Bacteria > Pseudomonadati > Pseudomonadota > Betaproteobacteria > Burkholderiales > Burkholderiaceae > Burkholderia > Burkholderia sp. BCC0405. Next base: position 177,133 of record NZ_CADFEO010000017.1, read on the forward strand.
GATGCGAGCGCGTTGACGATGTAGCGCATCCGCGCGGCGGCGTCGGGCGCGTACTTGCTCTTCGGGAAGCGGTCGACGACGACCTTGAACGCGTCGTACGATTCGCGCAGTGCCTGCGGATCGCGCTCGCTCATGTCCTGACCGGAGAAGCGGCCGAACAGGCCGAGATCGTCGTTGAAGTGGATCATCCCTTTCAGGTAGTACGCGTACGGGATATCCGGATGATCGGGGTGGAGCTGGATGAAGCGATCGACGGCCTGGTCGGCGGCGGCCGCTTCGTTATCCTTCCAGTTGCAGTATGCAACGTTGATCTGCGCCTGTTGCGCGAAATGGCCGAACGGATCGCGACCTTGCAGCGATTCGAAATATTTCGCGCACTTGCCCCAGTCGCCGCCGGACAGTGCGTCCTGAGCCTCTGAGTATAATTTGTTGTTCGACCAGGTAGCCGTCTCGTCCTGCTTCTGCGGCAAGCCGTGGCAGCCGGCGATGAGGGCCGCGGCCGCTACCGCCGCAGCCCGGGCGGCGACGGTTCTGGCCGTACGTTTGGTCGAATTCATCATGCTCGCATGTCCTAGCTTCAAGTCTCGGTGACCCAGTCTAAATGACCCGTTCAAGTTCGCAGAATGCCCAGCCGGGCACACCAAATCGCGAAGATTATAGCCCAAGCGATCGGCCCGCCGACGTTGCCTCGGGGGATTCCCTCGATGACGATCTGACCGGCGACGCAATACAACCGCCCGTCGTGCCGTCCGCGGCGGCCGATGATGCGCCGCGCGTCGTCGAAGTGCCGATGTCGCTCGCGGGTGAACGCCTCGACAAGGCGCTCGCCCAACTGTTCCCCGAATTCTCGCGCAGCCGCCTGCAGAGCTGGATCGAGGCGCAGCGCGTACTCGTCGACGGCGCGCCGTCGAAGATCCGCCAGCCGGTGCCGCTCGGCGCGAAGATCGAGCTCGCGCCCGACCTGCTCCCCGAGCAGCTTGCCTTTGCGCCGGAGCCGGTGCCGCTCGACGTGATCTACGAGGACGACGCGCTCGTCGTCATCAACAAGCCGGCCGGCCTGGTCGTGCATCCGGCCGCCGGCAACTGGAGCGGCACGATCCTCAACGGGCTGCTGCATCGCTATGGCGACGCGGCGGCCGGCCTGCCGCGCGCAGGGATCGTCCACCGGCTCGACAAGGAAACGTCGGGCCTGATGGTGGTGGCGCGCACGCTGGCCGCGCAGACGGACCTCGTGCGCCAGTTGCAGGCCCGCACGGTGAAGCGCCGCTATTTCGCGCTTGTGTGGGGCACGATGCCCGAGGAAGGCACGATCGACGCGCCGATCGGCCGCGATCCGCGCGAACGCACGCGCATGGCGGTCGTCACGGGTGCCTCGGGCAAGCCCGCGCGCACGCATTTCCGCACGGTTGACACATGCCTGTGGCAACGTCAGCCGGTTTCGGCGATCCAGTGCGATCTCGAGACGGGCCGCACGCACCAGATCCGCGTGCACTGTGCGCACACCGGGCATCCGCTGCTCGGCGATCCCGTGTACGGCCGTGCACGCGGCAAGCGCTCGGTCACGCCGCTGCCGGGCGGGTTCGCGCGACAGGCGCTGCATGCATGGCGGCTCGGTCTCGTGCATCCGGTCACGGGCAAGGCGATGCAATGGCGTTGCCCGTTGCCGGACGACATGAACGCACTCGTTGCGGCGCTCGGCTTCGGGCAGGGCGACGAGGAATTCGACGACGACGGTGTCTACGACGATGACGATTTCGGCGGCGAGTATCACGATGACGAGCCGTACCTGGACGATGAGGAGGAGTGAGTGCCGATGACGAACCTGGCGCCGTTGACGTGGCGGGACTGCGTACAGCCCGATTGGCAGGTGTCGCCGCGCGTGCGCGCGCTGATCACGACGCGTGACGGCGGGGTGAGCGAAGGCCCATTCGGGCGCTGGCAGGGCGGAGAGGCGCTGCCGGGCGGAATGAATCTCGGCCTGCATACCGGTGACGACCCGGCCCATGTCGCCGGGAATCGCGCGCGCTTGCTGGCGCTGGCGGGCCAGTCGAGTGCCGCGTGGCTCGAGCAGGTTCACGGCGCGCAGATCGTGCGGGCGGACGAGGTGATCGCGGCGGCGCCTGCGGCTACGGCACCGGTGCAGGCCGACGCGAGCGTCACCGACCGGGCGGGGGCCGTTTGCGTGGTGATGGTCGCGGATTGCCTGCCCGTGCTGCTGTGCGATACGCAGGGCCGCGCAGTCGGCGCCGCACATGCGGGCTGGCGCGGGCTGGCGGCCGGCATCGTCGAGCAGACCGCGGCGCGCGTCGCGGCACTCGCGGGCGGCGCGACGGACGCGCTTCATGCGTACCTCGGGCCGGCGATCGGCCCGCGGGCGTTCGAGGTCGGCGCCGACGTACGTGACGCGTTTCTCGACACGGCCCCGCAGTCGGAGCATGATGAAACCCGGCTTGCGTTCGTCGCGATCGATGGCGCGCCGGGCAAGTTTCTTGCCGATCTCTATGCGCTCGCGCGCCTGCGTCTCGCGCGTGCGGGCGTTGCGCACGTGAGCGGCGGGACGGCCTGTACGGTCACCGAACAGGATCGCTTCTATTCGTACCGGCGCGATCGCGTGACGGGCCGCATGGCGGCGGCGATCTGGCTGGCGGATTGACGGGATGCGTATGCGCGTGGGGTTTGCTGCGCCGCAAAATCGGGTTATCTCGATATTTTGGCAGTCATGCCACGCAGCATGCGCGATCGAATGAAAGATTGCGACGTCAAGTCAATCAAAATGTTTTATGTTTCGCCGGAACCCTTGTCCCGTCTGTTGCGCGAGGATTATCTCCGTACGGAAATGTTCAGCGGTTTGACATGGCGCTTCACATGGGGAAAACGATAATGATAAAAATACCGCACTGCGGCAGAATCTGGAGACGCCTCTCCAGAGCATGACGGCCCGGCTCGCAGCCGGCATGCAGCGCGCGAGCAGGATTTCACGATAGACGCTCACGAATCACCGGTAAGGCAGGTAATGACAGCATCGAAAAAATCGTCGACGTCCGCTCAGGCGGGCACTTCCCCGGGCAGCATTGGTTTCGATCCGGCCGCCCAGCCGATGCAGCAGATGTTCGAGTCATGGTTGAACGCGTGGCGCGGTTTTGCGGATCCGGCACGCGCCGCGACTGCGTCGGCCACCATGAATCCGTTCGCGACATTCCAGTTTCCGACATCGTTTCCGTTCCGGATGCCGTCGATGCCCGATTTCGGCGCGATGGCGTCGCCGTTCGCCGGGTTGAAGCTGCCGGCCGCCGCGATTCCGCCCGAGCGGCTGCAGGCGCTGCAGGCCGACTACGCGCGCGATTGCATGGCGCTGATGCAGCAGGCGGCCGCGGCGAAGCTCGAGTCGCCCGAACTGAAGGACCGCCGTTTCAGCGGCGATGCGTGGAAGGCGTCGCCGGCGCATGCGTTCGCGGCGGCCTGGTATCTGCTCAACGCGCGCTATCTGCAGGAACTGGCCGATGCGCTTCAGGCCGATCCGAAGACGCGCGAGCGCATTCGTTTCACGGTCCAGCAATGGACGGCCGCAGCCGCGCCGAGCAACTTCCTCGCGCTCAATCCCGATGCACAGAAATCGATCCTCGAAACGCAGGGCGAAAGCCTGCGGCAGGGGATGATGAACCTGCTCGGCGACATGCAGCGCGGCAAGATTTCGCAGACCGACGAATCGCAGTTCGTGGTCGGCAAGAACCTCGGGTGTACTGAAGGTGCGGTCGTCTACGAGAACGACCTGATCCAGCTGATCCAGTACACGCCGAAGACGGACAAGGTGTTCGAGCGGCCGCTGCTGATCGTGCCGCCTTGCATCAACAAGTTCTACATCCTCGACCTGCAGCCCGAGAATTCGCTCGTCGCGCATGCGCTGTCGAACGGCCATCAGGTGTTCCTCGTGTCGTGGCGCAACGCGGACGCATCGGTCGCGCACAAGACGTGGGACGACTACATGAACGAAGGGCTGCTCGCGGCGATCGACGCCGTGCAGCAGATCAGCGGCCGCGAGCAGATCAACACGCTCGGCTTCTGCGTCGGTGGCACGATGCTCGCGACGGCGCTCGCGGTGCTCGCTGCGCGCGGCGAACATCCGGCCGCGTCGATGACGCTGCTCACCGCGATGCTCGACTTCACCGACACCGGGATTCTCGACGTGTTCGTCGACGAGGCTCACGTGCAGATGCGCGAGCAGACCATCGGCGGCAAGAACGGCGCGCAGCCGGGGCTGATGCGCGGCGTCGAATTCGCGAACACGTTCTCGTTCCTGCGGCCGAACGACCTCGTGTGGAACTACGTCGTCGACAACTACCTGAAGGGCCGCACGCCGGCGCCGTTCGACCTGCTGTACTGGAACAGCGATTCGACGAGCCTGCCGGGCCCGATGTACGCGTGGTACCTGCGCAATACCTATCTCGAGAACAAGCTGCGCGAGCCGGGTGCGCTGACCGTGTGCGGCGAATCGGTCGACCTGACGCTGATCGACGTGCCGACCTTCATCTACGGTTCGCGCGAGGATCACATCGTGCCGTGGCAGACGGCCTATGCATCCACGTCGATCCTGTCGGGCCCGCTGAAGTTCGTGCTCGGCGCGTCGGGGCACATCGCGGGCGTGATCAATCCGCCGGCGAAGAAGAAGCGCAGCTACTGGGTCAACGACAGCGGCCTGCCCGAATCGGCGGACGACTGGTTCGCCGGTGCAGCCGAGCAGCCGGGAAGCTGGTGGACGACCTGGGTCGAATGGCTCGATCAGTACGGCGGCCGCAAGGTGGAGCCGCCCGCGCAGCCCGGTACCGCGCAGTTCCCGGTGATCGAGCCGGCGCCGGGGCGTTACGTGTTGCAGCGCGATTGACGAAAACCGGACAGCGGAGCACGCTGTCCGATGCACCGCAGTTTTTTTAACAGGGCCGGTAGCGATGCGCCGTGTCGTGCGGGCCTGGAGGAAAGGGAAATGACGGACGTAGTGATCGTATCGGCCGCGCGGACCGCGGTCGGCAAATTCGGCGGTTCGCTTGCGAAGATTGCGGCGCCGGAGCTGGGCGCGACGGTGATCCGCGCGGTGCTGGAGCGTGCGGGCGTGAAGCCCGAGCAGGTCAGCGAAGTGATCATGGGCCAGGTGCTGACGGCCGGCTCGGGGCAGAACCCGGCGCGGCAGTCGCTGATCAAGGCCGGGCTGCCGAATGCAGTGCCGGGGATGACGATCAACAAGGTGTGCGGCTCGGGCCTGAAGGCCGTGATGCTGGCGGCGAACGCAATCGTCGCGGGCGACGCGGAGATCGTGATCGCGGGTGGCCAGGAGAACATGAGCGCGTCGCCGCACGTGCTGCCGGGCTCGCGCGACGGGTTCCGGATGGGCGACGCGAAGCTGGTCGACACGATGATCG
>NZ_CADFEO010000018.1:0-10679 GCF_902833075.1 Burkholderia sp. BCC0405
GCCATCGTTCGGCTGCGCTGCATCGACAGCAGTTCTTCCCGCTCGGCTTCGCTCAGATTCATTTTGCCCATGCACCATTAGATCAGTGCAATTTCATTGGTTCAATGGACTAGCCGTTCGATCTGCCGGACCGTTAGGCCCAGTCGTTCGGCAGCACCCCAAAAGCGGACATTTCAAACCTGAGTCCACCGCAGAACGCGCTGGTGCTGTGCGTGAACGAGAAGAGCCAGTGTCAGGCGCTCGAGCGCACGCAATCTATGCTGCAGATGGGTTTCGGCTACGTCGAAGGCGTCACTCACGATTACGTCCGTCATGCCACCACGACGTTGTTTGCCGCTCTGAATGTGCTCAATCGTGCCTTGCTCGCTACCTGCAAGCCACGTCATCGACATCAGGAATTCCTGTCGTTCCTGCGCGAAATCGACAAAGCGATCCGGAGAGGCTCGTTCGGCTCGGTCAAACAACTGATCAAGCGAATCGATCACTTTGTCTCCCACTACAACGAAAACTGCAAACCGTTCGTCTGGAGCGCGTCAGCCGATTCCATCCTCGAACAGCTGCATCGACTTTGCTCGCGAATCAGCGGAACGTTCTGCCTGCCATACGCCGTACACGGCCAGCATCGCAGCGCCGAGCGCCTCTTTCCGAAACTGCCCCCAACAGACCGGGCCACAGGATCACGTTGACCTAGCCCGTCTCGTCCTCAGCGTCATGAAGAGCACGCCGTTGGCCGTGCGGTCACGATGCCGCGCGCGAGCTGACCGGTGCGCAAGCTGGTCGGCCGGCTGCAGTCGATCGAGCGCGAAGTGCGGGCGCTATGCGGCAAACGATCTCAATCGCGTCAGCTTGTAGGCCGCCATCGTTAGAGGCAGTGGTTGGTCCACTTTCTCGAGACCGCGAACCATGACTTTTCGAAGCGGGCCTGTCATCTTGCCGCTGCCAACCCGATATTACGGGCGGAATTTGGAGTCAATCATACGGCCCCACATTATCAAGAATGATTCCAAGGCACGTCATTTTCGCGATATACCGATGGCCATCAGATCGATACGGAACCTTCCATTGGTGGAGGTCGGTGATGTATTCGAAATTTTCATCAAAAATAACTTTTGATGATCCATTTTGTTTTGCGTACTCCTCAACAAATCCCGTTATTTCGCGACGACTCATTTGAGGGCACGCACCATCTCCACCATCCCAATTTTTGACGTAGATTAAAACGGCAAATAAGACCAATGCGCAAATCAATAACGCACCAATGGAACCGATCGAGTATTTCAGTATTTTTTTTGTCAAAATTACCCCCCATAATCAAAAAATCGGGTTTTTTGGCATGAGGATAGCTTCTCAGCTTTCCTCATGTCGGTTCGAGGGTCAGTAAAATCGATTTATGGTCTGCGCCCGAAACCACCGATTCGTGGCGTATGAACCGCCGCTGGCGTGCCATCTGGATTCATTGCTTTGATGCTGGCTCTCGTTCCGTTGACGTTGAGTGGTTGCGACCCGGTAAAATAGATCATGAAATCTTTGTGATCAGTAAATTCTCCAATTTTTCGGACGAACGTAGTCAATGCCTCTTGTATCGACGGACGAGACCGTGAAGCGTCAAAATCGAATTTGTCTGGATTAAGTGTGTATTCTCCTCTGAAATAGAAACTATCATCACTTCCTAAAAATAGCTCTCCTTGGATGTGGCCGCTCACTCGCCCAAGTGCCGACCCGACAATCAACTCTTGGTCGCTCAATAAATTGGTGCTGAACCGGGCATCTATTCGATAGGCTCCAGGTCCCATGCCATCGTTGACGATAATGTCCCTTATCGGAGATATCTGCTGAACGCCGATTCCAAGCCTCAAAGATTTAAGATCGACTGATTTTGGATCTCCGTTTCCCCGAATCCAATTGTAGTATGCTGAAAGGGTGAAAAATGGAGTGGCGTAGAATTTAAAACTCTCAATGGGTGGAGTCGGGAGGTGACTGAAATAGTAGTCGCTGAACAACCCAAATGCTGTTGTGAGGCCACTAAACGTCGTATCGGAGAGGCCATACTGGTTTGCGCCAGTGATGCCTTGCCGGCCCATGTCTGCAATCCAGGAAGTGAAAAGGGCATAAGTTGCAATTTGCGCTTGAACAACTTGTTTTCTTGCAAGCTCCATCCCATACCCAAATTCATAAAGCACGTCGCGCGACCGTCCGGCAGCAGCAGCTTCGAGAATTTTCTTTCCATTGACTAATCTGAATTTGCCAATTTGAAATATGCCGCCGCGAATATTATCTCCATTTATTGCCCAATGATACCCTCCGGCGGGGCCATTAGGCGTGGCTATGGGGAGGGCAAGTTCGGTCGGTGCTGAAACGTTAATTGGTGGCAAAAGATCGTCGGCTGGACCGTGTCCTTGCGCGAATGTTCGAATAGGACTGCTTGCTAATAAAGCAGTGGAGGCCCCAAGAAAGTGTCTTCTTTTCATCTAACGGTCCCGGTAGCGTTTGGTTTTTTGACGAAAAAGTCAAACTGATTTTAAAGTTGACAAAGTCAACACGCTTTGCCTTCGGGAGTTGCGGAAAGCATGGCACGCGTGACCGAGATTGTTGCCACTCGGCTATTCTTCCAAATTGACTTCATTAACATTACTAGTATCCAACTATTTCGTATGATGTGACAAGGGGAATGAGATGGTCATCCATCCGTCATCAGCCGCCGTACCGTCTCCTTGGCCAGCTGGATGCCGTGACATTCCCAGAGCTTCTCGCAAGCCAGCGTCGGGCCGAAATCGGCGTAGCGATCTCGGATGATCGACAGGGCCCGGTCGGCGGCTCCTGGATCCAGACGACGGTTGCCGGGCTTCGCTCGATGTCCCGACACCAATCCCGCCGGGCCGTGCTCACGCAGCCGGGCGACCAGCCGCCGAATCTGCCGTGTCGTCAACTCCAGCCGTTCGGCCGCACGCCACGGCTTGAGCTTGCCGTCCGCCACGTCCTGAATGACCTTGAACCTGTCCAGCTCGCGCATCGTCATCGTGATCCGCTCCGTTGCAGCCATCGCAGCCTCCGGCGCCGGACACCCGGCGGCCGGACAGCTTACGCGGCCCGAAAAGCGGACATTTCAATCTAGCCACTACAACCAATGTCGTAGCCATTTCAAGATGTCGGGGCACCAGCTAAATAGAAATGTCGTGTTTTCAGGGGTTCATGATTTGTTTCTCATGGGCTGCAGATCACGCCGTGTCGAAGAGCGGATCCTGAACGGGCAGGGTGCTTACGCTTGCGTCATTGCCCCTTGCAGACCGACGGCTAGGTTTGCGTGCGGGCTGTTGCGGCTGTCTGCGTTCGGCGAGATCCACGATCACTTTCTCGACATCGGCCTGCGTGAACTCACGCTGCTTCTTTTTGTTCGGCTGAGTGGTGTTGCGATTCGTCTTGGTCGAGTCGCCTCGATGTGTGCGGGACGGTGCCTTACCTATCCTGCTGTTATCGCGCTGCGCCTGGATCGCCTGCGCAACCAGGAGTACGTGACTCAGACGCTTGTGTTCGATAACGGCGGCTTGATCAATCTCGGCCAGCCGGTCGTACTGCCTGTAGGGCAACACGCGCCCCTCTGTTCGCAGTTCGATGCACCCATCCGGGTACTCCCAAACCTCGATCGTTTGATCAATCAGCTGCCGATTCTCCGGTGTATCGTCCAACAAATACATCACTCGGTCGTACTGCACCGTGAGCGACTTCGTGACTTTCCGCGGCTCGCGCCACGTCAGCACCAAGTCAAGATTCTCATCGGCGCGCAGCGGCCGGTGCGCATCGAAGTCGCTCTTCGGCGGCTTCGCGAAGCGCGCGTTGTAGGCGGCCATGAAGGAGGGTGCGTAAGCGTTGGCGTCGGCCACCGTGTTGATCCCGCGCAGTCGCATCTCCTTGACCAAGCGATCCTGCAACGTCAGATGTGCTCGCTCGACTCGCCCCTTGGCCGGACTGCTGTTTGCGCAAAACGTGTCGATGTTCAACTCGTACATCGCGCGGCCGAAGTGCGTCACCCGATTACCAGTCTTGCCCGGCGTTACGTTGCGGAACACGCTGTACTTGTCGCTATAGAACGCCCCCGGCTTGCCGTGGCACTCGATATACGCTCGCGTTGCCGCGAAGTAGCTGAACGTCGATTCGGTCTGCGTGAAGTGCAGCATCATCAGCCGACTCGTCGCATCGTCGACGTACACCAGCAGCGTGCAGGCCGGTGCCCGATCCTCGAACCATCGATGGTCACTGCCGTCGATCTGGATCAATTCACCCAGGCACGCGCGCCGGGCCCGCGGCTGATAGACCTTCGGCGGCCGCTGCCGGCGTGGCACCCACAAACCGGCATCCGTCATCAACTTCCGGACCGTCTCCTTGGCCAACTGGATGCCATGGCACTCAGACAACTTCTCGGCGGCCAGCGTCGGGCCAAAGTCCGCGTAGCGCTCGCGAATGATCGTCAGCGCTCGCCGAGCCAGTTCCTCGTCCAATCGCCGGTTCCCCGGACGACCACGCTTGCGCGACGTTAGTCCAGCCGCGCCAGACTCCCGGTATCGAATCACCAGCCGCTCGATCTGCCGGACCGTCAGGCCCAGGCGTTCGGCCGCGCGGCCAGGCTTCAGGCCCAAATCCACCACGGCCTGGATTACCTTCAGACGGTCGAGTTCTCGCATGTTCAATGTCACCAGAGCTGTTCGGTGCATCGCCGGCTCCATGATCTGACGGGGAGCCGGCAAGCTTACCGAGGTCCAAACGCGACATTTCTAAATGGCTAGAACACGACATTTCTAAAAAGCTACTACAACACAAGCTATCGATAATCTTGATTATGTCAAATTAGTTTGCTAACTTCTCCAATGTCTCGCATTGGCTGCGGCACGGCTTTCGTCTGAGTAAAGATAGCGGGTTTACGATAGTTTACGCAGCCCTACACAATACATCGTGTCTGACCAAACAAGCCACGGCACGGCGCGGGAGTTTCTCGACCTCATCGACGGTCTAGCGACCGCCGAGATCGCCCGCAGATTGCGCTGCTGCCGCTACTGCGCCCGACGCACGGACCACAACAACCACATGAACCGCGTAGAAGCCCGGAGAATCGGCCGGACGCATGGGGGCGATTCATTGACGTGATATCACTTTTTGATTGCACGCTGATAGCACTTTTTGCTATCATCTGCGCATGAAATCGAAACACGCCCGCACCCTCGCCGCGATCTTCACGAAGCCCACATTGGGCGGGATCGTGTTCTCCGATATTGAACGCTCGTCGCCGCACTTGGCGGCGAAATCCACGAAGGCGTAGGGTCGCGCATCGCCTTCGAACTGAACGGCACGCGTCGCTATCACCACCGCCCGCATCCGGGCAAAGAGGCGAAGCGGTATCAGGTGGAGGACTTGCGCGACTGGTTTATCGAAATGGGAATCAAGCCATGAACAACGCCATGACTTACAAGGGATATTTCGCCCGGATCGATTTCGACGGGCGCGATAACATTTTCGTCGGCCACGTGCTCGGCGTGGACGACAAGATCAGTTTCCACGGTGAGACGGTGGACGAACTTACACGGGACTTTCATGCGGCCGTCGATCACTACCTTGACGACTGCAAGCGCGCGGGGCGTGAACCGCAAAAGCCCGCATCCGGAAAGCTAATGCTGCGCATCGATCCTAACGTGCATGCTCGCGTTGGCATCGCTGCTGCCCTGTCCGATGAAAGCATCAATCAATGGTCGGAGGAAGTATTGGGGCGCGCAGCCCGCGAAGTAATGGAACGTGCGATGCACGGTTAAGCAACGCTCCCTCTGACTACACGCTGGAATAATTAAAATGGCTGACATTGACCACGAGAGGCCGGCAGAAAATATCGCGGACGAAATCGAAAAATCGCTCCGCCCCAACATGAAGGCAATTGATGCAATATTGAATCAACTTAACGAAAAGGATAAACGAAAGGAGCAGCGCACTAGAAATCTGTTTTCTAGTGCGTTCGCCGTTTCGTTTCTTGCTATCACCGGGTTGATACTAACTATTGGCGATGCAACTCTCACCAAATACTTTAGATTGATATTGTCGAGCCCGTTACTTTCCGGTTTTCTATTGGCGACGGCAACTCTAGGAATTGGAGTGGGCATGCTCGCTTATCTTCGAGACAGCGGCCCCATTTCAAATAAAGCCAACGACAAACTGATTCAGAGATTAAACCAGTTGCAAGCTCAAATGGTGCAGCAAGCAGCTACACACAACAAAGAAATCGGCTCCCTCGTCCTCACCGATCAAACACGCGAGCAAATTCTTTCTAGCATCAAGACTGAGATAGACAAGTACGCAGCCGACGCTACCATATCCGTTCTTGCCGAACGAAAGGCGTCAGATGCTGCAAAGGCTGCATTCTTCGAAAAGATCGAAGATGAGCACGACGACACCATGATTCGGCTCAAACGGGCTATTTCCAGTCTTCACAATCGAGCCAATCTAAATTTGGTTTTTGGGATTATCTTAAGCGGCTCAGGTGTTTGGGTTCTTTGGCAGACCCTTTCTCTTCAAGTGCACGGGGACACTCCTCTGGATTTTCTGCGCGCCTATCTTCCCCGGCTATCTTTGGTTTTGGTTATCGAGCTCTTTTCTTACTTTTTCTTAAATTTATACAAAGCCAATCTTTCCGAAACTCGCTACTACCACAACGAACTTACAAACATATCGAATCGACGAGTTGCGCTGCTTTGCGCCCTAGAATCCGGTGAGAAGGAAGTGGTTTCCGATGTGATTGGCAATCTGTCGAAAACCGAACGAAATAATGTCCTGAGTAAAGGGCAGATGACTTTCGAGCTTGCAAAAGCAAAAATCGAATCAAATAGCTCGAAAAACATGACCGGATTTCTCGAGAAATTGATTGAATCATTAGCCATCGGAAAGAAAAGTTAGTTTCCTGCGCCACTGGACGGGCGGTCCCAGCCGCCCGTTATCACCTTCCAGAATTCAGAATCACTGTTCCTTACAAGCAGTATCCCGCGCTAGCTGACGCAAACGTGCACCGTTGATAGCGTCGCGAACGTTCTCGCCCTCTCCCGTCACCCGTGCTTGCACGAGATCCCAAGGAATAACCTCAAGCCAATAGCGTGAGCCCGCCCTAAGCGGACCTTGCTTCGTCCGGCACCAGCAGGTCGATCCGTCGCATGCGCGGATGCGCGAACATGCAAGCGCACAGCAGCACGCTCATCGCGCCCACCGCGACAAACAGCAGCGCGACGCCGCCGCCCTTGCCAATCCCGAACCATGCGTTCGCGGCCTGCGCGAACGTCCCGCCCGCCGACAGCGCGGGCTCCAGCACCCGATCGACGACGAACCCGCCCACCGCGACCACGACCGTCATCGTCGCGATCATCAGCATGCTGACGAACGACAGCACGCTGGCCTTGTTGCGCGCCGGGATCTTGCGCAGCCAAAGCGCGCTGCCGCACCCTTCGGCGACGCTGCCCGCCGCCAGCGCGACGAACGCGATCGCGCAATACGACGCCATGGCCGAAACGAGGCCGATCGACAGCATGCAGAGCGACAGCACCGTATCCGCGCACACGACGATCAGCATCAGGCGCTGCGGATTCGTCGTCGCGACGAGGAACGACATGCCGACGAGCCCGCCGAGCGCGGCCGACGTGTAGACGAGCCCGAGCTGCGCGCTCGAATGATTCGCGAGCACGAGCGGTGCGATCATCATCGTCGCGAGCGAAATCAGCGCGCTCTGGATCATCACGTAGCCGAGCAGCCCGAGCATCAGCGGCTCCGCTTCGAAGAAGCGCAACGCGCTCGCGATGCCCGCCAGCACGTCGCGCAGCAGCGGCCGGTTCGCGCGCGCCGGCTCCGCGGATACCGTGCCGGGCTGCCCCAGCGCCTTGAGCACGCACAGCATCGCTGCGACGCTCGCGACGAAATGAATCGTGAAAACCGCATTCAGGCCGGCACCGCCCATGATGATCCCGCCGAGCAGCGGCGCGACGAGCGTCGACACGTTCTTGCCGATGCCCATCAGGCCATTCGCGCGCGTCAGCGCGCCGTTCGCGACGATCGAATTGATCGACGCCTGATAGGCAGGCGTCCGAAATGCGCCGACCGTCGACGCGCACGCGTTGAACGCATACAGATGCACGGGCTGCAGCCTGTCCGCGAACAACAGCGCAAGCAGCAGCAGCGTCAGCAGCGCGAGCGCCGCGTTGGCGGACACGATGATGCGCTTGCGGTCGATCCGGTCGGCCAGGCCGCCCGCGAACGGCAGGATCAGTACCGACGGCAGCGTCGCGGCGATCACCGTATTCGAGAAGGCCGTCACCGAACCGGAATGTCGATAGACCCACACGCCGAGTGCGAACGACATCAGCGCGGTGGCGAATTGCATCGACGATTCGCCCAGCCAGAAAAAAAAGAAACGACGACCCGGCGACATGCATTCCTTCCCGGTTTGAGGGCGATGAAGCTCACACGACGCGAACGCGCCGGATTCGACGTTCGCGCGTCTGGTGCGCGAACCGGCCTGCCGGATTAGAGCACCGGTGGCGGCCAATGTCTGTCACGGGAATGCATGACGAGCGGCGCGCGCATTGTCCGGCGTTGGGGGGACAGACGCTCGGCTGGCGCGGTGTTTTAATTCCCGTCACTTGCGAATGGCCGCATCCGCTGCGCGTGTTTCGCGTTTCTGGTGCGCGCGAACGTCGCAATGTATTGGCATCCTAATAATTTTGGAAAGCGAACCAATTTACGGCGGGCAGCCAGATGAAATACCCCCTCCGGGCGGCACAGCGCAACATCCTCGCGGCGCAAAGCATCCATGAAGACCATCGGCTCTCGCATATCGGCGCGGCGGCGCGCATCGTCGGGGCGCTCGATGTCGATCTCTTCTGGCACGCGGCCGGCTTCATCGCGCAACACAGCGCGGCGGTGCGCTCGTCGCTGCACGACTGCGACGATGGCCTGTTCCAGATCGTGCACGACGATGGGCACTTCGTACGCGAGATGCTCGACCTGCGCGCGCACGCCGATCCGCAGGCCGCCGCGCGGCGCTTTATCGACGACGATTTCGCGAAACGCCCGTTCGCATCCGACGGACGCGAAATCGCCAACCGGATGGTGCTGCTCCAGGTGGGCGACGCGGACTACGTCGTCTATGCGAAATTCCATCACGCGCTGTTCGACGGTTGGGGCACCTCGCTCTTCTACTCCCGCTTGTGCGCGGCGTACAACCGGCTGAGGGCGGGCGAAGCGCCCTCGCCGTGGGACGAGACGAGCGTCGGCGCGATGCTCGCCGACGAGCGCGCGTATCTTGCTTCCGACAAGTGCGACACGTCGCGCCGATACTGGGCCGAGCGTCTCGCGTCATACGACAGCGAGTATTTTCCGCGCGCAACGTCGCAGTCGAACCGTCGCACGGTGCTAGAGCTGAGCGCGGCCGACACCGCCGCGCTGCATGCGTGGTCGGACGCGCAACGCGCGAGCCCGTTCCACTTATTCGCGGCGGTTCTGCAGGCGACGCTGTTTCGCGTCGTCGGCGCACGCGATCTCGCGATCGGCCTGCCGATCCTGAATCGGCGCACCGCGACGGACAAGCAGACGATCGGGCTCTTTCTCGGCTTTTGCGTGCTGCGCACGCCGGCGGCCCCCGCCGACACGTTCGCGGCGCTCGTCGCGCGGATCGGCGCGCAACTGAAGGCCGATTTCCGCCATCAGCGCTATCCGCTCGACGCCCTGTCGGGCGACCAGGGCCGGCTGCCGTTCGAAGTGAGCCTGTCGTATGAACGGCACGACTACGACGCGACGTTCGACGGCACGTCGACGACGGTGACGCCGCTGCGCACGCCCGCGCAAAGCTATCCGCTGCGCGTCTATGTGCGCGACTTTAGCGCGCGACGGCCGATCTACGTCGACTTCGACACGAACGATTCGTGCTTTGGCGAGCTCGCGCCGCAAACGTTCGTCGATGCGTTCCGGGATGTGCTTCATGAAGCGCTCGACGACGCGAACGCGCGGCTCGTTCCAGTGAAGCCGGCGGGTCGCGATCCGCAAGCGACGTTTTCGACCGGCCTGCCGATACCATCGCACGCGAACCTGTGCGATGCATTCGAGCAGATCGCCGCGCGGCATCCGGATGCCATTGCCGTATCGGGCGACGCCGGCGCGCTCACCTACGCACAGCTCGACGCGCGCGCCAATGCACTCGCGTGGACGCTGCGCGATCTCGGCGCTGGCCCCGAACTGCGCATCGGTCTCGCGTCCGGGCGCGACATTCATTTCGCGATCGGCATGCTTGCGATCCTCAAGACCGGCGCGGCTTACGTGCCGCTCGATTCCGCCTATCCCGACGAGCGCCTGCGCTTCCTCATCGACGACAGCGCAATGATCGCCCTCGTCGGCACGCGCGACGAGCTTGAACGCCTGCCGCGTGCCGATGAGCTGCCGCGTTGCGCGATCGGCCTCGACGATGTCGCCGACGAGCGCGCCCGCGCGGCCCCGCCTCGCGCCGTCTGCGCCGCGCAAGCCGCCTATGTGATCTACACGTCCGGCTCCACCGGCACGCCCAAGGGCTGCATCGTCACTCACGCGAACGTGCTGCGCCTGTTCGACGTCACCCACGAATCGTTCTCCCTTTCTGAACACGACGTGTGGAGCGTCTTCCATTCCACCGCCTT
>NZ_CADFEO010000018.1:10822-174347 GCF_902833075.1 Burkholderia sp. BCC0405
CCTTCGAGACGAGCCGCGATCCGCTCGCGTTCGCCGATTTCCTGCGCGCGCAGCGCGTGTCCGTCCTCAGCCAGACGCCTTCGGCCTTCCGCCTGCTCGACCGGCAGCCCGGCTCGCTTCCCGCGCTGCGCCTGGTCGTGTTCGGCGGCGAAGCGCTCGACCCCGCCGCGCTGCGCGACTGGTTCGATCGCTACGGCGACGAGCGCCCTCGTCTCGTCAACATGTACGGCATCACCGAGACCACCGTCCACGTCACCGCGCGCACGCTGCGCCGCGCCGATGCCGACGCGCCGCTCAGCCCGATCGGCGCGCCGCTGGCCGATCTCTCGCTGCAGCTCCTCGATCGTCACGGCGAGCCCGTGCTCGACGGCGTCGCCGGCGAGATTCACGTTGGCGGCGCCGGCGTCGCGCGCGGCTATCTGAACCGCCCCGGGCTCACCGCCGCCCGCTTCCTCCCCGATCCGGACGGCGAGCCCGGCGCGCGGCGTTATCGCGCGGGCGACCTCGCGCGACGCCGCGCCGACGGCGAGATCGTCTATCTCGGCCGTGCCGACCAGCAGATCAAGATTCGCGGCTTCCGGATCGAACCGGGCGAGATCGAGGCCGCGCTGCGCGATCACCCGGACGTGCGCGATGCGGCCGTGGTCGCCGACGACGACGCGCACGGCCATGCGCGACTCGTCGCCTACGCAAGCGCCGCGAACGACGCACCCGACCCCGCCGCGCTGCGCGCGCACCTCGCCGCGCGCCTGCCGGCCCACATGATTCCCGCGCACGTCGTCGTCCTCGACGCGCTGCCGCTCACCGTCAACGGCAAGCTCGACCGCCGCGCGCTGCCCAGGCCCGAAGCCATGGCCGACGACGCCGGCCGCGAACCGCCCGCGACACCCACCGAGCGCCTGCTCGCCGACATCTGGGCCCGCGTCCTCGGCCGCGAACCCGCCCGGCACGACAGCTTCTTCGCGCTCGGCGGCGACAGCATCGCGTCGCTCAAGGCGCTGAACGCGGCGCGTCTCGCGACGGGCCTCGATCTGCCGCTGCAAGGGATGTTCACGCAGCCGACGCTGCACGCGCTCGCCGCGTGGATCGATGCGCTCGCGGCCGACGCGCGCGCAGCGGGTGCGGCGACGCCCACGCCGGTGCGCCGCGCGGCACGTGTCCGCGCACGGATTTCCGCCGGGCCGGACGGCTCGCACCTCACGACTCTCGACAAAGCCCTTTGACATGACGCAAACGAACCGCGATCCGCTCGACACGCACGACGTCTTCGTCTTTCCGCAATCGCGCGCGCAGCGGCGCCTGTGGATGCTGGCGCAACTCGACCCGGACTCGACCGCGTACGCGATCCCGCTCGCGCTGCGCATCGTCGGTGCGCTCGACGCCGGCGCGCTCGCGCGCAGCCTCGACGCGCTCGTGCGCCGCCACGAAATCCTGCGCACGAGTTACGGCGCGGTCGACGGCAAGCCGATGCAGTTCGTTCATCCGAACGCCCCTTTCGAGCTGGTGCGCGAACCGCTCGCGCGCGACGCGCTGCACGCGCGCCTCGCCGGCGAAGCGGCGACGCCGTTCGACCTGCGCCGCCCGCAGATGCTGCGCGCGGCGCTGTTCGCGCTCGCGCCGGACGAGCACGTGCTGTCGCTCGTGATCCATCACATCGCGTGCGACGGCTGGTCGCTCGACCGGATCGTCGGCGAGCTCGATGCGCAATACGCGTTCGAAACCGGCGTCGCGGCAAGCGCGCCCGATGCGCCTGAGCTCCAGTACGGCGACTACGCGGCCTGGGAAGCAGAAGCCGGCGACGCGTTGACCGCCGACGTCGATTTCTGGGCAAGCCGGCTCGCACCGCTCACGCCGTTGCCGTTCCCGCACGCGGCCGCACCGGCCGCGCGGCGTGCGGCGCCGGGACGCACGACACAGCGCCCGCTCGCCGCGCTGCACGCCAGGCGTGTCGAGCAATATGCGCGCGAAGCGGACACGACGCCGTTCGTCGTGCTGCTCGCCGCGTTCGCCGCGCTGCTGCATCGCGCGAGCGACGCGACGCGGCTCGCGATCGGCACGCCGGTCGCGAACCGGCTGCGCCCGGAGTTCGAGCCGATGATCGGCTTCTTCGCGAATACGCTCGTACTCGACTTCGACGTGTCGGGCGAGCCCGATTTCGCGACGCTGGTCGCGCGCTGCCGCGGCGTCGTGCTGGAAGCGTTCGCGCATTCGCGCGCGCCGTTCGACGAGGTCGCGCGACGGCATGCGCGCGACGCGATCGACACGCCGCTGTTCCACGCGCTGTTCGCGCTGCAGAGCGCGCCGCTGCGCGCGCCGAAGCTCGGCGCGTTGTCGCTCGACGTCGTGCCCGTGTATCCGGCCGCCGCGAAGTTCGACCTGACGATGATGCTGGAGCCGCGCGCGGACGCGCTGCATGCGGCGCTCGAGCATCGCTGCGACGTGCTCGATGCGCCGACCGCCGACACCTGGCTCGCGAGTTTCGCCGACCTGCTCGACGCGGCGCTGCGCGACCCGCTCGCGCCGATCGCGCGGTTGCCGCTGCCGGGGCTCGCTGCGCCGCAACCGGCCACCGGCGCAACGGCACCCGCAAACACGGCCGACAGCCACGCCGACGCGCCCCCCACGCCACCGGCCACCCCGACCGAGCAGGCGCTCGCCGAGGTCTGGGCGCGCATCCTCGGCCGCGAGCCCGGCCGCGACGACAGCTTCTTCTCGCTCGGCGGCGACAGCCTGAGCGCGCTGCGCGCGATCGTCGAGGCGCGCGGCAAGGGGCTGCACCTGACGCCGGGCCAGATGCTCGGCGGCACCAGCCTGCGCGCGCTCGCGGCGGAACTGGATCGCGCGCCGCATGCCCACGCGCCGCTGGCCGCACCGCGCGCGGCTGGCGAGCCGCACGCGGATGCCCCACTGCCGCCGACGCCGATCGTCGCGTGGTTCGCGCAGCTCGGCCTTGCCGAGCCGAATCACTGGGCGCAGACGATCGTCGTCGAGACGACCCGCGCGATCGCGCCGGAGCCGCTGCGCGACGCCTTGCGGCAACTGGCCGCGCGGCACGCGGCGCTACGCCAGCGCGTGACGCTCGACGCGGGCCGCGCGAGCGTCGCGTTCGCGCCGGCGGACGGCGACGGGCCTGCCGCGCCGGCGCCGGAGCGCTTTCCGCTCGACGTCCGCACGGCCGCGAACGACGACGAGGCGCGCGCGCATATCGCGTCGCTCGCCGCGCGGCTCGACCTGCTGAACGGCCCGCTCGCGCGCGCCGCGCTGATCCACCGCGACGGCGCGCCCGCGCTGCTCGCGCTCGCCGTGCATCACGTCGCCGTCGACGCGTTCTCGTGGTCGGTGCTGCTGCACCAGCTCGCCGCGTCGCTCGCGGGCGACGCACCACCGCCCGCGCCGGCCGCGTTGCTCGCGGACTGGCATCGCGCGACGAGCGCCGCCGCGCTGGCGGCCGACCCCGCACCGTGGCTCGCGCTCGCCGAAGGCGGCTTCGCTGCGCTGCCGCTGCGCGCGCCGGCCCCGGGCCTCGAAGCCGACACGCGGGTCGACACGTGGCGGCTGTCGCCGCGACAGACCGCGCGCCTGCTCGACTCCGGCCCGGCCGGCCGCCGTTCGCGCACCCAGGCGATCCTGATCGCGTCGCTGTGCGCGGCGCTCGCACCCGCGCTTGACAGCGAGCGCGTCGCGCTCACGCTCGAACATCACGGCCGGGACGGCGAATTCGGCGTCGACACGTCGTCGCTCGTCGGCTGGTTCACCGCGCTCAGCCCGCTCGTGCTCGACGGCTGCCTGCGGGACGACGCGCCGCTCGACCTGCTCGCGCGCGCCGCCCACACGCTCGCCGCGCTCGCGCCGCGCCGCCACGAATACGGCCTCGTGCGCTGGCTCGGCGCGTCGCACGACGCGCGGCAGCGGCTCGACGCCGCCGGCCTGCCGGAGATCAGCTTCAACTTCCTCGGCGTGATCGGCCGCCCGGCGAACGGCACGTTCGCATTGCGCCCGGACCTGATCGCCGGCGAGCGCGGCGCCGCGAATCGCCGCAGCTTCACGCTCGACGTGGTCGCGAGCGTGATCGACGGCGAGCTGCGGATGGACTGGCGCTATGCGCCGCAGGTGCTCGATCCGCAGTGCGTGCACGACGCGGCGCAGCGCTGGATCGCGCGTCTCGACGCGCTGCTCGACGCGATCGCCGCCGCGCTGCAGCTCGCGGCCGACCATCCGCTCGCGCGCGTCGCGCAACGCGAGATGGACGAGCTTGCGCCCGAGGTCACCGACGCGGCGATGCTTGCAAGCCTCACGCCGCTGCAGGAAGGCATGCTGTTCGAGACGAGCGTTCACCGCGACTCGACCGCGTTCCACGAGCAGATCACGGCGGTCGTCGACGGCCCGCTCGACCTGCCGCGCTTCGCGGCCGCATGGCAGGCGATGCTCGCGCGGCACGACGCGCTGCGCGCGGGCTTCGTCGCGCGCGCGGGTGGCCGGCCGATCCAGTTCGTCGACGCGCAGCCGACGCTGCCCGTCGCGTGGCTCGACTGGTCCGACGCCGCCACGCCCGCCGAGCAGGACGCACGACTCGCGCAATGGCTGCGCGACGACGCCGCGCAGCCGTTCGACCTCGCGCGCCCGCCGCTGATGCGGCTGACGATCGCGACGCTCGGCCCGCAGCGGCATCGCTGGCTGTGGAGCTTCCATCACATCCTGCTCGACGGCTGGTCGATTCCGGTGTTCTTCCGCGAGCTGATCGCAATGTATACGGGGCGCGACGCGGCGCTGCCCGCGCCCCGCCGGTTCGCCGACCATCTCGCGTGGCTCGCGCTGCGCGCGCCGGGCGCGACGCCCGACGCGTGGCGCGCCCGCCTCGCGGGGCTCGCGCCCGCACGCCTCGCCGCGCCCGCGCGAGGGCCGGCACGCCAGGCGCGCCACGACATCGTGCTGACGCGCGAAGCGAGCGACGCGATCGAGCAGCTCGCGCGCGACGCAGGCGTGACGCCGAGCACCGTGTTCGACGCCGCGTGGGCGCTGCTGCTCGCGCGCAGCGGCGTCGGCGCCGACGTCGCGTTCGGCGTCACGCTGTCGGGCCGCTCGAGCGGCGCGCCGGGCGCCGACGCGATGATCGGCCTGTTCATCAACACGCTGCCGCTGCGCGTGACGCTCGCGCCGGCGCAGACCGTGCGTGCGCTGCTCGCCCGCGTGCAGCAGGCGCTCGCCGAGCTGCACGCGAGCGAGCACGAGCGCCTGTCCGACATCCTGCGCACGGCCGGCGCGGAAACGAACGAGCTGTTCGATACGCTCGTCGTGTTCGAGAACTATCCGGTCGAAGGCGACTTCGCCGCGCCCGACGGCCTCGTGTTCGCCCGGCCCGATTATCACGAGCACACAAACTACCCGGTCACGCTCGCGATCATTCCCGGCGAGCGCTTCGCGCTGCGGCTCGAATACGATGCGAACCGCTATCCGGACACGCAGGCGGCGGCGCTCGTCGAACGGCTCGCGCGGCTCGTCGAGCGGTTCGCCGCGACGCCCGGCGCGACGCTGGCCGAAATCGGCGACGAGCCGGCCGCGCGGTCCGGCGCCGCACCCGCCGGGGCCGATGGCGCCACGCACGACGCGCCGCTCGCGCACGCCCTGTTCGAGCGCACCGCCGCGCGCCGGCCCGACGCGCCCGCGCTGATCACGCCGACGGCCACGCTGACCTACGCGGCGCTCGCGCGCCGCGCCGACACGGTCGCCGCGCACCTGCGCCAGCTCGGTGCCGGACCGGAAACGGTCGTCGGGATGATGCTGCCGCGCGGCGCGAACGCGATCGCGGCGCTCCTTGGCATCCTGAAGGCGGGCGCCGCGTACCTGCCTCTCGATCCGCACTACCCCGCTGCGCGGGTCAGCTACATGCTGCGCGACGCCGGCGCGCGCTTCGTGATCGTCCCGGACGACGCAACGCCGCCCGACGCCGACGGCGTCGTCGCGCTGCGCGTCGCCGGCCTGCTCGAAGCAACCGGCGACGTGTCGGAAGCGGCCGCGCCGCCACCGCCGGCGTCGAGCCTCGCGTACGTGATCTACACGTCGGGCTCGACCGGCGAGCCGAAAGGCGTCGGCGTCACGCACGCGGGCATCGCGAACATGTGCCACGCGATGCACGCGGGGTTCGCGGTCGATCCGCACAGCCGGATCTTCCTGTTCCCGCCGCTCACGTTCGATGCCTCGGTCGCGGAGATCTTCACGGCGCTGTCGAGCGGCGCCGCGCTCGTGCTGCCGCCCGAAGGCGCGAAACAAAGCGGCACGTCGGACGCGCTGCTCGACGCCGCCCGCGCGGGGCGCGTCACGCACGTTACGTTGCCGCCGTCGCTCCTCGCGGCGCTCGACGACGCCGCGCTCGCGGGAGTCGGGACGATCGTCGCCGCCGGCGAGGCCGCGCCCGCCGGGCTGCTCGCGCGCTGGGCGCGCGGCCGGCGCGTCGTCAATGCATATGGGCCGAGCGAAGCGACCGTCTGCGCGAGCCTGCACGTATGCGACGCGCACGAGCCGCTGCCGCCGATCGGCGCAGGCATCGAAGGCGTGCGGACCGTCGTGCTCGACGAATGGCTCGGCGTGGCGCCGATCGGCGTCGCGGGCGAGATCTGCGTCGGCGGGCCCGCGCTCGCGCGCGGCTATCTCGGCCGCCCCGGGCTCACCGCCGCGAGCTTCGTGCCGGACCCGGCGTCGGCCGTGCCCGGCGCGCGCCTGTACCGGACCGGCGACCGCGGCGTCATGCTCGCCGACGGTTCGATCCGCTATCTCGGCCGCGCGGGCGGCCACGTGAAGCTGCGCGGCTACCGGATCGATCCGGACGGCATCGCGGGCGTACTGCTGCGCGATCCGGCGGTGCGCGAGGCGCTGGTCGACGTGACCGAAGCCGGGCGCCGCCCGGAGCTGACCGCGTTCGTGATTCCGCGCGACGCCGCCGAGTTCGACGCCGACGCGCTGCGCGCGCGGGCGGCGCATTCGCTCGCGCTGCACGAGGTGCCGGCGCGCTTCGTCGCCGTGACGGCGTGGCCGCTCACGTCGTCGGGCAAGATCGACCGCGCGGCGCTGCGCGATGCGCATGCCCCCGCTCCGCGCCCGGCCGACGACCCGGTGGCCGACGCGCCGCGCGACGACGTCGAGCGCTGGGTGCGCGACGCGTTCCGCCAGGTGCTCGGCGTACCCGATGCACGCGTCGACGACGATTACTTCGCGCTCGGCGGCGACTCGATCCTCGCGCTGCAGGTCGGCGTGACGCTGCTGCGGCACGGCATCAGGATCGGCGCGGGCGAGGTGCTGGAGCTGCGCACGCCGCGCGCGATCGCCGACCTCTGCCGCACGCGCGACGCGGCGCATGCGCCGGCGCGCGCGGCCGAGCCGGAACCCGACGCGGCCGACGTGCCGCTCGCGCCGATCCAGCGCTGGTTCCTCGAACGCGGCGCGGCCTGCATCGACGCGCCGCGACGCTTCACGATCGACGTGCGGCTCGCGCTCGCGGCGCCGCTCGAACCCGACGCGCTCGCCCGCGCGCTGGCCGCGCTCGCACTGCGTCACGACGCGCTGCGGCTGCGCGTCGAACGGGGCGCGGGCGGCTGGCGGCAACGCTATGCGCCGCGCGACGGCGCCGCGCTGCTGCCGCTCGCGATCGCGCCCGCCGCGCTCGCCGACGACACAGCGCTCGGCGCGTACGCGGCCGCGCTGCAGACGACGCTCGATCCGGTGCAGGGCCCCGTCGCGCATGCCGCGTACGTGCCGCAGGGCCCGAGCGGCGCGCCGGAGCTGATCGTCGTCGCCCATCATCTGGTGATGGACGTCGCGTCGTGGCGCATCCTGCTCGCCGATCTCGACGCATGCTATGGCGCCGCACGGCGCGGCGAACCGATGCCGGCCGCGCCGCGCTCGACGAGCTACCGCCGCTGGAACGACGCGCTCGCCGCGACCGCCGCCGCCCGCGAGACCGAGCGCGGCTTCTGGGAAGCGATG
This sequence comes from Burkholderia sp. BCC0405, assembly GCF_902833075.1. NCBI lineage: Bacteria > Pseudomonadati > Pseudomonadota > Betaproteobacteria > Burkholderiales > Burkholderiaceae > Burkholderia > Burkholderia sp. BCC0405. The sequence continues at coordinate 18,800 of NZ_CADFEO010000018.1, forward strand.
CTGGCCGCGACGTCGCGCGACGCCGCCGACACGCTCGGCGCACCTGGCCGCGTCGATGCGCTCGACACCGTACGGCTCGCGTTCGACGCCGAATTCACCGCCCGGCTGAACGGCCCGCTCAATCGCGTGCGCGACACCCGCACGCACGAGCTGTTGCTGGCCGCGCTCGCGCGCGCATGGCGCCGCTGGACCGACGGCGCCGCATTGCAGGTCGACGTCGAAGGCCACGGCCGGCAGGCGCCGGCCGGCATCGACGCCGACGTGTCGCAAACGGTCGGCTGGTTCACCTGCGTCTACCCGCTGCGCATCGAATCCGACGACGACTGGGACGCCGCGATCGCCCGCGCGAAGGCGCTGCTGCGCGCGGCGCCCGACGGCGGCATCGGCTTCGGCGTGCTGACGCGGCACGGCACGCTCGCCGATGCGCATCCGCGCGCGGTCAGTTGGAACTATCTCGGCACGGCCGCCGACGGCGACGCCGGCGCGCTGCCCGAACTTGGCGCGCGTATCGCGGCGGGCGGCCTGCCCGACGGCCGCGCGCCCGACGACCCGGTGCTGCATCCGCTCGCGATCGACGCGGCAATCGCGGCCGGCGCGCTGTCGATCCGCTTCGCGTACAGCGGCGCGCCGACCGGCGGCGCAGCCCCCGACGTCGAACGCCTCGCCGCGCTGACCGGCGACGCGCTGCGCGCGCTGTGCGCGCATCTCGCGGCGCAAGCCGCCACGGACCCTGACGCATCGCCTGCTTCGTCGCCGCTTCCGGGCGGCGAGCAGTTGCAGCCCGCCGAACTCGATGCCCTGCTTCTCGACCTCACGGATACAGAATGAGCCAAGCTCAGAACCGCCCCGCCGTTTCCGACCCGCGATCCGTTCCCGCCGTGGAGCGCATCATCGGGCTGTCGCCGCTGCAACGCGGCATGCTGTTCCACGCACTCGCGGCCCCCGACAGCCCCGCGTATCTCGAGCAGATCGTCTGCCGGCTCGACGGCGACGTCGATCCCGAGCGCTTCCGCACCGCGCTCGCGGCGCTCGTGCGCCGTCACGAGACGCTGCGCAGCGCATTCGTCACGCGCGGCCAGTCGGAGCCCCGGCAGGTCGTGTTCACCGATGCGACGGTGCCGCTGACCGTCGAGGACTGGCGCGAGCGCCCCGCCGCCGCACGCGCCGACGCGCTCGCCCGCTTCGCCGACGAACAGCGCCGGCAGGGCTTCCGGCTGAACCGTCCGCCGCTGATGCGCGTCGCGCTGATCCGCGACGACGACGCGCGCTGGACACTGGTCTGGACCCACCATCACGTGATCATCGACGGCTGGTCGCTGCCGCTCGTGCTGAAGGATTTCTTCGCGCTCTACGCACATCCGGCGCACGCGGCCCTGCCCGCCAGCGCCCGCTTCGCCGATTACGTCGACTGGCTCGGCGCGCAGGATCGCGCACGGGACGTCGACGCGTGGCGCACGCTGCTCGACGGCGCGAGCCTGCCGATGCCGCTCGGCGTCGATCGCGCGGCGCGGCCCGGCGAGGACGGCCGGCGCATGCGCGCGCTGCGTGCCGCGCTGCCCGCGGCGGACGTTGCGCGGCTCGCGGCGGCAGCACGTGTGACGGCCGGCACCGTGCTGATCGGCGCGTGCGCGCTCGTGCTGAGCCGCCTCGCGCGCGCCGGCGAAGCCGTGTTCGGGCTCGTGCTGTCGGGCCGCACCGCGCCCGTCGACGGCATCCAGCAGATGGTCGGGCTGCTCGCGAACACCGTGCCGTTCCGGGTCGCGGTGCCGGACGCACGCTGCGTCGCCGAGTGGCTCGCCGACGTGCAGCGCGGCCAGCATGGCCTGCTGCGGCTCGCGCACTGCGCGCTGCCCGACGTGCGCGACGCGGCCGGCGTCGCACCGGACCGGCCGCTGTTCGAATGCCTGGTCGCGGTCGACAACTTCCCGCTGCAGGACGCGCTCGAATCGGCCGACGTCGGCTTCCGGATCTCGGAGGTCCGGCAGGAAGAGCACACGCACCTGCCACTGACGCTGAGCTTCGCGCCGGGGCCGGACAGCATCGGCGTGAAGCTCGGCTTCGACGAGGCGCGCATCGACGCACACGCGGCTCAAGGCGTGCTCGACGCCGTGCTGCATGTCGTGCACGCGTTCGTCGAGGATGCGGCGGCGCCGCTGCGCGACGTCGGCCTGCGGCCGGAACGGCCGGCGGCGCCGTTGTTGCCGCCGGCCGCCGAACGCCAGGCGCCCGCTCCCGGCCTCGCGCAACGGTTTCTCGAGCTCGCCGCCGACGCCGGCGAGCGCATCGCCGTCACGCATCCGGGCGGCCGCGCATCCTACGCGCAGCTCGCCGCGCACGCCCGCGCGATCGCCGCGCGGCTGCGCGCGGCCGGCCTCGCGCGCGGCGATCGCGTGGCGCTGCTGCTCGAACGCGATGCGTCCGCCGTCGCCGCGATGCTCGGCGTGCTGCTCGCGGGCGGCTGCTACGTGCCGCTCGACAGCACGCATCCGGACGAACGGCTCGCGTACCTCGTCGCCGACAGCGGCGCGCGTCAACTGCTTGCCGTGCGTTCGACCGCCGCGCGTGCCCCGCAAGGCTGCGACCTGCTGCTGATCGACGACCTCGACAGCTGGCCGGCGCCGGCCGCCGACACCGCGTTCGAGCCGGTCGAGCGCGACCAGCCGGCCTACGTGATCTACACGTCGGGCTCGACCGGCCAGCCGAAAGGCGTGCTCGTGAGCCACGACAACGTGAGCCGCCTGTTCGCCGTGACGCGCGCGCACTTCGGCTTCGGCCCGCACGACACGTGGAGCTGCACGCATTCGTTCGCGTTCGACTTCTCCGTCTGGGAGCTGTGGGGCGCGCTGCTGCACGGCGGGCGCGTCGCGATCGCGTCGCGGGAGACCGCACGCGATCCGTACGCGCTGCTCGCGCTGCTCGACGCCGAGCGCGTGACGATGCTGAGCCAGACGCCGTCATCGTTCAGGATGCTCGACGCGGCCGACGCGCAGCTGCGGCTCGCGCTCGCGCTGCGCCACGTCGTGTTCGGCGGCGAGGCGCTCCATCCGCGCGACCTCGCCGGCTGGATCGCGCGGCGCGGCGACGCGACGCCGCGCCTGAACAACCTGTACGGGATCACCGAGATCACCGTGCACGCGACGCTGCGCACGATGCGCGTGCAGGACGTGGACGCCGACGCGTCGCCGATCGGCGAGCCGCTCGCGGACCTGACGATCCGCGTCGTCGACGCGTGCGGTCACGACGTGCCCGACGGCGCGACGGGCGAGATCCTGGTCGGCGGCGCGGGCGTCGCGCTCGGCTACCTGAACCGGCCCGAACTCACCGCGCAGCGCTTCACGGGCGTCGGCGCGGAGCGCGTCTACCATTCCGGCGATCTCGCGCGGCGCGACGCGCACGGCGAGCTCGTGTACGTCGGCCGCGGCGACGATGCGCTCAAGATCCGCGGCCACCGGATCGAGCCGAACGAAGTCCGCGCGGCGCTGCTCGCGCATCCGGGCGTCGCCGACGCATTCGTCGCGGCCGAGCGGGGCGAAGCGGCGGCACAGGACGCGCGCCTGTGCGCGTGGTTCGTCGCGCGCCCCGGCGTCCCGGTCGACGTCGACGCGCTGCGCCGCCATCTCGAAGCGCGGCTGCCCGCGCACGAAGTGCCGTCGTTCCTGATCGCGACGCCCGCGTTCGCGCTGACGTCGAACGGCAAGCTCGACCGGCACGCACTGCCCGCGCCGGCCCGCGCGGCGGACGCGCACATCGCACCGCGCAACGCCGACGAGGCAGCGCTCGCGGCCGTCTGGCGCGAAGCGCTCGGCGTCGACGCGGTCGGCGTGCGCGACGACTATTTCGCGCTCGGCGGCGATTCGATCCGCAGCATCCGCGTCGCCGGCCTCGCGCGCGAGCGCGGCTTCGAGATCGACATCGCGGACCTGTTCCGGCACCGGACGATCGAAGCGCTGCTGGCCGCGAAGCCGCGCGACGGGCAAGACGCGCCCGCGCCGCGCGACGGTGCGCCGTCCACCGCGCCGTTCTCGCTGATCCGCGACGACGAGCGCCGCCGCCTGCCGGCGGACGTCGAGGATGCGTATCCGCTCGCGCGCCTGCAGGCGGGCATGCTGCACCACGCCGAATCGGGCGACGAGCGGGACCTGTACTACGACGCGATGTGCTTCCACGTGCGGGCCCGCATCGACGTCGAGCGCGTTCCCGCCGCGCTCGACGCGCTCGCCGCCGCGCATCCGGTGCTGCGCACGCGCTTCCTGCTCGACGGCGTCGAGCGGCCGCTGCAGCTCGTCCATGCGCGCGCGACGCCGCGCTCGGACCTCGAGGACCTGAGCGCGCTCGACCCGCTCGAACGCGAACGCCGCTTCACCGGCCTGCTCGAGCGGCTGCGCGCCGAACGCTGCGATCCGCGGCAGCCGTCGCCGCTGCGCATCGTGCTGCAGGCGCTCGGCGGCGACGATTGGCAGATCGGCATCGCGTTCCATCACGCGATCCTCGACGGCTGGAGCCTCGCGCGGCTGCTCACCGATTTCGCGACGCTCGTCGGCGGCGGCGAGCTCGTCGCGCCGGCCACGCCGTATCGCGAATTCGTGCGGCTGGAGCAAGCCGCGCTCGACGATGCCGATACGCGCCGCTTCTGGACCGAACGGCTGGCCGGCGCGCCGTCGACCGCGCTGCCGCGCTGGCCGCACACGGCGCGCGATCCGCGGACGCGGCGCGCAGGCCGGCACGATCGCGCGCTGCCGGATTCGACCGTCGCCGCGCTGCGTGCGCATGCGGCGCGCAACGGGCTGCCGCTCAAGGCGCTGCTGCTCGCGATCCATCTGCAGGTGCTGTCGCTCGCGAGCGGCGCGCGCGACGTCGTGACGGGCCTCGTGTCGAACGGCCGCCCGGCGCAGGCCGACGGCGCGGCGATGGTCGGCCTGTTCCTCAACACGCTGCCGTTCCGGCTCGCCGTCGATGCGCGCGACTGGACGGCGCTCGCGCGCGCGGTCGCCGCCGCCGAAGCCGACGTGTTCGCGCATCGCCGCTATCCGATGGCCGCGATCGCGGGCCTGCGCGCGGCGGGCGACGGCGCGGCGCTGTTCGACACGTCGTTCAATTTCGTCGATTTCCATGCGTACGACGCGCTGCGGCGCGACGGCGCGCTGACCGTCCTCGAGGCGCGCAGCCACGAGGCGGTCGAGATTCCGTGCGCGACGACGTTTGCGGTCACGCGCACGAACGACGGCGCGCGCGGGATGACGGTGTCGCTGTCCTATGACCGCGATGCGTTCTCCGATGCGCAGATCGCGTGGCTCGCGGATTGCTACGTGCAGGCGGCCGGGCATTTCGCGGCGCGGCCGGACGATGCCGGCACGCGCTTCGCCGCGGCCGACGACGCCGCGCTGCGCGCGTCGCGCGGCGAGCCCGCCGACGTGCCGGCGGGCGACCTGCTCGCGCGCGTGCGCGCTGCCGCACACGCGCATCCGCGGCGCTGCGCGGTGCGCGGCGTAGCGGATGAACTCGACTTCGCCGCGCTCGACGCAGCGTCGGACGCGCTCGCCGCGCGCCTGATCGCGCGCGGCATCGGCGCGGACGCGGTCGTCGCGATCGCGCTCGCGCCGGGCGACGTGCGGCTCGCGGTCGCGCTCGTCGGCGTGTTGAAGGCGGGCGGCGCGTCTTGCCTGCTCGACGTCGGCCGCCTGCCGGCCGCGCGGCTGCAGATGACGCTCGACGATGCGCGACCCGTGCTCGTCGTCGCGACCGAAGCCACGGCCGCGCAGTTGCCGGCGCCGAGTGCCGACCTGCTGCTGCTCGACGACTTCCGCGCCGGCGCCGCGCAGGCCGGCGCCGCGCCGATCGCGCGCGACGTGCCCGACGCCGCGCTCGCGTACCTCGTCTTCACGTCGGGCTCGACCGGACGGCCGAAGCCGATCGCCGTGTCGCGCGGCGCGCTCGCGAACCACATGCACTGGATGGCACGCCGCTTCCCGCTCGACGCAACCGACGTCGTGCTGCAGAAAACGCCGGTGAGCTTCGACGCATCGGTGTGGGAATTCTGGGCGCCGCTCGTGAGCGGCGCGACGCTCGCACTCGCGCCCGCCGACGCGTCGCGCGACGTGAACGCGCTCGCCGACGCGGCCGAGCGCAGCGGCGCGACGGTCGTGCAGCTCGTGCCGAGCCTGCTCGACGTGATTCTCGACGATCCGGCCGCGCTCGCCCGTCTGCGGCGCGTGACGCGCGTGTTCGTCGGCGGCGAAGCGCTGCGCGGCGCGACGGCCGAGCGCTTCCGGCAGGCATGGCGCGCGCAGCTGATCAACCTGTACGGCCCGGCCGAGACGACCGTCGACGCGACGAGCTGCGTCGTCGTCGATCGCGACGGTGCAAACGACGTGCCGCCGTCGCTCGGCACGCCGATCGACAACGTCGACGTATTCATCCTCGACGCGCAAATGGAGCCCGTGCCGGCGGGCGTCGCGGGCGAGATCTGGATCGGCGGCGCGGGGCTCGCGCGCGGCTATCACGGCCGCCCCGGCGAAACCGCGCGGCGCTTCCTGCCCGACCCGCTGCCGGGCGCGGCCGGCGGCCGCCTGTACCGCACCGGCGACCTCGCGCGCCGCCTGCCCGACGGCCGGCTCGACTATCTCGGCCGCGGCGATCACCAGTTGAAGCTGCGCGGCTCGCGTGTCGAGCCGGGCGAAATCGAAAGCCTGCTCGCGACGCACCCCGCCGTGCGGCGCTGCGCGGTGCTGCCGCGCGCGATGCCGGACGGCAGCGTGCGGCTCGTCGCCTGGATCGAACGGCACGCCGGCGACGCCGGCGATACCGCGCCGGCCGACTACCGCGGCTTCCTCGGCGACCGGTTGCCCGCATCGCTCGTGCCGGGCGCGTTCGTCGAAACCGCCGACTGGCCGTTGCTGCCGAACGGCAAGACCGACCGCAACGGTTTTCCGTCCGTCGATCCGGCGGGCGATCCGGCCGGCCGCGCAGCGCCGTCGCGCGCGCCGGCGACGCCGGTCGAGCGGATGCTCGCCGACATCTGGCGCGAGCTGCTGCCCGGCCGCGCGGCGATCGGCGTCGACGACGACTTCCTCGCGCTCGGCGGCGACTCGATCGTCAGCCTGCAGGTGAGCGCGCGCGCCCGCCAGCGCGGCTGGCAGGTCTCGCCGCGCGACGTGTTCGAGCACCCGACGATCGCCGCGCTCGCGCGCATCGCGGTGCGGGTCGGCGCCGAGACCGGGGCCGCCGCGCAGCCCGGCCCGGTGCCGCTCACGCCCGCGCAGGCGCGCTTCTTCGCGCTGCGCCAGCCGGCGCCCGCGCACTGGAACCAGGCGCTGATGCTCGACGTGCCGGGAGAATTCACCGGCGACGCGGTGCGCGACGCGCTCGCCGCCGTCGTCGCCGCGCACGACGTGTTTCGCGTGCGCTTCACGGTCGGCGACGCCGGCGTCGCGCAGGAACTGCTGGCCGACACGGTTGCGCCGGACGCATGGTTCCACACCGCGCGCGTGCCGGCCGACGGCGCCGCCGCCGCGCTCGCCGCGCTGGCCCGCGACGCCCAGCGCAGCCTCGACCTCGCCGCGCCGCCGCTGTTCCGCGCGCTCCACGTGCGCGGCTTCGCGGACGGCTCCGCGCGCCTGCTGCTCGTGATGCACCACCTGATCGTCGACGGCGTGTCGTGGCGCGTGCTGACGAGCGACCTGCACGACGCGCTGCACGCGCGGCCCGTCGCCGCGCCCCCGTCCGGCTTCGTCGCCTGGGCGCGCGCGCAGGCGTCGATCGCGCTCGATGACGCCGAACGGCGCTACTGGCGCGAGGCCGCGCCGCGCGTCGCGCGCGCGGGCCGGCTCGCGCCGGCGGGTGCGGCACGCTACGCGGACCTGCGCACCGTCGAGCACGCGCTCGACGCGGACGCGACGACGCGCCTGCTGCAGCACGCCGCGACGCGGCTGCACGCCAGCGCGCAGGAACTCCTGCTCGCCGCGCTCGCGACGGCGCTCGCCGAAGCAGCCCGCACGAACAGCATCGGCGTGACGGTCGAGCACCACGGCCGCGGCGACGGCTCGGACGCGGCGCTCGTACGCGCGCTCGGCTGGTTCACGACGCTCTACCCGCTCGCCGTCGAGCAGCTCGACGCGCCGTCGCCGTTCGCGCGCCTGCGCGCGGCGAAGGACGCGCTGCGCGCGGTGCCCGCGCACGGCCGCGGCTACGGACGGCTGCGCGATGCGGCCCGGCCGGACGATCCGCTCGCGACGAGCGCGCTGCCCGACGTCTGCTTCAACTATCTCGGCCAGACCGACGGCGCGCTGCCCACCGCGTCGCGCATCCGGCTCGCCGACGAAGACTGCGGCCCGATCGCCGCCGACGACAACGATCGCGGCTTCGCGCTCGACGTGGTGTCGTTCGTCGCGAACGGCCGGCTCGTCGTGCGCTGGAACTACGACGCGCGGCGCTTCGACGACGACGCGGCGCGTGCCATGGCCAATCGCGCGCAGGCCGAGCTGCACGCGCTGCTCGCCGCGAGCGACGCGCGCCCGGCAGCGGCGCCGAGCGATTTCCCGCTCGCTCGCGTGCCCGCGGATGCGCTGCCGGCGCTGCTCGACGCCGAGCCGCCGGTCGTCGACATCTGGAGCCTGACGTCGACCCAGCAAGGGATGCTGTATCACGCGCGCGCCGCCGACGCGACGGCAGGCGTCTACCTGGAGCAGATCGTCGCGGCGGTCGACGGCGAGTGCGACCCGGCGCGCCTCGCTCGCGCGTGGTCGCACGTTTATGCGCGGCACGACGCGCTGCGCGTGAGCTTCGCGTGGCGCGATCTCGACGAGCCGGTGCAGCGCGTGCACGCGCCGCAGCCGCTCGCGCTCGACATCCGCGAGATCGGCGCGCATGACGATCCCGAGCAGGCCCTCGCCGCGTTCCTCGCCGAGGATCGCGCCCGCGGCGTCGATCTCGCGCGGCCGCCGCTGATGCGCATCACGCTGCTGCGCCGCGACGGCGCACCGTGGCGTCTCGTGTGGACCCATCATCACGCGCTGCTCGACGGCTGGTCGATGGCGATCCTGCTCGGCGAAGTCGCGCACTGCTATGCGGCGGACGCGGCCGGCCGCACGCCGTCGCTGCCCGCCGCGCCGTCGTATGGGCGCTTCGTCGCCGCACGGCTGCGCGCGCAGCAGGATCTGCGCGACGCCGAGGCATTCTGGCGCGCGACGCTCGGCCCGCGCCACACGCCGCTCGATCTCGGCCTGGCGCCCGCCGCCGGCTCGGCCGTCCACGCAACGCAGCCGGGCGCGGTGCGCCGCCGGCTGTCGTCGGGGATGACGGCTGCGCTGAACGCCGTCGCCGCGCGCGAGCGCGTGACGCTCAACACGGTGGTCGAGGGCGCGTATGCGCTGCTGCTGTCGCGGCTCGCGCGCACCCGCGACGTCACGTTCGGCGTCACGTTCGCCGGGCGCGGCGCCGACGTGCCCGACGTCGAGCGCATGGTCGGCGCGCTGATCTCTACGCTGCCCGTGCGCGTCGACTGCCGACCCGCGCTGCCCGTCGGCACGTTCCTGCGCCAGCTGTTCGCCGCGCAGTCGGCGGTGGCGCGACACGAGCACTGCAGCCTCGTCGACGTCCAGCGGTGGAGCGGCGCGAGCGCGCAGCAGCCGCTGTTCGACAGCGTGTTCGTCTACGAGAACTATCCGCTCGACCGCGAGGCGGGCGCGCACGCGGGCGGCCTGCGAATCGGCGCGATCGAAGCGAACGAGGCGTCGAACTATCCGCTGATGCTGTACGTGAAGCCGAACGCGGACGGCCTCGTCATCGATGCCGTGCACGACGCGGCGCGGCTACCCGCCGCGCGCGCGAACGCGCTGGTCGACGCGCTCGTCGAGCTGGCCGCCGGCATCGCGGATGGGCGCGGCGACACGATCGGCGCACTCGCCTCTCATGCGTCCGAAGTCGTGCCGGCCGCGGCTGCGCCGCTCGTCGACACCGACAAGCTGATCGACCTGTTCGCCGAGGCGCTCGACGCCGCGCCGGCCAGCGAGGTTCGCGGCCCGGACCGCACGGTCGCGCGCGCCGCGCTGTTCGTCGAGGCGGGCGCGCTCGCCGAGCGGCTCGCGGCGGCCGGCGCCGGTCCCGGCGCGACGGTCGCCGTCTGCCTGCCACGCGGAGTCGATCTGCTCGCCGCGCTCGTCGGCACGCTGCTCGCCGGCGCCGCCTATGTGCCGATCGACCCGCTGCTGCCCGCCGAGCGGCGCGCGATGATGCTCGCCGATGCGAAACCGGTCGCGATCGTCGCGCATCCGGATGGCGGCTTCGGAGCGGCGGGCGTGCCGGTCGTCGCGCCGGCGGGCGCCGCCGCCCCTTCCGCGAACGACATCGCGACTGCCGCCCGCGCCGCGCTTGCCCGCGCGCGACGCCTGCATCCGGACGCGCTCGCGTACACGATATTCACGTCGGGCAGCACCGGCCGCCCGAAAGGCGTCGACGTGCGCCGCGGCGGCCTCGTCAACCTGCTGCGCAGCTTCGCCGCGCGCTTCCCGCTCGGCGCGGACGACGTGCTGACGAGCGTGACGACGGTGTCGTTCGACATCGCGGCGCTGGAACTCTTCCTGCCGCTCGTGACCCGCGCGCACCTCGCGATCGCGTCCGCCGAAACGGCCGCGAACGGCGTTGCGCTCGCACGCGCGCTCGCCGACCAGCGGACCACCGTGCTGCAGGCGACCCCGCTCACGTGGCGCCTGCTGCTGTCCGCCGACTGGCGTCCGCAGCCGGGCTTCCATGCGTGGTGCGGCGGCGAGGCGCTGCCGGCCGATCTGGCCGGCGCGTTGCTCGCACGCGGCGTCGCGCTGCTGAACGTGTACGGGCCGACCGAGACGACGATCTGGTCGGCGGCTCAACCTGTCGCCGACGCGGCCGCCGCCGCGCGCATCGGCGGCGCGCTCGACGCGACGCGGCTGCGCGTCGTCGATGCGGACGGCCACGAAACGCCGCCCGGCGTGGTCGGCGAGCTGACGATCGCGGGCGCGGGCCTCGCGCAGGGCTATACGCGCGCGCCGGGCCGCACCGCGCGCAGCTTCCGCCCCGATCCGCTGTCGCCCGAACCCGGCGCGCGCCTGTATGCGACGGGCGACCTCGCGGTGCGCGGCGAAGACGGCACGCTGCTGCTGCTCGGCCGCGCGGACGACCAGGTGAAGATCAACGGCTACCGGATCGAGCTCGGCGACGTCGAAGCCCACCTGCGCGCGCTCGACAACGTCGCCGACGCGGCCGCGACGGTGCGGCGCGGGCTCGACGGCCGCGCGTGGGGGCTCGAGGCGCATCTGGTGCTGCGCGACCCGGCGCGGCCGTTCGACGACGCGCCGCTGCGCGACGCGCTCGCCCGCCGACTGCCCGCGTACATGGTCCCGCAGATGTTCGCGCTGCACGACGCGCTGCCGCGCACCGCGAACGGCAAGCTCGACCGCCGCGCGCTCGCGGCGGCCGCGGCCCCCGCGCGGCCGCACACCGCCGCCCCGGCGCGCCCGGCCGTCAACGCGCTCGAGGACATGGTGTGCGCGCTGTGGCGGCGCGTGTTCGACGACACATCGATCGCGCCCGACAGCGACTTCTTCGAACTCGGCGGCAATTCGCTGCTGCTCACCCGCATCCACGCGCGCGTGATCCAGCTGTTCGGTGTCGAGCCGCCGCTCGGCGACATGCTCGCGAGCCGCACCCCGGCCGACATGGCCGCGCTGATCGAGCGCCACGAAACGTCGCCGGGCGCGACGGCGAAAGTCGCGGCCGCATGGCTGCGGCTGCGCGACATGACGCCCGCCGAACGCGACGCGCTGCGCCGGAAGCAGACGCCGCCAGCGGCGGCGCAACCCGCAACCGACGTCATCAACGAGGAGATCGGCGATGCGAATTGAAGGAACCACGGCGCTCGTCACGGGCGCTGCCAGCGGCATCGGCAAGCGCTTCTGCGAGGCGCTGCTCGCGGCGGGCGCGGCGCGCGTGATCGCGCTCGACCATCATGCGCCCGGCCTGCGCGCGCTCGCCGACGCGCTTCACACGCGCCATGCCCCCGCGCGGCTGCGCACGATGGCGGTCGACGTCAGCCAGGAACGCGCGGTCGCGGCCGCGATGGCCGAGCTCGTCGACGCCGACGCAGTGCCCGACCTGCTCGTCAACAACGCAGGCGTGCTGCGCGACGGCCGGCTCGCGACGCTCGACGCGCACCGCTACGCGCGCAAGCTGCCGACCGCGCAGTGGGGCAGCGTGCTCGGCATCAATCTGACGGGGCCGTTCCTGCTCGCGCGCGAGTTCGTCGCGGCGCGGCTCGAAGCCGGCGCGACAAGCGACGGCCTGATCGTCAACATCTCGTCGGTCAGCAGCGCCGGCAACGCGGGACAGTCGAACTACGCGGCCGCGAAGGCGGGCCTCGACGCGCTGACCCGCACCTGGGCGCTCGAGCTTGCCGAGCACCGCGTGCGCGTCGCGGGCCTCGCGCCCGGCCTCACCGACACGCCGATGGCGGCCACGCTCGACGCCGCGACCCGCGCGCGGCTGATCGACGAGATGCCGCTCAAGCGGATGGTGTCGACCGACGAGATCTGGCTCGGGCTGCGTTTCATCATCGAATGCGACGCGTACGTCGGCCGCACGCTCGCGATCGACGGCGGCGCCGCGTTCGGCTGAGCGCCGGCTCGTCTTTCGTTTCGGATAACGGATTATTGGATTCAACCAGGAGAACACAAATGGCAGACCTCGATCACGACACCGTCTACACGGTCGTCATCAACGACGAAGAACAGTATTCGATCTGGCCGACCTACCGGCCTGTGCCCGCCGGCTGGCGCGAAGCCGGCAAGACCGGCACCGAGGACGAATGCATCGCGTACGTCGACGCGGTGTGGACCGACATGCGCCCGCTCAGCCTGCGGCGCTTCCTCGAACAAGCGCAGTCGCAGTCGTAAGCGCCGCCCTGCCGATCCCCATGCCAAACCGACAGAGCGACGGAGCGTTCATGAACCACGAAACCGATCTTGATCTCGATTTCGATCTCGATCTTGCGCTGCTGAAATCCCTCGCGGGCGACGACGTCGCCGCGCTGGCCCCCGACCGCGCGATCCCGCGCAGGCCGCCCGGCGCGGCCGCGCCGCTGTCGTTCGCGCAGCAGCGCCTGTGGTTCCTGCACGCGCTGAACGAAAGCGGCAGCGGCTACACGATCGGCAGCGCGTTCCGGCTGCGCGGCGCGCTCGACGAGGCGCTGTTCGTCGAATGCGTCGACGAACTGGTGCGCCGCCACGACGCGTTGCGCACGGCGATCCGCATCCGCGACGGCGTGCCCGAGCAGCACGTGTGCGCGCCCGGCAGCGCCGACCTCGCGATCGAGGACTGGACCGGCCGCGCCGACGCCGCGCGGCACGCGACGCTCGTCGACGCGGCGCGCGCGCTGTTCGCGATGCCGTTCGATCTCGCGGCCGGACGCCCGTTCCGGCTGCGCATCGTGCGGCTGTCGGCGCACGAGCATGCGGTGCTGATGCATCTCGATCATCTGTTCGGCGACGCGACGTCGATGAGCATCCTGCTGCGCGAGCTGATCGGGCTGTACGATGCGCGGCGCGCGGGCCGCCCGCACGCGCTGCCGCCGCTCGGCATCACTTATGGCGACTTCGCCGCATGGCAGCGCGCGGGCGGCGAGGACTGGGCGCGCGAGCGCGCGTACTGGCGCACCCAGCTCGCGGGCGCCACGCCGCTGGAGCTGCCGCTCGACGGCGCGCGCGGCGCCCGCCCCGTCCGGCGGCGTTACGCGGCGCCGGCCGTGCGGCTGCTGTCGGCCGCGATTCCCGCCGGCACCGTGGCGGCGCTCGAACGCATCGCGCGCGACGAGCGCACGACGCTGTTCGCCGTGCTCGTCGCGGGCCTGATGGCGCTGCTTGCGCGACATGCGAGACAGGACGACGTCGTGATCGGCACGTCGGTGTCCGGGCGCGATCGCATCGAGACACAGGCGCTGGTCGGCTTCTTCGCGAACATGGTCGTGCTGCGCGGCGACCTGTCCGGCGACCCTGGCCTGCGCGAGCTGACGCGCCGACAGACGGCCGTGATCCGCGACGCGATGAGCCATGCGGCGCTGCCGTACGACAAGCTCGTCGACGAGCTGCGCGTACCGCGCGAAGCGGGCCGCAACCCGCTGTTCCAGGTCGCGGTCACGATGCTCGACCAGGCGCCCGACGCAACCTTCGCGCTCGGCGGCCTGACGGTCGAGCCGATCGTCGCGCAGGAAGCGTCGCGCTTCGATCTCGAACTGTTCTTCGCGCGCGACGGCGACGGGCTTGCGCTCGCGCTGTCGTTCGACGCGGACCTGTTCGAGCGCGCGTCGGTCGAGCGGCTGGCCGCGCAGTTCGGCACGCTGCTCGAACACGCGGCGCGAGCACCCGATCTGCCGGTGTCGAGGCTCGCGCTGTCGAGCGAGCCGGCGACCGGCGAAGCGCCGCACGCCGCCTGCCCCGATGCACGCTTCGAGCCCGTGTACGAGCGCGTACGTGCGCACGCGCTCGCCCGGCCCGACGCCATCGCGCTGCGGTTCGGCGACGCGACGCTCGATTACGGCGCGCTCGACGCACGCGCCGACGCGCTCGCGCACCGGCTCGTCGACGCCGGCTTCGGCCCCGGCACGCGCGTCGGCCTGTGGTTCCGGCCCGGCTTCGACACGATCGTCGCGATGCTCGCCGTGCTGCGCGCGGGCGCCGCGTACGTTCCGCTCGATCCCGGCTATCCGGAAGCGCGCGTGCTGACGCTGCTCGAAGACGCGCGGCCCGCCGTCGTGCTCACCGAGCGCGCGCTCGCGGCGACGCTGCCCGCCGCCGCGCACGCGAACCCGGCGGTCTGGTCGATCGACGACGACGTCGCGTGCGCGCCGCCCGTCGCGCCGCGACCGCTTCCCGCGCCCGACCCCGACGCGCTCGCGTACGTGATCTTCACGTCGGGCTCGACGGGCCGCCCGAAGGGCGTGTGCGTGACGGCCGATAACCTCGCGCGGCTCTTCACGTCCACGGCGCCCCTGTTCGGCTTCGACGAGACCGACGTGTGGACGCTGTTTCATTCGAGCGCCTTCGATTTCTCGGTGTGGGAGATCTGGGGCGCGCTCGTGCACGGCGGCGAGCTCGTGATCGTGCCCGAGGCGGTGCGCCGCACGGCCGACGCGTTCTACGACCTGCTGTGCGACGCGCGCGTGACCGTGCTGAACCAGACGCCGTCGGCGTTCCGCCAGCTGATCGCCGAGGAGGAACGCAACGGCCGCGAGGCGGCGCTCGCGCTGCGTCACGTGATCTTCGGCGGCGAGGCGCTGGAGCTGTCGAGCCTGCGCGGCTGGATCGACCGCCACGGCGACGACGCGCCGGTGCTCGTCAACATGTACGGCATCACCGAGACGACCGTGCACGTCACCTACCGGCGCATCACGCTCGCCGATGTACGCGGGCGCAACGGCAGCCTGATCGGCGAGCCGCTGCCGGACATGACGATCAGGCTCGTCGACCCGCACCTGCAGCCGGTGCCGCCCGGCATGGTCGGCGAGATCCTGGTAGGCGGCGCGGGCGTGGCGCGCGGCTATCTCGGCCGCGACGCGCTGACGGCCGAGCGCTTCATCGTCGACGCCGCCGGCAACCGGCTCTACCGCAGCGGCGACCTCGGCCGCATCGACGCGCACGGCCGGCTCGAATACCGGGGCCGTGCGGACCAGCAGGTCAAGCTGCGCGGGTTCCGGATCGAGCTCGGCGACATCGACGCGGCGCTGCGCGAGCATCCGGCCGTCGCAGATTGCGCGATCGTCGTGACGGGCGCGGGCGACGCCGCACAGCTCGCCGCGTACGCGGTGCCGCGCGACGGCGACAGCGGCGCCGGCACGCGGCAAGCAGCGCCCGACACCGCGCCCGGCTGGCGCGACAGCTTCGACATGATCTACAGCGCCGGCGCGGCCGACGACGAGCTGCTCGACATCGTCGGCTGGACCGACAGCTACGACGGCGCTCCGATCCCGCGCGACGAGATGCGGATGTGGCGCGACGAAATGCTCGCGCGCATCCGCGAGCGGCCGCCGCGCCGCGTGCTCGAGATCGGCTGCGGCAGCGGCATGCTGCTGCTGCCGCTCGCCGCGTCGTGCGAGCGCTTCGTCGGGCTCGACTTCTCCGCGCAAGCGATCGCGCGGCTCGGCCGCGTCGTCGAGCGGCGCGGGCTGCGCACGGTGACACTGGTCGAGCGGGAGGCCGCCGCGCTCGACGGCCTCGATGCCGATTTCGACACGATCGTCATCAACTCGGTCGCGCAGTACTTTCCTGACGCCGCGTATGCGCTGCGCGTCATCGAACGCGCGCTCGACCATCTCGCGCCGGGCGGCCGGCTGATCGTCGGCGACCTGCGCAGCCTGCCGCTGCTGCGCCAGTTCCACGCGACGAAGCTGCTGCGCCGGACGGACGGCGCGCGCGAGCGCGCAACGCTGCGCGCGCAATTGAACCGGCTCGTCGAGCAGGAGCCCGAGCTGCTGTTCGATCCGGCGCTGTTCGATGCGCTCGCCAGCCGGCGCGACGACGTGACCGACGTCGACGTGCGGCTGAAGCACTTCGCGAGCGGCAACGAACTGGCGTCGTTCCGCTACGACGCGATCATCACGAAGACGGGCGGCGAGACGATCGCGGGCGCCGCGCCGCGCGACGCCGGCGCCGCGGCCGTGGCCGATCTCCGCGCGCTGTGCAGCGACGCGCTGCGCGCCGAAGCGGGGCTCGTCGTCCGGCGGATTCCGAATGCCCGCGTCGCGCAGGCGAATGCGTTCGTCGCGTGGCTCGACGCCGACGACGACGGCGCGCCGCTGCCCGAGCACGTCGCGACGACCGCGCACGCCGACGCGGTCGATCCCGCCGCCGTCGACGCGGCGGCGGCGGCGGCGGGTGCGGCGTGCCGGCTGCGCTGGTCGCCGAATGACGCGTACGGCGCGTTCGACGCGTTCGTCGGACCGCTCGATGCCGCATCCGGCGCATCGGCGGCGCCCGGCACGAGCGCCGCGCCGCTTTCCACCGACGACGATCTGCTGCGCTTCTTCAACGTGCCGTTCCGCCAGGCCGACGACCTGCCGCGCACGTTGCGCGCGCATCTGCAAAAGCGCCTGCCTGCGCACATGGTGCCGGCCGCCGTGGTGCTGCTCGACCGTCTGCCGCTCACGACGAACGGCAAGCTCGACCGCGCCGCCCTGCCGTCCGCGCAGCAGGCGGCGGCCGTCGCGGCGCCGGCAACCGACGACACGCGCGACCCGGCGACCGCGACCGAGCGGGTGGTCGCATCGGTCTATGCGGAAGTGCTCGGCATCGTGCGCGTGGGCCGCGCCGGCCACTTCTTCGAACTCGGCGGCCATTCGCTGCTCGCGACGCAGGTGGCCGCGCGGCTGCGCGACGAACACGGCATCGACCTGCGGCTGCGGACGATCTTCGACCATCCGACCGTGCAGGGCCTTGCAGCGGCCATCGATGCGGCCGCGCATGCGGTCGAAGCGGACGGCGCGCAACGGCCGGCCGCCCCGGGCAGCGAGCCGCCGGGTGAACGGCCGAGCGCGTCACCGGCAAGCGCGCGCGCCGCCTCACCGTCGCCTGCGCGCGCGAACGCGAACACGAACGCGGCAACGCCCGCCACCACCGGCCCCGCCGCGCCGCTGTCGTTCGCGCAGCAACGCTTCTGGTTCCTCGACCGCCTCGCGGGCGGCGACAGCGCGCTCTACCACATCGCGTCCGCGCTGCGCCTGCGCGGGCCGCTCGACGTCGCCGCCGCGCGGCGCGCGATCGACGCGATCGTCGCGCGCCACGACAGCCTGCGCACGACGTTCGCGCTGGAAGACGACGCGCCGCGCCAGCGCGTGCATGCCGACTGGCGCCCCGAACTGCGCGTCGTCGATCTCGCCGGCGCGGACGACGCGGCCGTGCGCGACGCCGCCCGGCGCTTCGCCCGCGAGCGCTTCGATCTCGCCGCCGCGCCGCCGCTGCGCGTCGGCCTGCTGACGCTCGGCGCGCACGACGCGCTGCTCGTCGTCGCGATGCATCACATCGTCTGCGACGGCTGGTCGCTCGGCCTGTTCGCACGCGAGTTCGCGCACGGCTATGCGCACGACGCGCCGCTCGACCCGCTGCCGTTCGGCTATGCCGACTACGCGTCGCGCCAGCGCGCAGCGGCGTCCGGCGCACGCCTCGACGCGGCGCTCGAGCGCTGGCGGCAGCGGCTCGCGGGTGCGCCCGAAGCGCTCGCGCTCCCGACCGACCGCCCGCGGCGCGTGCAGCGCAGCCACGCGGGCGGCAAGGTGTCGTTCACGCTGGACGCTACCGAAACGGCCGCGCTGCGCGCGCTCGCGCGGCAGGCCGACACGACGCTGTTCGTCGTGTTGCTCGCGGGCTACGCGTGGCTGCTCGCGCGCGACGCGGGCCAGGATGAAGTCGTGATCGGCAGCCCGATCGCGCAGCGGCCGTCGCGCGACGCCGAGCGCATGATCGGCTGCTTCCTGAACACGCTGCCGCTGCGCTGCGACTTCCGCGGCGGGCCGAGCGCGCGCGATGCGCTCGCCCGGCTGCGCGATGTCGTGCTCGACGCGTTCGAATGGCAGGACGTGCCGTTCGAGACGATCGTCGCTGCGTCGGGCCACGCGCGCACGCTCGATCGCACGCCGCTGTTCCAGGCGATGCTGGTGCTGCAGAGCGCGCCGCAGCACGCGATGCGGCTGCCGGGGCTCGCGATCGACGCGTTCGACGACGACGAGACAGCCGCGCAGTTCGAGTTGACCCTGTTCGCGCACGAGGACACGTCGTCCGGGCAACTGCGGCTCGACTGGCAATACGATGCGGACCTGTTCGATCGCGACACGATCGACGCGCTGGGCGCGCGGCTGCGCCGGCTGTACGCCGAGATCGCGCGCGTGCCCGACGCGCCGCTCGCACGGCTCGACGGCCTCGACGACGCGGCGCGCGCACGACTGCTCGCGTTCGGCGACCGGCGCGCGGCGCGGCTCGACGCGCCGCTCGTGCACGACGCCATCGCGCGCCACGCGCGCGCCACGCCCGACCATCCGGCGCTCGTCGCCGCCGATCGCACGCTCGGCTACGCCGAACTCGACGCCGCCGCGAACCGGCTCGCGCGCCAGTTGCGCGCGCTGGGCGTCGGCGCGGAGACCGTCGTCGCCGTCGCGCTCGAACGCTCGATCGACGCCATCGTCGCGCTCGTCGCGATCCTGCGCGCGGGCGGCGTGTACGTGCCGGTCGATCCGGAGCAGCCGCTCGCACGCGCGGCGACGATCCTCGGCGAGGCGCGGCCCGCGCTCGTGATCACGCGCGCCGCGCTCGCGCCACGCTTTGCCGACGCGGCCCGCGCGGTGGTGCTCGTCGATCGCGACGCGGCCGACATCGCCATGCGCGACGCATCGCCCGTCGATGCGCCGGTGCATCCGGACGCGCTGGCCTACGCCCTCTTCACATCCGGCTCGACCGGCGTGCCGAAGGGCGTCGCGATCAGCCATCGCAGCCTCGCCGCGTCGACGGCGGCGCGGCTCGCCGCATACCCGCGCGTGGCGAGCATGCTGCTCGTGCCGTCGCTCGCGTTCGACAGCTCGATCGCGACGCTGTTCTGGATGCTCGCGAGCGGCGGCACGCTGCACCTTCCCGATGCCGACGGCGCGCGCGACCCGCGTGCGCTCGCCGCCGTGGTCGAGCGCGGCCGCGTCGCGGGCTGGCTCGGCGTGCCGTCGCTGTACAAGCTCGCGGTGGACCTGTGCGCGGCGGCGCTCGCGCCGCTCGAAGTCGTGGTGCTCGCGGGCGAGACGCTGACCGCGAACGTCGTCGACGCACACTACCGGCACGGCCCCGCGTGCCTGCTCGCGAACGAATACGGCCCGACCGAGGCGACCGTCTGGGCCAGCGTGCAGTTCGTGAGCCGCACGCCGGCCGGCGCCGCGCCGATCGGCGCGCCGATCGCCGGCAGCCGCCTCGTCGTGCTCGACGCGCGCGGCGAACTCGTGCCCGTCGGCGTCGAAGGCGAGCTCTACATCGGCGGCGCCGGCGTCGCGCGCGGCTACCTCGGCCGCCCCGGGCTCACCGCCGCGCGCTTCGTGCCGGACCCGTTCGCGCACGGCGAACGGCTGTACCGCACCGGCGACCGGGTCCGCTGGCGGCGCGACGGCACGCTCGACTTCGTCGGCCGGCGCGATGCCCAGGTCAAGCTGCGCGGCATCCGCGTCGAGCTGACCGAGATCGACGCATGCCTCGCGTCGCATCCGTGGGTCCGGCAGGCGGCCGCGCGCGTCGTCGCGCACGACGACGACCGCCAGGAGCTGATCGCCTATGCGGTGCTGACGGACGACGCCGGCACGCACGACGCAACTGAAATATTGCGTGCGCATCTCGCCGCGCACCTGCCCGCCGCCATCGTGCCGGCGCGGGTGCTCGCGATCGACGCACTGCCCGTCAACGCGAACGGCAAGCTCGACCGCGACCGCCTGCCCGCGCCCGAGCAGTCGCGCGCCGCTGCCCGGGACGAAGCCGGCAACCCGACCGAGGCCGCGCTGCGCGCGCTGTGGGAGGACATGCTCGGCCGCCCGGTCGACTCGCTGCACGCGGACTTCTTCACGCTCGGCGGCGATTCGCTGCTCGCCGTCAAGCTGGCCGCGCAGATCGAGCGCCGCTTCGGCGTCGCGCTGCCGCTCGCCACGCTGTTTTCGCACGCGGGCGTCGCGGCGCTCGCCGCGGCCGTCGATCGCGCCGTGCATGCGTCGCACGCGACGCCCGTGCGCGCGGACATCGCGTCCGGCGCCGCGGTGATCCCGCTCGGCGGCGACACGCATGCACACCGCGCGACGATTGCACTGCTGCCCGACATTTCCGGGCTCGTCGTGTCGCTCGTGCCGCTCGCCGCCGCGCTCGGCGCGCGCTATCGCGTGCTCGGGTTGCAGGCGGCCGGGCTCGACGAACACACGACGCCGCTCGCCGACGTCGGCGCGATCGCCGCCGCGCATGCACGCACGCTCGCCGATGCGGGCGCGACCCAGGCGCCGCTCGTCCTCGTCGGCTATTCGTGGGGAGCGAGCGTCGCCGCGTGGGTCGCGCGCGAGCTCGAACGCGACGGCACGCCGCCGTGCCTCGTCATCGCGCTCGACGCGCCGCCCGCGAGCGACACCGCCTTCGCCGCGCAGCTGCCCGCCGACGAGCCGGGCCTGCTCGAATACATGACGACCGCGCTCGCCGAATCGCTCGGCCGCGACCTGCGGATCGACGCGGCCGCGCTCGCGCCGCTCACGCACGCCGAGCGGATCGGCGCATTCGCCGAACGGCTCAAGGCGAGCGGCGTCGTGCCGCCCGACGTGCTCGCGAGCCGGATCGCGCGGATGATCGACGTGTACCGCGCGAACCTCGCCGCCGACAAGGCGCTCGCGAACCTCCCGGCGCCCACGCCGATCGGCGTGCCGGTCGCCGTCTGGGTCAGCGACGGCGGCGCGCACCCGGCCGGCGGCGGCGCGGATCTCGGCTGGGCGGCGCACACGGCGGCGGGCGTCTCGCTCCATCGCGCGGCGGGCGACCACCTGAGCATGGTGCGCGACGCGCACCTGGCCCCGCTCGCCGCCGCGATCGCCGCGCGCATCGACGCGGCGCTCGACGCCGCCCGCGTATGCCCCGCGCCACGCAACGACGCAAGCTGATCCTTTCACGCATTTTTCAACGCCGAGGAGCAACGCCCATGTTCTTTCCGCCCGAGCGGTTCCCTGCGCTTCAAGCTGTCGCACAGGGCTGGGAAACCATCCTGCACGAGCTCGACGGGCTCGCGCAGGCCGCCTTCATGAAGTGGCCCGAGACGAACATCTACGATGGCAACTGGACAGTCTTTCCGCTGTTCAAGCTCGAGCAGCGCGTCGAGCAGAACTGCCTGCTGTGCCCGGAGACGGCGCGCCTGCTCGAAACGGTGCCCGGCCTAGTGAACGCCGGCTTCTCGTCGCTCGCGCCGGGCACCTACATCGGCCCGCACTACGGCTACACGAACGAGGTGCTGCGCTGCCATATCGGCCTGAAGCCGTCCGAGAACTGCGCGATCCGCGTCGGCCCGGACGTGCGCGGCTGGAGCGCGGGATCGTGTCTCGTGTTCGACGACACCACCGAGCACGAAGCATGGAATCGCGGCACGAAAACGCGGGTCGTGCTGCTGTTCGATTTCAAGCGCGATCCGTCGCGCACCGTCACGTTCCCCGCCGAGGTCCATACCTACTGAGCGAACCCGCGGCGGCGCGCCGCCGGCCGCGTCCGCGCGGTCAGCGCCGCGCGCCGCGCACCCTGGCCTGCGCGGCGAACAGCGCGCGCGTCAACCGCGACAGCAGTCGCACGTGCGGCGGCTGCCAGTTCAGGTCCATGTCGTGACGGGCGTACGCGCCCGCGTCGGCCGCCGCCTGCGCGGACGGCCCATCGGGCTCGAACACGTGGCCGGGGCAGCACAGCGTCGACGGCCAGGCGGCCACGCCGCTGCGCTCGATGCACATCGTGAAGAAGCGCGGCCCCGTCGTCGCCGCGATCTGCGCCGCCGCGCTCGCGCGCAGGCGCGCCGGCAGGTCGTCGAGCTGCGCGGTCGCGCCGTCGCGCAGCGCGTCGAGCACGGTGTGCCACAGCGGATGGCCGGGCGCGCTGCCGATCAGCGCGTTGTTAAAGCCGCGCGTGGCCGACAGCACGAGGGCACGGCCGTCGAGCAGCGCATCGACGGGCCGCAGGCTTTCGATATCCATGTCGGCATATACGCCGCCGAACGTGTCGAGCACGCAGTAGCGCGCGCTGTCGATGCGCTGGATGTCGTGCGCGAACGCATCGTAGCGCGGCAGGAACCAGCGCTGGTGGCGGGCGACGTGCGCGCGCAGCGTGCCCGCATCCCACACGCGCAGCGTCCAGTCCGGATGATGCCGTTGCCACGACGCGCGGTAGCGACGGTACTTGCCCGGCAGCAGATGCTCGCCTTGATACCAGATCTGATGAAGCGTTTTCGGGATCGGATGGTTCACGATGTCCTCGCCGCTGGATTGAATGATTCCGCCACGCAGAAACAGCGATTCAGCAATCGACCGCCTCGCGGGCGCGTTCGGCGGCCGCGCCGCGCTCGTCCGGGCCCTCGCGACCCTCGTCATGCGCCGTGTCGCCCGCGCGCGACGCAAGCCGCCGTGCGAGCCGCGCCTGCAGCGCATCGAGCAGTACGAACGCGACGGGCACGAGCAGCAGGCTCAGCGCGGTCGACGTAACGAGGCCGCCGATCACGGTGATCGCCATCGCGGAACGGAACACGTCGCCCTGCGCATCGAACGCGAGCGGCAGCAGCCCGCCCATCATCGCGAACGTCGTCATCGCGATCGGCCGCGCGCGCTTGCGGCAGGCGTCGACGATCGCGTCGACGCGCGACAGCCGCTGCCGTTCGCGCGCGACGAGCACGTACTGCACGAGCAGGATCGAGTTCTTCGTGCACAGGCCCATCAGCATCAGCAGGCCGACGAGCGACGCCAGCGACAGGCTGAGCCCGCTCAGCGCGAGCATCGCGGCCGCGCCGCCGAGCGACAGCGGCAGCGCGACCAGCACCGTCGCCGGCAGCACGAAGCCGCCGAACAGCAGCACGAGGATGCCGTACACGCACGCGAGGCCGAACAGCATCGCGTAATAGAAGCCGCCGAACAGCTCGTCGAGCGATTCCGCGTCGCCGCTTGCGCTGCGCCGCACGCCGGCCGGCAGGTCGCGCAGCGCCGGCAGCCGGTCGACCTGCGCGATCACGTCGCCGAGCGGGCGGTCGGCGATCCCGACGTCGAGCGTCACATAGCGCTCGCCGTCGCGACGATCGATCTGCGCGGGCTCGCTGTCTTCGACGAGCCGCGCGACGCTCGCCAGCGGCACGCTGCCGTCGCGCCCCGGCACCGGCAGCCGGGACAGCCAGTCGCCGGCGCCGTCCGCCGCATGCACGCGCACCGGCACCTGCCTGCCGCCGACGTCGAGCCGCGGCAGGCGCTCGGGCGCATCGCCCGCGGTCGCCACCCGCAGCGCGTCCGCCGCCGCTTCGCGCGTGACCCCGAGCGCGGCGGCGCGCGGCCCGTCGAGCACGACCGCGAGCGCCGGCCGGCGCGAAGCCGCCGTCGATGCGACCGCGCCGAGCCCGGGCGCCGCGCGCAGCGCCCGCTCGACGCGGCGCGCGATGTCGTCGAGCAGGCCGCCGTCGCGGCTCGACAGCACGATCGACACCACCTTGTCCGTCTGCTTGTCGCCGACCGTGAAGCGCACGCCCGGCACCGCGGCGAAGCGGCGCGCCAGCTCGGCCTCGACCTGCGCCTGCGAGCGCGCGCGCGACGCGGGCGGCGTCAGCGCGAACGTCAGCACGGCCGAATCGGTCGCGTCGCCCGCCGCGCCGCGCTCGCCGATCGTCGCGTACACCGACGCGATCTCGGCCACGCCCACGGCTGCGCGCCGTGCGGCCTCAACGGCGACGCGCGTCGCATCGAGATCGCTGCCGGGCGGCGCCTGCACGCCGACGACGATCTCCGCGCGATCTTGCGCCGGCAGGAACGCCTTCGGCAGCGCCGCGAGCGCCACTACCGACGCGCAGACGAACGCCGCGCCGACCAGCAGGCAGCGCCACGGCCGCGCGACGCACCACCGCACGCACGCGAGATAGCCGCGCATCACCCGACCGTCGTCGTGCGGCGGCGCGGCGCGGCGCAGCCAGTACGCGGCCATCATCGGCGTGAGCATCCGCGCAACCGCCAGCGACGCGAGCACGGCCGCCGCCGCGGTCCAGCCGAACTGCTTGAAGTAGCGGCCGATCGCGCCGTTCATGAACGCGGTCGGCAGGAACACCGCGACGAGCGTGAGCGACGTCGCGATCACCGCGACGCCGATTTCGCGCGCGCCGTCGAGCGCGGCGACGCGCGGCGGCTTGCCGTCGCCGAGGTGGCGCGCGATGTTCTCGACTTCGACGATCGCGTCGTCGACGAGCACGCCGATCACGAGAATCAGCGCGAGCATCGTGAGCTGGTTGAGCGAGAAGCCGAACCACGCCATCGCGAGAAACGCGGGCAGAATCGACAGCGGCAGCGCCGACGCCGACACGAGCGTCGCGCGCCAGTCACGCAGGAACAGCCACACGATCACGACGGCGAGCACGCAGCCTTCGTACAGCGCGGACATCGCGCCGTCGAACACGCGCTGGATCGGCTCGACGTAGTCCGCCACGCCGCGCACCTCGACGCCCGGGTGCGCGCGCCGCAGCCGTTCGATCGCGTCGCGCACGCCCTGCGCGACACGCACTTCGTCCGCGCCCGGTGCCTGCATCACCTGCACGCCGACCACCGGCCGGCCGTCGAGGCGCGCGTCCTGCGTCGGGCTCGCGGTCGCGTCGCGGATCGTCGCGAGATCGGCGAGCGTCGCGCGCCGGCCGTCGCCCAGCGCCAGGTCGAACGCGCCGAGCGCCGCGACGCCCGCGGCCGCCTGCGCCATCCGCACCGACTGCGCGCGGCCGTCGATATCGACGCGCGCGGCAGGCGCATCCGCGAGCCGCGCACGCACCTGCTTCGCGACGTCGCCCGCATCGATGCGCAACCCCTGCAGCGCGACGGGATTCAACGCGACGTCGATCTGCCGGTCCACGCCGCCCTGCCGCACGACCCGAGCAACGCCCGGCACCGCGAGCAGCGCCTTGGCGAGCGTCGAATCGACGAACCACGACAGATCCACCGGATCGAGCCGCGTCGACGACACCGCATAGACGAGCAGCACGCGCTCGATGCGCTCTTGCGCGACGATCGGCTCCGGCAGGTCCGGCGGCAGCCGGCCGCGCACGCGGCCGACGGCAGCGCGCACGCGCTCGAGCGCGTCGCGCGGATCGGCCTCGAGCGCGAACTGGACCGTCGTGTGCGAGCGGCCATCCGTCACGCGCGACAGCACGCGCTTGACCGCGCCGAGCCCGGCCACACCCTGCTCGATCGGTCGCGTCACGTCGCGCTCGAGCTGCGACGGCGTCGCGCTGGGCAGGCTCGCGTCGATCGCGATGACGGGCGCATCGACGCTCGGCAGCTCGGCGACCGGCAACGCGCGAAAGCCGAGCGCGCCGCCGATGCACAGCAGCGCGAACAGCAGGATCGTCGGCAGCGGCCGGCGCACCGACCATTCAAGAAAGTTCACGGCGTGCCCTCGTTTCCCGCGACGCGCACGGATGCTGATGCGGATGCGGGCGCGCTTGCGGCGACCGGCGCGCCATGCGCGGCGGCGTCGCCCCCCGCGACGATCGTCACCGCGTCGCCTTCGTCGAGCAGGCCCGCACCCGACGCGACGACGCGCGCATCCGGCCGCAAGCCCGCGAGCACCTCGACGCGCCCGTCCTGCGCGCGGCCGCGCACCAGCTTGACCGGGTGGACGCGCTGGCGCGCGTCGACCGTCCACGCGTAATGAAAGCCGTCGCGCGCGACCACCGCCGCCTCGGGCAGCGTGAGCGCGCGCGTGCGCCCCGTCACGATCGCGCCGGACGCGAAGCCGCCCGCCTGCAAGCCGGCGTCCGCCGGCAGGTCGACGTAGACGATGCCCGCGAGCGTCGCCTTGTCGAGCACGGGCGCCACCTGGCGCACGACGCCGCGCGCGGTGCCGCCGTCCGCGCGTGCGAGTTCGACGGCCTGCCCCGGGCGGACCGCGACGAGCGCGCTCGCGCCCAGCTGCGCACGCCATTCGAGCCGGCCGCCGCGGATCAGCGTGAACAGCGTCGCGCCGGCGGCGGGCACCGCGCCCTCGATCGCCTTGCTGGCCGCGATCACGCCATCGTCGGGCGCCCGCACGATCGCGCGGCGCAGCTGCAGC
This sequence comes from Burkholderia sp. BCC0405, assembly GCF_902833075.1. Lineage (NCBI taxonomy): Bacteria > Pseudomonadati > Pseudomonadota > Betaproteobacteria > Burkholderiales > Burkholderiaceae > Burkholderia > Burkholderia sp. BCC0405. The sequence goes on from NZ_CADFEO010000018.1 coordinate 45,619, forward strand.
TCGACGCCCGCGAGACGCGCGCGTGCGCCGGCCATCTGGGCGACGCTCACCTTCTGCTGCGTTTGCGCCTTGATCAGTTCCTGCCGGCTGATCGAGCCGGTTTCGTCGAGCGTCCTGGCGCCGTCGAGCTGCGCGCTCGCCTGCGCGAGCCGCGCATTCGCCTCGGCGACGGCCGCGTCGGCGTCGGCACGCTTCACCGCGAGGCCGGCCGTGTCGAACCGCGCCAGCACCTGCCCTTTGCGGACCCGGTCGCCGACACGCGCGTCGACGGTCGCGAGCGGCAGCTCGCCAGGCGCCGTCAGTTCGATCTCGTCATAGGCGGCAATGGCGCCGCTCGCCTGCTCGCGCGTCTCCCAGTCCCGTACTTCGGGCGCGACGACGGTCACGCCGAGCGCGGCGTGGCCGGCGGTGGCGGCATCGCCGGTGCGGGGCGCGGCCGGGTTCGTGGTCGCGTTCGCGGTCTGACTCGTGCGCGGGTTCGCGGCCGAATCGGCCGACGGCGCGGACGGCTGCGACGGCCCGCACCCGCCCGCGAGCATCGCGGCAACGATGGCCAGTCCCGCCGCGCACCGCGCCGTGCGCGTGGTGTGCCCGCCGTTCATCGCGCCGCCTCGCTCACGATCCGCGTGCCGCTCGCCGCCGGCGCGTCGTTCGCAGCGTGCATATCCGTCGCCGCCTGCGCACCGCTTGCCGCATCCGTCCGGGCCTGCCCGTCGCCCGCCGCGCTCCCCTCCTGCCAGCCGCCGCCGACCGCGCGGTACAGCGCCACCCAGGCCTGCGCGCGCTCGAGCCGCGCGGACGCGACCGACTGCCGGCTCGTCACGTACTGCCGGCGCGCGGTCTCGACCTCGAGCACGTCGCTCGAGCCCACGCGAAACCGCCGCTCGACGGTCTGCGCGTAGCGCTTGTAGTTCTCCTGCGCGACGAGCGCGGCCCGTTCCCGCCCGACCGATGCATCGACCCGTACCAACGCGTTTTCGACTTCCATCACCGCCTGCCTGACCATTCGTTTGTAGTTCGCGAGCGCCTCGTCGTAACGCCCGCGCGCACCTTCGACGCGCGCCGCGCCGCTGCCGCCGTCGAACAGCGGCACCGTGAGCGTCGGGCCGAACATCCACGGCCGCAGCGTCAAGGACTGCCCGCCGCCGGCCTGGTACCGGTCGATCTCGATCGAGCCGGACAGCGACACCGACGGCAGGCGCGCCGCGATCGCCGCGCCGATCTCCGCATTGGCTGCGGCGAGCGTGCGCTCCGACGCGCGCACGTCGGGCCGTTGCTCGATCGTGCGCGCCGGTAGCGCGTCGAGCGCGCCGCCGTGCGGCTCGGGCACCCGCGCGTAGCCCGCCGCGAGCCGCGTGTCGAGCGCATCGCGTGCCAGGCCGGTCAACGCGACGAGCTCGTTGCGGTCCGCCTCGCACTCGGCGCGCTGGCGCGCCAGCACGTCTTCGCCTTCCGCCAGCGACGCCTGCGGCAGCGTCGCGTCCGACGGAGACAGGAAGCCCGCCGCGACGCGCTGCCGCGTCACCGTGTCCGTCGCGTTCCGCGAGCGCTGCTCGTCCTCCTGCGCGGTGACGAGCGATTCGCATGCGCGCGTGCGGAAATACGCGTCGGCCACGTCGGCCGCGACGCTCACGCGCGCGTCATGCCATTCGTCGACGCGCGATTCGACGCGCGCATCGTCGGCCTGCAAAGCGCGCCGCGCCTTGCCGAACAGATCGAGTTCCCACGACGCCTGCAGGCCCGCGCGCGACGTGTCGAGCTCGCCGCTCTGAACCGACGTCGACTGGCTCACGTCGTTCGACGTCACCGCCTGCGTGTTCGCGTTCGACCGGTTGAACGACGCGATGCCGTCGAGTTTCGGCAGCAGGCCGGCCACGCTGGTCGCGCGGCTCGCCCGCGCCTGCCGCATCCGCGCGAGCGCCGCGTCGATCGTCGGGCTGTCCGCCTGCGCCGCGTCGATCAGCGACGACAGCGCCGGATCGTCGAACTGCCCCCACCAGCGCGCGAGCGCGACGACGCTGCCGTCGTGCGGCAGCGTCGCGCGCCACGCGGCAGGGATCTTCAGCGACGCTGCGTCGGGCGGCCGGTAGGCCGGCCCGAGCATGCAGCCGGGCAGGACGACGAGCAGCGCAACGAGCGGCGCACGCGACGCCGCGCGCACGTCAGCAAGCTTGAGCAGGCGCATCGGCGCGACGCGACCGGATGAAGCCCGCGAGCGCCGCCGCCGTCGCGCCGCGCTTGAGCGCGCCGAGCTCGAACTCGACGCCATACGTCGATTTCAGTTCGACGAACGAACGAATCAGCGCGAGCGACGTGCCGCCGAACGCGAAGAAATCGTCATCCGGCCCGATGCCCTTGAGCCCGAGCCGCTCGCGCCACACCTGCAGCACGGCGGCCAGCTCGTCGGTGCGCGGCGCGCCTGCGTCCGGTTCCGCGGCCGGCGCCCACGCCGCCGTTTCCGGCGCGGGCAGCGCGCGCTTGTCGGTCTTGCCGTGCGCGGTCAGCGGCAGCGCGGCAAGCACGACGTAGGCCGACGGCCGCATGTGATCCGGCAGATGCGCGGCCGCGCGCGCCTTCAGGCCGGCGATCGTCGCGTCGGTCGCGCGCCGCGCGTCGTGCGCCGGCACGACGTACGCGACGAGCCGGCAATCGCCTTCGCCATAGTCGTGGCCGCACACGTGGCACGCGTCCAGCCACCCGTCCTGCATCAGCGTCGCCTCGATCTCGCCGGGCTCGATCCGGAAGCCGCGAATCTTCAGCTGCTCGTCGGCGCGGCCGACGTACACGTATTCGCCGTCCTCTCCACGACGCGCGAGGTCGCCCGTCCGGTACGCACGCACCGATTCGCCCGTTTGCGGGCAGCGCAACTGCACAAAGCGCGCCGCGGTCAGTTCGGGCCGGTTCCGATAGCCGCGCGCGACGCCCTTGCCCGCGACATAGATCTCGCCCGTCGCGCCGTCGGCAACGTGCCGCCCATGCTCGTCGAGCAGGTGCAGCCGCAGGTGCGGCAGCGGCACGCCGATCGGGCTCGCCGCCGCCTGCGTGTCGCGTTGCGTGATCCGCTTGAACGACACGTGCACGGTCGTCTCGGTGATGCCGTACATGTTGATGAGCCGCGGACGCGCGTCGCCATGGCGCGCGATCCACGGCGCGACCAGCGACGGCGGCAGCGCTTCGCCGCCGAAGATCACGTAGCGCAGCGCGAGCGGGAGCGACGCGCCGCGATCGACCGCTTCGAGTTGCCGAAACGCCGACGGGGTCTGGTTGAGGATCGTCACGCGGTGGTGCGCGAGCCAGCGGTGGAACGCGGCCGGTTCCCGCGACACCGGGAACGGCACGACGGCGACTTGCGCGCCGGTTAGCCACGCCCCCCACACTTCCCATACCGAGAAGTCGAAGCCGATCGAGTGGAACAGCGACCACACGTCGGACGCGTCGAATTCGAACCACGCGCGGGCTTGCTCGATCAGGTGCAGCACGTTGCGATGCTCGACCATCACGCCCTTCGGCTTGCCGGTCGAACCCGACGTGTAGATCACATAGGCGAGATCGTCCGGGCTCGACTCCGGTTCGACGTAGCCGTCCTCGGGCGCCGTCGCCGCGAGCGCGGGCAGCATCGCGTCGATCGCGAGCGCGCGCACGTTCGCCTGGTGCTCGCCGGGCAGCGGCTCGAGCGTATCGGACGTGCAGACGACGACTTCCACGCCGCTGTCCGCGACGACGTGCGCGACACGTTCGCGCGGATAGGCCGGATCGATCGGCAGATATGCGCCGCCCGCCTTCAGGATGCCGAGCAGCGCGACGAGCATGTCGACGCCGCGCGTCATGTAGAGGCCGACGAGCGCGCCGCGCGCGACGCCCCGTTCACGCAGCTCGCGCGCGAACGCCGACGCCAGATGGTCCAGCTCCGCATAGGTCAGCCGCCGCGTCTCGTCGGACGCCGCGATGCGCGTTGGGAATTCGCGCGCACGCTGGCCGAATGCGTGATGCAGCGAGCGGCCGTCCGGACAATGGCGCTCCGCAACGCGATGGTCGCCTCGGGTCGATTCGGAAACTTGCACTGCGATCCCCCTTTTCAACGAACGGCGGATCGCCCGGACGGGCGACCGCATCAGGCACCGGATGCGTCGATTGGAACATCGAAGCATCGCGCTGTCTGTCGCAGAAAACTGGGACAGTTGCCCGCGCGGCGGAACCGTCGCCGGGGTGCCGGCGGCCCGGCGGTCATTCAGCGCCTGTCCCGGCTATCCGTTACAGACGCCGATGCGGCCGGGTGTTTGAATCACATCGGCAGCCGGGGCCCGTTCACGTTGGCCACGCACGTTCGCCCGACCATCCATCCCATCCGTCGTGCGGCAGGCCGCCGGCAGAGCCGGGTGCCGCGTCATGCTCGTTGCGGTTTCCGATCGTCGCGAGCCACGTCGCGGCGCTCGATTCGGACGTGCCGGCCGCCCACGCCACCGCCGACGCGCCCGCGGCGACGCAAACCGGCCGGGAGCGGCTCGCGCGACGGTTCGCCGAGCGCCTGCGGCAAGCCGGCGTCAAGCTGTCGACGCGGGAGATCGAGGCTGCACGGCGCTTCTCTCCGGCGACTCGGCGGCCGCCATCGCCAGGCGCTTCGCGCTACGCGAAAGCGCCGTCGAGACCTACCTGAAGCGCGCGGCGGTCAAGCTCGGCTTCGGCGGGCGTCACGGGCTCGCCCGCTGGATGCCCGACGAGGCAGGCGACGGCCTGCTCCGGCTCGACCGCGCGTCGCCGCTGATCGACGCCTGAGAGGATGTTCAAAAGGCGCTATGGGGCTGTTACCCCGGAGTCGTGCCTGTCAGCTTCGACCGATGCGGCCCACGGGCCGCGCTTCGCGCGTCACGCGTGGTCCGCGAGAAACTGCAGCGCGCGCGACGCCGACAGCGCCGTCGCGCGGAACAGCTTCGGATGGCTGCCGCCTACCTCGACCTCGAGTCGCGCGCCCGGAATCCTGCCGGCGACGAACACCGATCCGCCGCAATGCGCGACCTCGTCGTCCTCACCCGCGACGACGAGGGTCGGCACGCTGACGCGCGGCAGCAGCGCACGCGCGTCGACCTTGTTGAGCGCATCGCTCAGCTTCGCATACCGGTACATCAGTTCCGCATTCGTATACGGATAGAGCGCCGCGTGCGCGATCTCGGCGGCCACGGTCACGAGCGTCGACGAATCGGCGAACATGCGTTGCAGATCCTGTGCGACGGCGCGCCCTTGCGCGGCGGCTTCCATCAGCCACGCGTAGTTGCGCTGATGTTTCGTGCGCAGCGCGTCGTCCGACAGGTTGTAGTCGCCGTACCACAGGCTCAGCGACGCCGTCCGCGCCGGCTGCGCGAGCGCCGCCTGCAGGGCGACGACGGCGCCGCCGCAGATGCCCATCAGGTGCGCCCGGTCGACGTCGAAGCGATCCATCACCGCGAACAGGTCGTCGACCTGTGCATCGACGCCGGTGCGGGCCGCGTCGAACGCGTCGCACGCGCCGAACAGCGCGCGCGTCTCCCAGGTCAGCACGAAGTGGCGCTCGGCGAGCACATCGAACCAGCGCTGGCACAGGTCGAGCGGCATCCCGCACGGCAACGCGAGCACGACCGCGGACCGGTCGCGCCGCGAGCCCGCATACGCGGACAGCGCAACGCCCGGTTCGCGTGCGATCCGCACGCGCTCGACACCGGCGCTCAGCGCATCGAAATCGAAGTCGTCCGCGGCGCGCTGCGCGCCGGCCAGCCGTTCCGGCGTGCCGAAGTGGTCGTACCGGTAATCGAACGCCGCGCTGATGCGCCGGCTCATCAGCAGTTCGAACGACGAAAGACGCGCGGCGCCGTCGGGATCGAACCGCACATCGCTCGCGCCGATGCGCGCGAACGCCTGCGCGACGATGCGCTGCGCGTCGTGCGCGCCCGACGCCGGGCGATCCGCGCTATCGTCGAACAGACACAGGCAAACAGGCCCCGGCAGGCTCGTGGCGAGGTGCCGGAACGCGCGGATCGTGCCGAACACGCGCAAGTCGAGGGTCGAGTCGTCCAGTACGGCAGCGGTCGAGTCGTGCATGAAGGGATTCCAGGCGGTCGATGATGGAAGAGGCATGCCGGCGCTCAGCCCGGCAAGTCGATTGAAGCACCGCTGCGCCGCGATGTCTGCAACGGAAAGCCGGGACAAAAACGCGCGCCCCGAGCGGCGTTGGCCGCGTCGGCGCGCTTGCGCCGCCGTTGTCCGTCAGGCGGCCGACGCGCACGGCGCGCTATCGTCGATCATCCATTTCGTGAGCCCGTGCCGCCCGCTGATGCCGAGCTTGACCGCCGCGCGCTTGATGCAGGTTTCGACCGGGCCTTCCTTCACGCCGAGCTCGTCCGCCATCTCGCGCAGCATCTTGCCCGTCAGGAGCCCGAGGCACACTTCGCTTTCGCGCGCCGACAGCACGACCGACGCGCGCGAGCCGCGCTTCGAACTCGCGGCGCAGCGTCTCGCCCCCCCCCGGCGCGCCTGTCGCCGGATCGCGCGGCGCCACGCATGCCAGCGCGCCATGCCGCCACGTCGACGCATGCCACTCGACGAGCGGCAGCAGCGTATCGGCGAAGTTCTTCAGGAACGACATTTCCTGCAACGAGAAGTCGCGATGCGACGACGTGCGATGCAGCGAGATCACGTAGCGGCGATTGGCCTTGCGCGACACGAGATGACACTGGAATCCCGCGCCCGCCCCGCCGCAGCGGCAACACGTTGCCGCGCCGCGCGCGCGGGTTGATGTGAATCAACTGACGGTCGCTGGCGGACACGATCCAGCTCACCGGCGGATGCCCGGCCGGATCCCGCTCGACCTGCTCCGCGGGCGGCACCATCCGCAGGTCGTCGCGGGGCGCGCCGGACGCGCCGAGCGATTGCACGTCGACGACCTTGCCCGCCGGCTCGTTTAGCGTCCATTCGGTGATCCCGGTGATCGCGAGCGGAATCGACTCGGCCAGCAGCACGGCATGTCGGATGCGAACCGCTCGCTGCCGGCGCTCGAAATCACCTTGCCGAGGTTCGCGAAGACTTCGACCATCTGACGCCCTCCTTGTATTGCATGCTGAAGGCAGCGGCGCGCCACCGGTGCAGCTCAAGCCGCACCCGTTGCGCCGCCGCGCACCGCCTGTTGCCACCACTGCGCGAAGCGCTCGACATACGGCGGCCGAATCATCGTGTAGTGATTGCCGGGACAGCGCCACAGGGCCATCCGCGGCGCGAAGCGCCGCCAGCCGGACAGCACGTCGTCGGGCGCGAAACTGCGCGCCGGGTCGTCGCAGTCGGCGGCGAGAACCAGCGTCGCGCGCCCGGCATAGACGCCGGCCGGACGGTACGCGGTGCGCAGCGCCGTCCCGTAGGTGCGCACGATGCCTTGCACGTCGCGCGGCCCGGAGCCGCCGCGGATGATGCGGGCGTCGACCATCCCGCGATGGAGCATCGCCCATTGCCCGCGTCGGTCCGCGCGAAACAGCGCGTCGCGCTCGATGCCGAGCGAGCGGCCGGTGGCCTGTTCGAGCGCATGCACGAGATTCCACACGACGCTCGCGAACGTGTACTGGCGACCCAACCGGCCGGCGGACGCCGGCGCCTCGGTGTCGACGATCGTCAGCGACGCGGGCGGGCGGCCGCCCGCCTGCAGCCGGCACGCGATTTCCATCGCGACCCAGCCGCCGAACGAATGGCCGATCAGATGCACCGGCTCGCGCGCGTCGGCCGCCAGCCGTTCGACGACCGGCAGGTACGCCGCCGCCGCCGCGGCGACGCTCGCATGCGGCGCAAGCACGCCGTCGAGGCCGCGCGGCTGAAGGCCGTGCATCGGCCAGCCCCGCTCCACCGCGATCGCGAACGGCAGGAACGTCGCGACGTTGTCGCCCGCGCCCGGAATCAGCACGACGGGCGGGTAACCGGGCGTCCCCCGCTGGATCGGCAGGTGCGGGAGATAGCTCGTCTGCAGCGGCTGTGCGTGGCGCTCGCACTGCAGCGCATGCGCGATCGCACGGCCGAGCGCCGGCGCGACGCCGCCCGCCGCCACGTGCCGTGCCGGCACATCAACGACGCGGCACATGCCGGGCTCGAGCCGCGCCGCCCAGCCGTCCGCGCGATCCGGCAACGTCGCGGCGTCCGCGCCGGCGTTGCGCAGCTCGAACCAGTGAACGGGTAGGGGCAGCGAAAACGGCTCGTAGTGCGCGAATGCGTGATCGAGCGCCGCCCAGCGGTCGAGCCAGCGCTGCAACTGCGCATCGCTCAGGCCGCGCAACCCGGCCGGCAGCAGCCCCGCGTCGCGGCACCGGGATGCGATCCCGGCAAAGTCCGACGTGGCAGCGTCCTCGAACAGGTCACGCGGATCGATCGCGCGCGCGCCGGCGGCGGCGCCCGCTTCGCCGTCGAACAGCCGCAGCCATTCGGCCCGGCGCAGGTCGCGCGCATGCGCCGCACCGCAGCCGCTTGCCACCAGTTCGACGAGACGCACGCCGGGCGCCGCATCGGCGGCCTGCCCTGGCCGGGCGGCCGCGGCCGCCGCAGCCAGCGACGCATCGGCGATGCCGAGAAACTCGACGGTCTCGTCCCGCCCGGTCAGCTGGGTCGCCACTTCGTAGGCGAGCAGGCCGCCGGAGGCCCATCCCGCGAGCCGGTACGGCCCGCGCGGCTGGAGCGCGACGATGCGTTCGAGCAGGCGCGTGGCGAGCCATTCGACAGTTGGCGGCATATCGAGCGATGGATTGCCCGCAGGATCGGCGTCCAGCTCGCATACGCGCCAGCCCGCGCCGAGATGCTCGGAGACGTGCCGAGCGCCGTCGCTCAAGCGTGCATATCCGGCGATCCAGAATACGCCGTGCGCGTACGACCGATCTTCAGGCGCGGCGACCGCGGCCCCGTCATCGACGATCGACAAGCCCGATGACAAGCGTGAAGCAGACACGATGTTTCCTCCGTATTCGGCGACGCCATGGAGATGGCGTCGCATTGATCAACGATCGTTACTGGCAAATGCCGCGAAAATCCGGCGCGACCGCTTCCATCACCGGGCTTTGCCGATCGGCCGCTACCTGGCAAGCCAGGGGGAAATCGCCTCCGCAAAACGAAACAATTATTCTCATTAAATTTTAATTGCGCACATCTCAGTCGGTCATGATAGCGAAAATTTTAATTTTTGCATTTGGCAAATCGCCAGCCTTATACAACGGAACTACCCGGCCGGCGAATTCCGAGAATCCGAAAGCCGTGCGCGCGCCCTGACTGCGTTCGGACTTGAAAACCCTCCGTTTCCCGCGATTGAATTCGGTAAAATCCGGCAGCTCAGATGAGCGACCATCCGCGCCACAGTGAGCGGTTCGACACGGTAATCGCCGAATGCCGTCATTTCCGCGCACTATCTGAAACGTGGAAAATCAGGGTTTTTCGGTCAACTGTTTCGCATCATTCAATGATCGTTTCAATCCATCATGCCGCCGGATGTGCATTCCAGACGGCTAGCGGCGCGGATTCGCTCACTCGCCCCAGCTCGAGGAGACGACGTGGACAGCATTTCCGATGAATATGACACCGCCATTTCATGGCGCGCATCGAAAACGGTTGCTCAGGATATTCCTGGAATCGCAACAATCACGATCGTAGATACTTCAATCCGCCACCGACGAGAGACCTTATTCCGCCTCCAGATTGCTTGCTGCAACGAATGCAAGTTGCCAACCTTTGCTCGCCGCAATCATGGAATCATTGGATTATTTGAAAATAGCTCGAAATTTATTTAATTATCCAAAAATCTGAAACCAGGAATTTTCAACACTTCATTATCCGGCGAACGCCGGAAATGGCACCGTCACGCCCGCGCCAGCCAAACGTCACGGCAACCGTCCGGTTATGGATTGGCAACCATGGCGACGCGCCGCGAGATATTCACGGATGCATTGTTTTCAATCCCGGCCAGTCAACGCGCGATTCGTCATGCGCATCCATTCCGCCGAACCGGCGCCATTCGCGGTCGCCACGCATTGCCTTCGATCTTCGAACCATTTCAAGCGTTGGAGCAGAGCATGAATCACCATTTCCGAGACGAAACCACGCCGCGTCGTGCGTTCCTCGCCGACATAGCCAAGCTCGCGGCAGCCGGCGGCGTTGCCGGCTGGACGCCGATCTATCAGGTTGCGGCGCACGCGGCGTCGGCCGGCGCAACGCCGCCCGGCTTCCCCGCCGACATCCCGCTCTACAGGCAGGCATTCCGGAACTGGAGCGGCGAGATCGTCGTGCAGGACGTGTGGACCGCCGCGCCCCGCTCCGCCAACGATGTCGTTGCGACGGTCAACTGGGCGCGCGCCAACGGCTATCGGGTACGCCCGCGCGGCCACATGCACAACGGGTCGCCGCTGACGCCCGATCCGGGCGCCGCCCCCGCCAACGTCGTGCTGCCCGACACGGCGCAGTCGTTGACCGCGGTGTCCGTCGATACGTCGACGCGCCCGGCGCGGGTCACCGCACAAACGGGCATCTCGCTGGACACGCTGCTCGCGAAGCTCGAGGATTACGGGCTCGGCTTCGTCGCCGTGCCCGCGCCGGGTGACATTACGCTTGGCGACGCGCACGCGATCGACGCGCACGGCACCCCGTGCCCGCGGTCGGCGAAACCCTGAAGCCCGGCCACACCTACGGTTCGCTGAGCAACCTGGTGCTCGCGCTGACCGCAGTCGTGTTCGATCCCGCCAGCCGGCAATACGTGCTCAGCGCAACGATCCGGACATTGGTGCATTCCTCACGCACATCGGCCGGGCGTTCGTCGTCGAGGTCACGCTGATGGCCGGACCGATCCAGCGGCTGCGCTGCCAGAGCCACATCGACATTCTGGCCTCCGAACTGTTCTCGGCCAACGCCGGGCAGCGGCGCACCGTCGCATCGTTTCTCGATCGGGCGGGCCGGCTCGAAGCGCTCTGGTTCCCGTTCACGACGTGCCCATGGCCCAAGGTCTGGACCTCGACACCCAGCAAGCCCCTGCTGTCCCGCCCCGTCACGCCCCGTCACGCAGCCGTACAACTACCCGTTCTCCGATTCGATTCCGCAATCGCTGCCGGATCTCGTCAAGTGGATCATCCTCGGCGGCGAAGGCGCGCTGACGCCGCTGAGCAGGTACGCGCGATAGAACGCCAGCGCCTCGTCATTGGCGCGTAGGCACTTGAGCCGCTAACGCAGCGCTGGCGGCAGCGTCAACTTGTCGAGCTGCCACGTACTTCCCGGTTTGCGTCGCACCGCTTTCGCTCGATGAGCAGAACTCGTACCAAACTTGTCGCACCGGCATCGGATCGTTTCGTATGTCACGATCACGCGGCGCTCGAAAAGCAATTCCTCGATGTCGCGCGGGCTCAACGAGAAGCGGAAATACCATCGAACAGCGCAGCCGATGACACCCGCCGGGAAACGATGACCGTGATGGAGCGATTTCGATTTCTTCGTCGCGCCATCTTATCCGGCGGGTCATGCAACCTGACAACGCCGAAGGCCCATATGAAGCTTACCCCCGTTGCGATCGACATCGCACAGTCTCTGTTTTGGGCGAGCGGCAAGCGTTGCCGCCCGGGATCCGTCTACCCCGGTAGAACGCAGCAAAATCAAGAGGGAGATCCGGCAGCGAGAACCACCCCTCGCATTGTTCATTGACACCGGGCTCCGACCTTCTCATTTGTTCACGTTCTCGCAGCTCGTTGGGCCATCGCCCCAGCTCTTACCTCCACCATTCTTGCACTGCTGTTTGGTGTATTGCCCCGGCGGTTGACCTTTCGGCAGCTTTCCGTCAGCGGGGCAATTGTGGTGGAAATAGCAGAAAGACTTTTGAGCGGCGCCAGCTTCTCCGTTAAAAACAAGGCAGGCCATTAAAGTCAGAAAGAGGATCTTGGCAATAGATGGCATGTCGGCTCTCCAAAGGTTGAAAAGTAACGAGCTGAGAGGCGGCCTCGCTTGTTCGGGCAGTTTCTGAGATTTTCAAGTGAAATTTCATAAAAAATCATGCTACCGATTTAATCGCAGGCAGCGTCGCGAGGTATGCCCCGCAAAAACTGAAACAATACGAGAAATCATCGACAAACTGATTGCTTATTTCCATGCAAATTACTCGCATCGACTGGAAAGCATATAACGTAAAAAGTGAACGTCAAGTGCTATTTTGACTGGCCAACGTCGCCCCCTACCGACGAGTTGCTTGCGACAGCTCGGCGCGTCTCCATCTGGTATCGGAGCTAGTACAACATCCGTCAAATAGCTTTAATAGTTATCCGGCTGCAAATAAGGCTGCAGGAGCGTGACGACGACGTCGGCCATCTCGTCGAGCGAACCTGTGCCCGGCAGCGGCTCCCATCGTCCAGTGTGGCTGCGAAAGGCGGCACTATAACGATTGCGGGCGAGTTCGGCAAAGCGCGCCACAACAGTCTATTCCTCATCATCGAGGCGTTTGATCAGCAGGTACCGACCGTAGCCTTGTGTGACGATCTGCTCATGGCCGAGCAAGCTGTGCAGTTTGCGCTGAAATTCGGCCGCGTAATGTTTGGTGGAACGGCGTCGTTTTCAGCTCGACGACATAGCAGCGAAGCTTTAGATGGCAGAAGAGCAGATCGATGAAAACTCATCGCCGCCGACCTCAAGCCCGTACTGACGTCCAACGAATGCGAACCCGGCGCCCAGTTCAAGAAGGAAACTTGTAATGTGCTGAGTGAGCGCACGTTCGACGTCGCGCTCCTGGGCATTCTCGGTCGGACCAAGGAAGTCAAAAATATAAGGGGCCTTGAGCGCATCGCGGGCGAGAACCGGCTGCGGAGGCGGCAGCCGGTCGGTGAAATTTGTCACGGCGTTGCCAACGCGCCATTCACTTAACCTTCTTCAAATCCCTTGTCATCCGCCATTCCATTTCCTATAAATCACTAGTGTCAAAACGATTGATAATAAAAAAGATACGCAAGACCTTTGATTCTTCGACGGGAATCCCATGACCAACCCGAAAAATCAAAAACGGTGAAATTTTTCACGGACAGCACATTTCACGCCTCCCGGTTTCCGGTAAACCATTAAAAACCGGGTATTCGACGAACCAACGTTCCGGCATGCCCCGGCCGACGCGGCGGCGTCCGGCCTAGGCACCATCGCGGCCGATCTGCGATCGCCCGACCGGATCGGAGAACGACGGAATTCGCCGGCATCGCGGCCTTTGACGATGCCGGTGCTCCATGCGTCCGAAGCGCATGCGACTGTTATTCGAAGGCACGGGGAAACATCCAGCCTCTTCAAGGTTAAGGTGAAAAAATGAATCGCAATCCAATTGAAAACACGCCGCACGGGACCTTTTCCGAATTCGCCAATACCGCGCCATTTTCCGCCGCCCGGGCGGGATGCCTGCCGGGCTGAGCTTTCATCTTCAATCCCACCACAAAAGGGGAAGCACGATGACTTTCAAGATTCTCAGTTGCGATGGCGGCGGTATCCGGGGATTGATCACCGCCCTGCTCATCCAGGACCTCGATCGGCGCAGCCGGATCATCGAGCGAGCGGACGGCTTTGCCGGTACCTCCACGGGTGGCCTGATCGCCCTGGGGCTGGCGCGCGGCGCGTCCATTTCCGAAATCGTCGATATCTACAGGACGAAGGGTCCGGTGATCTTTCGGAAAAACCCGGCGTGGCTGGCGCAACAGCAAGCGCTCGAACAAACTGCCGTCCTGGCTGGACCCGGCCTGACCGCATGCCAGTATGTCAACACCGGGCTGCTGGAGATAGCCAGGTCGCTGCTCGGAAACCGCAAGCTGACCGATCTGTCCCGCTTCGTCGCGATCAATTCGGCGCGCCTGTGGGATCCGCAGACCAAGAGCTGGGCTCCGTGTACCTTCTCCAACGGAAATGGCAACGCCTATCGCAACATCGGCGGCGTCGACGCCGCACTGGCGACATCGGCCGCGCCGACGTATTTCCCGCCTTACGAAATCGCCGGGCTCGGCTATTTCGCCGACGGTGGCGTATTTGCAAACAATCCTTCCATCTCCGCCATTGCCGAGGCGCTGGCCAGCGGCCGCACAAGCAATCTGGATGATGCGCGCCTGCTGTCCCTCGGCACCGGAACCAGCCCCGAGGGCATTCTCCCGAACGCGGTCGGCAATCCGTTGAACTGGGGCATTTCGACCTGGCTGTGGCCGCTCGAATACCGGGGCGTGCCGGCAGCGGCGCTGCTCGGGATGACGATGGATACGACGGCAACGATCGCGGCACGACAGGCCGAGCAGATACTGAATACGCACTACCGGCGAGGCAATTTCGTTCTCGGTCAATCGATCGGGCTGGACGACTGGCAAAAGGTGCCGGAGCTGGAGCAGGAAACCCTGGCGTACATGAAATCCGCCGAGTGGCAACAGGTTTGCCAGTGGGTCGAGCAATACTGGCGCTGATCGCGCAACGATCGCCACACTTCGTCGCAGTGCTTCCGTTGGTTTGCAGCGGTCGGTTTCCGGCACGCCGGAGAACCTCGATCCATCGAAGCTGGATCGTAAGCAGCCTCCTGCAGACTAACGGAGCGCGGCCGCCACCGCGCCCGCTCACTCCCGAACCGTCTCCACCCGACGCGCATCGTGCGTGGCCGTCCCCGCGCGCCGACCACGTCGGCCCACCGATGCGACAACCCGAAACGCCACCGGCGCGAACACGAGCCCGAACATCGTCGCCGCCAGCACGCCCCCGAAGGCGCCCGTGCCGATCGACCGCCGGCTTTCCGCGCCCGCGCCCGTCGCCAGCACGAGCGGCACGACCCCGAGCAGGAACGCCATCGACGTCATCACGATCGGCCGGAAGCGCGCCGCGGCCGCATCGACCACCGCCTGTCGCAACGGCACGCCGCGCCCGGCCAGGTCACGCGCGTACTGCACGATCAGGATCGCGTTCTTCGCCGCCAGCCCGACCACGGTGATCATCCCGACCTTGAAATACACGTCGTTCGGCATGCCGCGCGCGAGCGCCGCCGCGATCGCGCCGATCATGCCGAGCGGCACGATCGTCAGCACGGACAGCGGAATCGTCCAGCTTTCGTACAGCGCGGCCAGCGCCATGAAAACCGCGAGCACGGAGAGCCCGACGAGCAGCGGCGTCTGCCGCGCGGCGATCTGCTCCTCGCGCGCCGCATCGACCCAGTCGAAGCCGATCCCGGCCGGCAGCGCACCGGCAAGCCGCTCCATCTCCGCCATCGCCGCGCCGGAACTCGTGCCGGTCGCCGCCCGGCCGCTGATGTCGAGCGACGGATAACCGTTGTACCGGTTCAGCATCACCGGCCCGATCGTCCAGTGCGGCGCGGCAATGGCCGACAGCGGCACCATGTCGCCGGTGCGGTTCGGCACGGTCAGCGCCATCAGCTGCGTATCGGTCGCACGCGCTTCCGGATCGGCCTCGATGATCACCCGCCGCATCCGGCCCGACGCCGGAAAGTCGTTGATGTAGTTCGAGCCGAACGTGCCGCCGAGCAGCCCCGCGATCCGCTCGAACGGCACGCCGAGCGCATACGCCTTCGCACGATCGACATCGAGCTCGATGCGCGGCGCGTCCGGCAGGTCCTCGAAATGCACGGCGGACAGCAACGGATCGGCCTTCGCGCGCTCGGCAAGCTGCTCGCGGGCCGCCTTCAACGCGTCGAGCCCGACTCCGCCGCGATCCTCGAGCCGGAACGTGAAGCCGTCCGAATGCCCGATGCCGCGCACCGAAGGCGGCAGCGCCGCTTCGACATCGCCGTCGAGGATCGCACCGAAACGCGCGTTGAGCCGGTCGCGCAACGCCGTCGCGTCGACGTCGCGCTTCGCCCAGTCCTTCAGTTCCACGAACGCCATCCCGACGTTCTGCCCGCTGCCCGCGAAACTCCAGCCGATCACGCTCGTCACGTTCGCGATCGCCGGCTCCCCGTGCAGGATGGCCTCCACACGCTCGACGACCGCGAGCGTGCGCGCCTGCGTGGCGCCCGCCGGCAACTGGATCATCACCTGCAGTTGGCCCTGGTCCTCGGTCGGCAGGAAGCCGCCCGGCATCATCCAGTACAGCAGCCCGCATCCGATCACGAGCGCCGCATAGACGGCTACGACCACGCCGGTGCGGCGCACGGCAAACACGGCGACACGGCGATAACCGGTTTCGGCACGCGCGAAGGCCGCACCGAACCGGTCGGCCAGGCGCGCGCCGATGCCGCGTCGCCGCGTACGGCCGGCGCCGCCATCGTGTCGTGCGACCGGCTTCAGCAGGTTCGCGCACAGCGCGGGCGTGAGCGACAGCGCCATGAACGACGACACCAGCATCGACGCGATCATCGCGACCGCGAACTGCCGGTAGATGCCGCCCACGCTGCCCGGGAAAAACGCCATCGGCACGAACACGGCGGTCAGCACCGCGGTCACGCCGACGATCGCCCCGCCGATCCGCTTCATGGCCCGGCGCGTGGCGTCACGCGGTGGCACGCCCCCCTCCATCACCCGGTGCACGCTCTCGACGACGACGATCGCATCGTCGACCAGGATGCCGATCGCCAGCACGAGGCCGAACATCGTGAACACGTTGATCGACAGCCCGAACGCCCACATCGCGACGAACGCGCCCATCAGCGTGACCGGAATCACGACGGTCGGCACCAACGTGTAGCGCAGGTCGCGCAGGAACAGCCACATCACGCAGAACACCAGCACGACGGCCTCGACGAGCGTCAGCACGACTTCGTGGATCGCGATCTTGACGAAGTGCGCGCCGTCGAACGGAATCTCGACCGCCACGCCCGGCGGCAGCGTCCGCGAAAGTTCCGCGAGCCGCGCGCGGATCGCATTCGACGTTTCGAGCGCATTACCGCGCGGGCCGAGCTGGATGCCGACCGTCGCGGCTGGCCGGCCGTTCAGCCGCGAATAGAACGAATAGTCGTCGCGGCCGATCTCGACGCGCGCGACGTCGGCCACGCGCACCACCGAGCCGTCCTGTTTCGACTTCAGCACGATCCGGCCGAACTCCTCGGGCGACGTAAGCTGGCCCTTGACCACGACTGTCGCGGTGAGCTGCTGGCCGCGCACGAACGGCGCGTCGCCGATCGCGCCGGCCGTGACCGTCGCGTTCTGCGCGCCGATTGCCGCGATCACGTCATCGGCGCCGAGAGCGTACTCGCGCAACTTGACCGGATCGAGCCAGACCCGCAGCGCCTCGTCGGCATCCCACAGCTCGGCCGCACCGACACCCGGCGCACGCTTGAGCTCGCGCAGGACGTAACGGTTCAGGTAATCGCCGAGCTGCGCGGAATCGCGCGTGCCGTCGGTCGACGTCAGCGTGACGAGCATCAGGAACGTGTTCGCCGCCTTGAACACGCCGATCCCCTGCTGGACGACCTGCTGCGGCAGCCGCGGCTCGACCTGCTTCAACCGGTTGTTGACGTCGACGAGCGCGATGTTCGGATCGGTGCCCGGCGAAAACGTCACGTCGATCTCGAGGTTGCCGTGGCCGTCGCTGCTCGTCTCGTAGTACAGCAGGCCGTCGGCGCCGTCGAGGCTTTCCTCGATGATGCTGCCGACGTCCGCATCGACCGTCTCGGTCGACGCGCCCGGGTAGGACGCGGTGATCACGACCCGCGGCGGCGCCAGGCGCGGATACTGCGCGATCGGCAGCTGCGGAATGGCCAGCACGCCCGCGACGACGATCGCGAGCGCGACGATCCACGCAAATACCGGACGGTCGATGAAGAATGACGGCATCGGCGAGTGTCGGCGAACGCGCTACAGCGTGAGCTCGAACGAACGCGCGAGCAGCCCCGGCAGCTGCGCGCCTCCGGTGGCCCGCTCGCCGTACGTGTCGTCGTTCGCGAGCAGCGCCGGCGCCGCGCCGAGCTGCTCGAGCGCCGACCCGAACAGCCGGTAGAAGCTGTCGTCGAACCGCATCGCGTCGACCGGCGCGACGATGCGCCCGCCTTCGACCCAGAACGTCGCGAAGCGCGTCATCCCCGTCATCCGGCAGGCGATCGGGTCCGAGAAGTTCAGGTACCAGAGGTTGCCGACGTAGAGCCCCGTATCGAGCGCGGCCAGCACGTCGGCATCGGCGAGCGTGCCGCCCGCGATCGTCAGCGACTGCGGCGATTCGGCGTTGTCCGCGCCGTTCGGCGTGCGCCCGTGCTCGCGCGCGGTGCGTGCGCATACGAGCTGCCCGGCGCCCCGCCCTTCGACGACGAGCGGCACGCTGTCGCGCCGGTAGCCGTCCGCGTTGAACGCCGGCGCGATGCCCAGCGAGAAATCCTCGGTGATCGACACGCGCGGATCGAGCGCGACCTCGCCGGCGTACAGGCGATGCAGCGGGCTGCGGGCGCTCGCCACGGCGCGCGCCGAGAAGCCGCTCCAGCCGAGCAGGCTCGTCATCTCGTGAACGGCGTCCGGCGCGAAATATGCGCGGTAGCGCCCGGGCGCAAGCGCCTTCGGCGTGCGGCCGAGTACGGGCAGCCGCGCGGCGGCCGCCTCGACCCGGGCCGCGAACGCCGCATCGCTCCAGTCGTCGCCCGCATAGACAGTCTTGATCGCGCGGCCGCTCGGGTCGTACAGCGACCAGCTGAAGTTGAAATTCTCGACCTCGTACCAGCCGCGGCTGCCGGTCGACGATGCGAAGCCGCGCGCCAGCGTGCCGCCCGCGTAAAAGCCGACGAAGTCGAGCCCGCGCGCGCATTCGGCCACGATTCGCGCGAGCCCGTCCGCATCCGGCAGGCGCCCGGTGCGGCGCGTTTCCTGCACCCACGACGCGGTATCGAACAGCAGGTGCGGGTCGTCCTGCGCATCGCGCAGGCCGTCGCGCAACACGGCAACCGCGTCCGCCAGTTCGCGCAGGTCGGCCGCCGGATCGCCGCAGACGGTCAGCGTCGAGTGCGCCTGTCGCGCCCCGTCGACGAGCCGCACGGACAGCCGCCCCTGCGTGACGCGCCCGGTCTGGCGAATCCTGCCGCCATTGAAGCGGATGAAATCGGACGTTTCGCCGGAGAAGCCGAGCAGCACGGTTTCGGCCGGCGTCGTCAGCCGTTGCGCGTCCTCGGCGAGCCGCGTGAAATACGCGTACCAGTCGATTCCGCCACGGCGTGCCATCGGATCGAATCCCGTCATCACGCGCCTCCGAATACGTCGACGCCGGCGAACACGCAGGCCGGCGCGGCGTGGCCGACGCGGATGATCTGCGCAGGCTCGCCCTTCCCGCAGTACGGCGTGCCGTAGATGCCGAACGTGCTCGCATCGCCGACCGCGCGCAGGCTGCGCCAGAACTGGGCGGAGATGCCGCGGTAGTTCGGGCGCTTGACGACCTGCGTGAGCCGGCCGTTCTCGATCAGTTGCCCGAATTCGCAGCCGAACTGGAATTTGTTGCGGTGGTCGTCGATCGACCAGGACGTGTTGGTCCGCATCAGGATCCCGTGCTCGGTGCCCGCGACCAGCGCATCGAGCGACTGGTCGCCGGGCTCGACGTTCAGGTTCGCCATCCGGTCGATCGGCGCGCGGTTCCAGCTCGACGCGCGCGAGTTGGCCACGCCCGGCAGGCCCGCACGCTGCTGCGACAGCGCCCCGCCGAGCAGCCGTTCGAGCACGCCGTTGCGGATCAGGTATTGCTTGCGCGCCGGCGTGCCGTCGTCGTCGAACGCGTACGACGCGGCTTCGGTCGTCGGCTCCGGATCGAACGTGACGTTCAGCAGCGGCGAGCCGTATTGATAGTGGCCGACCATCTCCGGCCTGACGAAGCTCGATCCGGCGAAGTTGCGTTCGTCGCCGAGAATCCGGTCGAGCTCGAGCGGATGGCCGATCGACTCGTGGATCTGCAGCATCATCTGGTCCGGCATCAGCAGCAGGTCGCGCCGGCCGGTCGGGCAGTTCGGCGCGGCGAGCAACTGCAGCGCCTCGTCGGCAACACGAGCGCCGGCGCCGTCGAAGCCGTAGCGCGCCAGCACGTCGATGCCGCCCTGCGCGAGCGTGCCCGATTGGCCGAGCGAGCGCGTCTGCGTGTCGCCGTCGCCATGGGCAACGGCCTGCAGTTCGGGCATCAGGAAGCGGAAGCGCTGGTCGATCCGCACGCCGTCGCTCGTCACGTAGCACTGCTCGGTGTGCACGATCATCACGCTCGCCGCGCGCTCGACGATGCGTGCGCCGAGGTTCGCCGCCGCGCATTCGTGCGCGAGACGCTCGATCCATTCCGCGCGCGACGGCAGCGCCGCGTCGACATCCGGCGACGCATACGTGCCGCTCGCCTGCGGGCGCGCAGCCTGACGATGATCGACCAGCGCCCACGGCGCGCTGGCCCGCGCCCGCGCGGTGGCGATGTCGAGCGCCGCCTGCAGCCCGGCCGCGGACAGGTCGGGCGTCGCCGCATAGCCCGCGCCCGCGCCGGCCCAGGCCGTCAGCATCGCGCCGCGCTCGCGGGTCCGAGAAAACGGCTGCGCGACGTCGTTGCGCACCGCATGTTCGTCGATCGTCTCGTCGACGATGCGCAGCGACCAGAAATCGGCGTCGCTGCGCAACGCCTGCGCCGCCTGCACGGCTCGGGCGCCCGGCGCCCGGTTCTCGTCAATCATCGGTTCTCTCTTGCCTCTGCTGCGGGCCGCGCTCGGGCGCCAGCATGGACGACGCGAGCAACGCCCGCGTATACGGATGGGACGGCGCGTGCAGCACGTCGAGCGTCTCGCCCGCCTCGACCACGCGCCCCGCCTTCATCACGACGACCCGGTGGGCCATCGCGCGCATCACCGCCAGATCGTGCGTGATGAACAGGTAGCTGAGTTTGTACTTCTTTTGAAGATTCGTCAGCAGATTCAGCACCTGCTTCTGGATCGATACGTCGAGCGCGCTCGTCGGCTCGTCGAGCACCAGCAGCTCCGGCTCCACCGCCAGCGCCCGCGCGATCGCGATCCGCTGCCGCTGCCCGCCGGAAAACTCGTGCGGATAGCGCAGCATCGCCTCGGCCGGCAGGCCGACCTCCTGCAGCAGCGCGGCGATCCGCGCCCGCCGCGCGTCGCCGGCCACCTGCGGCCGGTGCACGCCCAGCCCTTCGCCGACGATCTGCTCGACCGTCATGCGCGGCGACAGCGAGCCGAACGGATCCTGGAACACCACCTGCATGCGGCCGTACAGCGTGCGCCGGCCCTGCGTCGTGCGCAGCGACGCCAGCGGCATGCCGTCGATCTCGATCCCGCCCGACGCCGGCCGCTGCAGGCCGAGCACGGCGGCCGCAAGCGTCGATTTCCCCGAGCCCGACTCGCCGACGATCCCGAGCGTTTCGCCGCGCTTCAGGCTCAGCTGCACGTCGTGCACGGCGCGAAACGTCGTCTTGCCGAGCACCGAGCGCCAGCCCTTTGCCGCGATCCGGTAGTCGACGGCGAGATGCCGCACGTCGAGGATCGTCTGCGCGCCGGCGGCGACCGGCTCGAGCGCCCGTTGCGGCGCGCTGTCGAGCAGCCGGCGCGTATACGGGTGCTGCGGCGCCGCGAACAGCTCGGCGGTCGTGTTGGTCTCCACCAGCACGCCCTTCTCCATCACGGCCACGCGCTGCGCGAAGCGCCGCACGAGGTTCAGGTCGTGCGTGATCAGCAGCACCGCCATCCCGCGCGCGGCGGCCTCCTGCTCCTGCAGTTCGATCAGCAGGTCGACGATCTGCTGGCGCACCGTCACGTCGAGCGCGGTGGTCGGCTCGTCGGCCAGCAGCAAGCGCGGCCGGCACGCCAGCGCCATCGCGATCATCGCGCGTTGCCGCTGCCCGCCCGACAGTTGATGCGGGAAGCTGTCGATGCGGCGCTCCGGCTCCGGAATCCCGGTGCGCCGCAGCAGCGCGATCCCGCGCTCGCGCGCGTCGCCGGGGCGCAACCCTTCGTGCAGCCGCAGGCTCTCGGCGATCTGTTTGCCGATCGTATACAGCGGATTGAGCGCCGTCATCGGCTCCTGGAACACCATCGCGATATCGGCGCCGCGAATCCCGCGCATCTGCTGCTCGGTCTTCGCGAGCAGATCCTCGCCGTCGAACAGCATCCGCCCCGACAGCGTCGCCTGCTGCGCGAGCCGCAGGATCGCCAGCGCAGTCACGCTCTTTCCCGACCCCGACTCGCCGACGAGCGCCACGCGCTCGCCGCGGCCGATCGACAGGCTCAGGTCCTGGACGGCCGCGTTCGCGCCGAAATGCGCGGAAAACCCGTCGATCTGCAGCAACGGTCGCGTCATCACCGCCCTCCGCCGAATGCCGAACCGCGCGTGCGCGTGTCGAGCGCGTTGCGCAGCGCATCGCCCATGAAGGTGAGCAGCAGCAGCGTCACCACCAGCGCCGCGAACGCCGCGATCGAGATCCACCATGCATCCAGGTTGTTCTTGCCCTCCTGCAGCAGTTCGCCGAGGCTCGGCGTCGGCGGCGGCACGCCGAGGCCCAGGAAGTCGAGGCTCGTCAGCGACAGGATCGCCGCGCTCATCCGGAACGGCAGGAACGTGATCACCGGCGTGAGGCTGTTCGGCAGCACGTGGCGCCACATGATCTGCGCATTGCTCAGCCCCATCGTGCGCGCCGCTTTCACGTAGTCGAGCGCGCGATTGCGCAGGAATTCGGCGCGCACGTAGTCGGACAGCACGAGCCAGCCGAACATCGACAGCAGGATGAACAGCAGCCACAGCGACGGCGTGAAGATCGACGCGAAGATGATCAGCAGGTACAGGTCGGGCAACGCGCTCCAGATCTCGATCAGGCGCTGCCCGACCAGATCGGTGCGGCCGCCGTAGAAGCCCTGCAGCGCGCCCGTCAGCACGCCCACCAGCACGCCCGACACGGTCAGCGCGAACGCCATCAGCACCGACAGCCGGAACCCGTACAGCAGCCGCGCGAGCACGTCCCGCCCGAACTGGTCGGTGCCGAGCCAGTTGCTCGACGACGGCGGCGCCGGATACGGCCGCGACGCGAAATAGTCGATCGTGTCGTAGCGATAGCGGTTCGGCGGATAGATCGCGAAATTGCCGTGCGACTCGAGCTTCGTGCGGATATACGGATCGAGATAGTTCGTCATCGCGGGAAAATCGCCGCCGAACAGGGTTTCCGGATAGTCCTTCACGATCGGGAAGTAATAGTGCCCGTCGTAGCGCATGATCAGCGGCCGGTCGTTCGACAGCAGGTCCGCGCCGAGGCTGAGCGCGAACAGCACGGTGAAGATCACGAGGCTCCAGTACCCGAGCGGCTGCGCGCGAAAGCGCAGCCACGTGCGCCGCCACGGCGACGGCGAGGCCGCGCACGCGACGCACGCCGGGTCAGTGGTCCAGGCGGTTGAACTGGATGCGGGGGTCGACGAGGACATAGCAGATATCCGCGATGAGTTTGGTCAGCAGGCCGATCAGCGTGAACAGGAACAGCGAGCCGAGCACGACCGGATAGTCGCGGCGGATCACCGAGTCGTACGACAGTTGTCCCATGCCGTCGAGCGAGAACAGCGTCTCGATCAGCAGGTTGCCGTTCAGGAAGGCGCCGACGAACGCGGCCGGCAGCCCGGTGAGCAACGGGATCGCCGCGTTGCGCAGCACGTGCTTCCACAGCACGTCGCGCTCGGGCGCGCCCTTCGCGCGCGCGGTCAGCACGTACTGCCGGCCGATTTCCTCGAGGAACGTGTTCTTGGTCAGGATCGTGACGATCGCGAAATTGCCGACGACCGACGCGGTCACCGGCATCACGATGTGCCACAGATAGTCGAGCGCCTTGCCGATCAGCGTCAGGTCGTCGAAGTTGTCGGACGTGAGCCCGCGCATCGGGAACACCTGCCAGAACGTGCCGCCGCCGAACAGCATCAGCAGCAGCACGCCGAGCACGAAGCCCGGCACCGCGTAGCCGGCCAGCACCAGCACGCTCGTCACGGTGTCGAACCGCGACCCGTTGCGCACCGCCTTCGCGATGCCGAGCGGCACCGACACCAGGTACGTGAGGATCACCGTCCACATCCCGAGCGTGATCGACACCGGCAGCTTCGAGCGGATCACCGCCCACACGCTGCGATGCGCGAAATAGGACTGGCCGAGGTCGAACGTCGCATAGCTTTTCAGCATCAGCACGTAGCGTTCGAGCGGCGGCTTGTCGAAGCCGAACTGCTTGCGGATCTGCTCGATCTGCTGCGGATCGACGCCCTGGCTGCCGTGATAGCCGCCGCCTGCGCCGCCCGCCTCCCCGCCGCGCGCGCTGCCGTGGCGCAACTGCGCGAGCACCTGTTCGACCGGGCCGCCCGGCACGAACTGCGTCACCGCGAACGTGATCGTCACAACCCCGATCAGCGTCGGGATCATCAGCAGCAAGCGCCTGAGTATGTATGCCAGCATCGTCGTTCCTCCGTCAGGCGGCCGGCGCGGGTTTCGCCGCCGGCTGCTTCACGTACCAGTAGTCGATGATCCAGTCCTCGTACTGATAGGAGTCCGGCACGATCGCCGGGTGGCCGAGCGTCGCCTTGTACGCGATCCGTGCGTTCGGCAGGTAGTACTGCGGGATCAGCGCGTACAGGTTGATCAGCACGCGGTCGAGCGCGTGCGTGGCCGTCTCGAGATCGTCGAGCGTGTCGGCCGCGAGCGCCGCGCGGATCAGCGCATCGACGGCCTTCGACTTCACGCCCGGATGGTTCTCGGAGCCGGGCTGCGACGCGGCAGCGCTGCCGAAGCGGCGCGTCAGCTCCGCCCCCGGAATCGTCACGGGCAGGTAGATGTACGTCGTCATGTCGTACTCGAAATTGTCGAGGCGCTTCAGGTAGACCGCGCTGTCGATCTCGCGCAGGTACGCGTGGATGCCGAGCATCGCGAGCGCCTGCGTGTACGGCAGGATCAGGCGGTCCATGCCGGGCTGGTCGTCGATGATCTCGATCGTCATCGGCGTGCCGTTCGCGTCGCGCAGCGCGCCGTCGCGGTAATGCCAGCCGGCCTGCGCGAGCAGGTCGCGCGCTTGCTTCAGGTTCGCGCGCAGCGAGTTGGGCGGCAGCGTCGACGGCTGCTGGACCATCGGGCCGAACACCTCCGGCGGCAGCGTCGAGCGGAACGGCTCGAGCAGCGCGAGCTCCTTCTCGCTCGGCATGCCGGACGCCGCGAACGGGCTCGCCTCCCAGAAGCTGTTGGTCCGGCGGTATTGCCCGTAGAACATCATCCGGCTCATCCAGTCGAAATCGAATGCCAGCGCGAGCGCGTGCCGCACCCGCACGTCCTGGAACATCGGCTTGCGCATGTTCATCAGGAAGCCCTGCATCTGTGCGGGGCCGTCGGGAAACTCGCCGCGCTTGAGCATGCCGTTGCGGAAGTTCTTGCCGACATATTTGCGCGCCCACTGCGTCGCGCTGTATTCCATGCGCGCGTCGATGTCGCCGGCCTTGAACGCTTCGAGCGCCGTGTACTGGTCCAGGTACAGCTTGAACGACACGTGCGCGAAGCGGAACATGCCGCGTCGCGACGGCAGGTTCGCCGCCCAGTAATGCGGGTTGCGCACGTAGCTGATCTGCTTGTCGTTCTTGCGCTGGTCGATCAGGTACGCCCCGCTCGCGATCGGCGGCACGTTCGCGATCTGGTCGAACGGCGGTCGGGTGCCGTCCGCGCGCTGCCCCCATTTCGGCGAGAACACGGGCAGGTCGCCCGCGATCAGCGCGGCGTCGCGCTCCGCGTGCTTGAACTCGAAGCGCACCGTGTGGCCGTCGACCACCACCGCGCGCTTGATGATCGCGAACTGCGCGTTGTACAGCGGCGACGCCTGCGGGCTCGTCAGCGTGTCGAACGAATACCTGACGTCGGCCGCGGTGATCGGGTCGCCGTTCGAGAAGCGTGCGGCCGGGTTGATGTGGAACGTCGCCGACAGCCCGTCGGGCGCGACTTCGACGTCGTCGGCAATCAGCGCGTATTCGGAAGCGAGCTCGTCCCAGCTGCGCTGCATCAGCGTGTCGAACATCAGGTTCTTGATGTCCGGTGCGGGTGCGCCGCGCACGAGGAACGGGTTCAGCGAGTCGTAGCTCTGCGATTCGTCGTAGTTTTCGAACTGGAGCGTGCCGCTGTCCGGCGCGTCCGCATTCGCGTAGTCGAAATGCGCGAAGCCCGGCGGATATTTCGGATGGTCGTATTGCGAGATCGCCGGCACGGCGAGCGCGGCCTGCGGCATGACGCTGCCCGACACGAACCACGCGGCGCACGCGAGCAGCGCGGCGCGCATGGCGGTGTACATCAGCCTATGCGTGCGCTGCAGGTGCGAGTGGCGCGGCACGCGTGCCCGTCGCCCATTCAACAGTCTCATGGTCGGTCTGTCCGGAAGCGTGCGGGCGCGATGCCTGCACGCGGTCGATGTCGATGCCCGTGCCGGACGCCGCATGCCGGCCGCGTCCCGCTGATTTTTCATGCTGCTCACGATCGGATGCGTTGCGCCGTCTTGGCGCCAGGCGAAAAAAGGCCGCTCCGAAAAGGGGGTAGTGGACGTGGAGCGGCCGGTCTAAAGCCTGTCAATGCATCGCGGTTTCCATCAGAACTTGTACGTCGCGCCGATCTGCGCGAACCGGCCGATATACGAATACACCGACGTGTCGTACCCGCTCTGGCTCAGCGTGCCATTTGCGAAGATCGGGTCGAACGGCGGCGTGCGGTTGAAGACGTTGTCGATGCCGCCGTAGATCGTCCAGTTCTTGAAGCCCGTGTACGTCACCATCAGGTTGAACTGGCTGTATGAACCGACCTTGCTCGGCGCGGGCATCAGGTTCTGCGCGTACGGGCCCGTGAACTGCCACGTCAGCGCCGCATCGAACTTCCGGTAGTTCCAGTCCAGCGTCGTGTTGCCGCGCCAGCGCGGGAAGCTGCCGCCGAACGGCTGCGTGATCGTGAAGTTGTTGCCTGCGCCGTTGACCGGCGCGGCGCCCGGGAAGCCGATCTTGTAGCTGTTGACGTAAGCCCAGTCGCCCGACAGCGTGACGATGCCCCAGTTCTTGATCGGCAGGCCCTGACGGAACGTGCCTTCGAAGCCGTTCGTGTCGAGGTAGCCGAGGTTCTGGTACGGGATCACCTTGTACAGCAGCTGGCCCGTCGTCGGGTCGGTGACGATCTGCGACGGCGCGCCCTGCCCGATCACATTGTCGATGCGGATCTTGTACCAGTCGAAGCCGAGGTCGGTGTAACGGCTCGGCGAGACCTGGAAGCCGATGTTCAGGTTGCGCGTGCGTTCCGGCGCGAGGTTCGGGTTGCCGACGGTGATCGACGTGTAGTTCTGGCCGGTGGCCGGATCGACCTGGATGCCGAGCGTCTGCGACTTGCTGTCCTCGACGAAGGTCGGCGCGCGGAAGCCGCGGTTGTACGACGTATACAGCGTGAGCGCCTTGATCGGCTGGTAACGCAACGCGAAGCGCGGCGAGAAGGCGCCGCCCACGTCCGAGTAGTGGTCGTAGCGGCCTGCCTGGCTGAACGTCAGGTTCTCGATGATCGGCACGTTGATCTGGTAGTAGACCGCCGCGACGTTGCGCGCACCGTTCACCGTTTCCAGATCCGGCGAGATGACGGCGCCGGACAGGTATTCGGCGCCCGGCGTCAGCGTTTCGCTCTGGTGCGTGAACTGCGCGCCGAAACCGATGCCGACATCGCCCGCCGGCAGGTGGAACAGGTTCGGCGTCGACACCGTCGCGTCGATCGTGTCGAGCTTCGAGATGCCGAGGTTGTTGGCGTTCTGGTACAGCCCGTTGAACGCGTTGGGTGTCGCCGCCGGGTTCGCGAAATTCAGCGTGCCGTTCTGGTAGATGTTGTTCAGCGCGTTGACGTTCAGCTGGTTCGTGTACTCGTTCGACACCGTGCTCTGCGAATGGCTGACCGAAGTCGCCCAGTCCCAGTCACCGTACGGCAGCGTAAACGACCCCTTGATGCCGGCCGCCGCGCGCCAGTAGTTGGCCCAGGTTTTCTGCGCGACCGTGTTCGGAAACGCGTAGGTGAGCGGCGTGGCCGCGCCCGTCGTGTTGTACGGGTTGCTGGTCGGTACCGTGAAATTGAACGGCGACAGCAGCTTCGTCTGCGGATTCCAGACGAGCGCCGGATTCTGCGAGTTGCCGATCACGTTGTTCCACAGGCCGTCGTTGGTCGTGGTCGTGTTGTAGCTTTCGAGGAAATCCGCGAACGCGGTCGTCTTGTCGTCGATCTTGAAGTCGCCATGGAGCTTCGCGTTCAGGCGTTCCGTCATCGGCAGAATCGACGTGCTTTCGGCCGTGTTGTACGCGCAGACCGTGCCCGGCGACCCGGCCGACAGCGAATTCGACGCGGCCGGATGGACCGAGCCGCCGAACGGGCAGCCCCCGCTCAGCGCCTGCGCGACACCGCCGGGCATGTTCCAGTACGACGGCGCGAGCAGCGAGAAGCCGCCCGGATTAGAGGTGAAGTCCTGGTTGCGCGTCGAGTCGCGATCGGCAAGCGTGAAGCCGTTCGACTTGTAGTAGCTGAGCGCGGCCGTCACGTTGAAGCGGTCGGCGTTCAGGTCGCCGAAGCCGCCGAGCACGCCGAACTTCACCGTGCCGTCGCCGTTACCGGCGTTGATCGCGCTGCCGAGGCTGCCGTCGAGCTGCAGGCCGCGGAAATCGTGTTTCGTGATGATGTTGACGACACCGCCGATCGCGTCCGAACCGTACTGCGACACGGCGCCCGTCTTCACGATTTCGATCCGCTCGATGTCGTTGAGCGGAATCGTGTTGAGGTCGAAGAACGAGTCGACGCTGTTCGAGAAGAACGCGTACGGCGCCACGCGCTGGCCGTCGATCATCACGAGCGTGTATTTTTCCGACAGGCCGCGCAGCGCGATGCCCGCCGCGCCGGCCGCGAAGTTGCCGGACTGTCCTTCGCCCCAGCTGTTCGCCGAGTTGGACGCCGCATCGCGCAGGAAGTCGGCAACGGTCACCGCGCCGCTGGCCTGGATTTCCTTCGGCGTGATCGTCTGCACCTGCTGGAAGCCGGTCTTGTCGGCTTGCCGGATCAGCGAACCCGTCACTTCGAACCGCTTGATCTGCGCGACCTTGCCCTGCCCGTTCGCACCCGGTGCGGCGGGCGTCGCCTCGGCTGCCGCGCCGGCCGACGCATCGGGCGCCGCGGGCGCTGCCGCGCCCGGCGTGCCGTCCGCCTGTGCAACGGTCACGGGCGCACCGTTCGCGACCGTATCCGCGATCGCGACGGCGCCCGGCGCCGGCTGGCTCTGGGCGAACGCCGGCGGCGCCAGTACGGCCGTCAGCGCCAGTTCCGCCCAGACTATCCTCTTGATGGCCAACGCCAAAACTCTCTGCTTCATCTTGTTCCCTCTCGCTCGTAGTAAGACCCCACCTGCTGCGCCGGAACCTTGTGAATTCCTTGCGCGTCCTGGGTGCCCGTGTACCGGAACCCGCGATTGCCACGCCTTCGACTGCCACGACTCGAACGGATCGGCCTCGGGTCACCAGCGCCATCCAGCATCACCGCCGTTTTCTTTTTTGATTCGCCCTACTAATTACCTACATTGAGCGCATTGCCTGCTTCTTCCCGATCCGGCGGACAGCTGGTGCTGCACGAGGCGAGCCTGTGCGCGCCTGGGTGCACACCCTCCGCTTCCGATCGGGTACTTCTCCTTCGCGCCGGCCGCCTGCGCTAGAACAGCCTGGGCGTGCCGACCCAGACGATCACCGCCTCTTCGTCGGCCGTGTTGCGCCACGCATGCGGCATCGTCGATTCGTAATGCGCGGTATCGCCCTCGTTCAGCGTGAACGTGCAATCCTCGAGCGTCAGCGCCACCTGCCCGCGCAACACGTAGACGAACTCCTCGCCCGCGTGCGTCGTCATCTCGGACGACAGCTGCCCCGCCGGCATCCGGACGAGAATCGCGTCGAGCTTGCGGCCGTCCACCAGGTTCGTCAGCCTGGCGAACAGGCTGGCCGAGTTCGTGAACTGGAAATACTGCAGCGCGTTGCCGCGGCATACCGAGCGCGCTTCCGTCGGCGTGTCGATGAAGTACTGCATCGTCACGCCCAGCGCCTTCGCGATCCGCACCAGCGACGTGATCGACGGCGTCGCCCGCCCGCGCTCGACCTGCGACAGGAACGGCTTCGAAATGCCGGCGATCGTCGACGTTTCGTCGAGCGTGAGTTTCAGGCGCTGGCGCAGCGCCCGGATCTTGTTGCCTAGCGACACGGCGACGAGCACCGACTCATCAGGGGGCAAAACCATGGAAAGACGGACCCTCGCAGTCGAAATCGGTTTGATGTCGTCAAGCCTCGACCGATGCCGTGACGCGACCGGCCCGGCGCGATACGCCGCTGCATGCTGTCGCGGCGTGCAGGCCACACGCGGCGCGGCGCCGCAGCCGTGTCGCGGAGCCACGCAGCCCTCGCACATTTCATTCGGCATACTGATTAACAAGGCTGACCCCTTTCCATCTGCTGACCTGCCCATCGTGCATCGGCGCCATCACGGCGGCACACCGCTTGCCGATCACGGCTGCGTCGTGCGCGTCCGTTACGCTACCGGGATGCCACCACCGTCCAGAGGCGCGCCAGGTCGGCAGAACCATCGGCACCCTTGACTGTGCGCAGCACCTGGACCGCACGCGCCTTCTGGCCGGCCACGTAATACGCCTCGCCGAGCCGCAGCCGCGCCGCATCGGGATGCTCGAGCCCTCCCTTCGCGATCGCCTGCTCCATCATCTGCAGCCCCTGCTGCGCATGCCCCGCGAAGACGAGGTTCATGCCCGCGTCGATCGGCGCCGCGGGCGTCGTGGCATCCCCGCCCGATTGCGCGCGTTTTGCGGCGAGCGCCTGCAGCCGCTTCTCGCGATCCGCCTGCGCGTCCTTGCCGAGTACGCCGGATGCGAACCCCTGGTCGATCACCTGCTTGCCCTCGGCGGGCGACCCCGCAACCAGCGCGAGCTGTGTCATCTCCATGTACGCGTTGGCGGTCGCGAGCGAGCCCGTTGCGCGGCGCAACCGGTAGATGTCGAGGTCGAGCGACGGCAGATAGCCGGGGTTGCCGCGAATGGCCGTGACCATTTCGTCCCAGTACGCGGGGCTCGGGTGATAAGCCACCAGCAGCCCGAGCGCACCGCGATATGCGTTGCCGTCCTTCACTTTCTGCGCACAGGTCGCCAGCATCTGCAACTGCCCTTCATCCGGTGCGTGTCCGCCATTCGCCTGCGCGTCCGTGCTCGCTTTCAACTGGCTCACGAGCGGCGCGCAATCGTTGGACAGGTAGTAAGACTGCGTGAGCAGCGTGCGCATTTCCGGATCCGAACCACCAGCCTTCAGGTAGCGCTGCGCGACCCGGATCGCCAGCGGGTAGTTCTTCTGCTGGAAGTAGATGCCGGCCAGCGCGGCCGTTGTCCGCTGCTCGTCCTCACCCGACAGCCGCCCCGAGTTCAGCACGCTCTCGTAGGCCTGCGCGGCCGTGCCCGAGTCGCCGGCCGCCATCGCTGCCGCGCCGCGCATCTCCTCCACCATGTAGGTTTCGTACGGCGTCCGGTTCGGCACGGCGGCCGCCTGGGCGATCTTGCCGAGCGCATCGCGATACTTGTGCGCCCGGTACAGCTCCTGCGCGGCCGCCAACGGTTTCGCCACGTCCGGCCGCAGCGCGTCCGCCGGCCACGCCGGGCGTCCGAGCAGGCCGGCCGCGCCGAGCGCCGTCACCGCCATCATCCGTTTCCATCGTTGCGGGTTCATCGGCTCGTCCGTGTCTTCATTGCATGAACTGTTCGTTACCGATCAGGCCGATCTTGGTCGCGCCCACGCGTTGCGCGGATGCGAGCACGGCGGCCACGTCCTTGTACGGCACCAGCTTGTTGGGACGCAGGTGGATCTCCGCCTGCACGGGTTCCGCCGCGACCTGGGTCAGTTTCGACTCGAGCGCCGCGCGGTCCGGCACCGGCGCACCGTTCCAGGTCGTCGTGCCGTCGAAGTCGATGTCGATCTGCACGATTTCCGGCGGCGTGGCCGGCGGCGGCGGATTACCGACCGGCAGGTCCATCTTCACCGAATGCATCTGAATCGGGATCGTGATGATCAGCATGATCAGCAACACCAGCATCACGTCGATCAGCGGCGTGGTGTTGATATCGACCATCACTTCCGGTTCGGCGTTGCTACCGCCCGAAGGCACATTCATTCCCATCGTCGACTCCTGTCGACCCGCGTTAGCGCTTTAGCGCTTACGCGGGTCCCATGCTTCGCGGTCGACCCGCGTTAGTGCTTTAGCACTTACGCGGGTCCCATGCTTCGCGGTCGACCCGCGTCAGCGCTTCAGCGCTTACGCCGGTCCCATGCTTCGCGGTCGACCCGCGTCAGCGCTTTAGCACTTACGCTGGCCCCATCCTTCGCGGTCGACTGGCGTCAGCGCTCCCCCACTTGCCGCCAGCCCCCTGTTCCACCACGATTCCCACACGCGACTATCCACCGCGCGCAGGCGGCTCCGTAATGAACGACAGCTTCGCGATCCCCGCGCGCTCGCACATCGTGACCACCCGGCCGATGAACTCGTAGCGCGTGTTCTGGTCGCCGCGCACGTGGACGCTCGGCTGCGGCTGCTGCTGCGACACGTCCTTCAGCTTCGCGAGCAGCGTCTGTGCATCCACCAGCTGTTCGCCCCAGAAGAAATCGCCGTCCCGGTTCACCGCGATCTCGACGCTCTTCGGCGTCGTCTGCAGCGGCTGCACCGTCTCCTTCGGCAACTGAAGCTGGATCGTGTGCGTCACGACCGGAATCGTGATCAGGAAGATGATCAGCAGCACCAGCATCACGTCGACGAGCGGCGTCGTGTTGATGTTGGCGATCACCTCGTCGCTATCGTCCTGCCCGACGTTCATGGCCATCGCGCGTCTCCGTCAGCCGATCAGTTCGCGAGCGACGCTGCTGCCGGCGACGACGACGCGCGTACCGGGCGCCGATTGCCGGCCAGCAGCACCGTGTGCAGTTGCGCGCCGAAGTTGCGGACCCGCTCCATCACCGACTTGTTGCGCCGGACCAGGAAGTTGTAGCCGAGCACCGCCGGCACTGCGACGGCGAGGCCGATCGCGGTCATGATGAGCGCCTCGCCCACCGGGCCCGCGACCTTGTCGATCGACGCCTGGCCGGCGATGCCGATGGCCGTCAGCGCGTGATAGATCCCCCAGACCGTGCCGAACAGCCCGACGAACGGTGCGGTGGAGCCCACCGTGGCCAGGAATGCGAGCCCGTCCTGCATCCGGTTCGACACGTTCGTGATCGAGCGCTCGACCGACACGTCGATCCACGTATTGCGGTCCACCGCTTCCAGCAGCGCCTCGTCATGATGCTCGCCGGCCTCGATCGCCGTTTCGGCGATGAAGCGGAACGGCGATGCCTCGTCGAGCAGTTTGGCGCCCTCGGCCAGCGACGGCGCGGACCAGAGCTGCGCGTCCGCCAGCTTCGCGCGGCGATTGGCGCGCAACTGCTCCACGAACTTCGTGATCATGATGTACCAGCTTCCCATCGACATGATCACCAGCAGGATCAGCACGAAACGGGCGACGAAATCGCCGTTCTTCCATAGCGCGCCGAGCCCGTACGGATTCTCGACCGCTTCCGTCGTGGCCGGCGCGGGCGGCGGAGCCGGCTCGGCGGCGGCCGCAGCCGGGGCCGGTGCGGCCGACGGTGCCGCGGTCTGTGCCGATGTGCCGGCCGTGCCGCTAGCCTGCGCGTGGGCGAGTTGCGGTGCAACGAACCCGTCGATTGCGGCGACGGACATCAGGATGCTTGCCGCCAGCGCGGCCAGTGAACGCTTCGTCATACCCCACTCCAGTTATTTCGATGAACTTAATACGTCAGTTCGAGATGGTTTTTCCCGGCCCGGATCTCACCGGGCCGCCCACTGCATCAATTCAGATTGAACGAGAACGGAACCTGGACCCGCACCGACTGGCCCTGCGCGACGCACTTGAATCGTTTCACGGTGTTGTAGGCAGCACGATCGAGGATCGGATCCGCCGACTGCGCCACCCGCTCGTTCGTGATGTTCCCTTCCGCATCCACCACGAATTCGATCGTCACATCGCCCGTGATGTTGTTTTCCTGCGCCTCCTTCGGATACTGGATCGACGCGCGAAGCGTGTCCGAATTCGGGCAGACCACACCCACGTCATGGCTGACAGGCTTGGCCGGCGCCGGGGGCGCCACGACCGGCGCCTGCACGGCGGGTGCGGACGGTACCGGGGCCGACTGGTGCGTGATCGTTGCCTGCGGCGGCGCCTGCACCGGCACTTCCGGCGGCGGGACGAACGGCGGCGGCGGCGGCGCGAATTTCGGCGGCGGGAGTTTGACCACGGGCATCGGCGGTGGCGGCGGTGGCTTGACCGGCTCGATGATGCGCGTTTCGATCGGGTGCTGGATCACCTGCACGACTTTCGTCGCAAGCCCGTTGAGCAGCGCGTAGATCAGCACCGCGTGCAGCACCAGGACGATTCCGATGCCGCCGAACCGGCGGACCGGATTCTGTTGCTTCTTGCCGAACTCCCGCGGACGGCCCAGCGTCGCCAGTCCGCTGTTC
The DNA here is from genome assembly GCF_902833075.1 of Burkholderia sp. BCC0405. Taxonomy (NCBI): domain Bacteria; kingdom Pseudomonadati; phylum Pseudomonadota; class Betaproteobacteria; order Burkholderiales; family Burkholderiaceae; genus Burkholderia; species Burkholderia sp. BCC0405. The sequence goes on from NZ_CADFEO010000018.1 coordinate 80,115, forward strand.
GACGTAGCCAGATGCTCTTCGACTTTCATGCCCACCATCCATCCCCCAAGCGATTTGCCCAGTTTCGGATTGCTGCCGGCGGCGGAGCCAGGTCGGCATCGCCACCGCATCTACCCGAACATTTCATTTCAAATTCAATTAGCAATCCGAATTGAAAGAATCAAATTGGATTTCCGATTTGTTCTTTTTCAAGGAATCGTTCCGGCCGGCGCGGCCCGGCTTTGCACCGGAAAATCACGCGCCTGCACGTTCAGGCAATTGTCAGCTGAGTGGGTGGCGCCTTGCGTTTCGTCTGACGATTGGTCGTTCGTTACGCGGTGATGTCAATGGCGCCGTTCACTTGGGTGCAGAAGATAGCAAGGAAAAAATTTTGACGTCAAACTTTATTTGATGCCCGAATACAAAGTTTGGAGAGGTTATTCAAATAATATTCCGGTAAGCACAAATAAGCCTTTTATTATTGAAACGGTAATTGAATTGTATGGATATACGCGGAAACGGATATGAAGTTGTTCCAACATAAATGCCGGCGTATTTCCTGCACCGCATCAAAATCAGCCGCCGTGGGGGCGACCGGGACGGTGCCCTCGTCCCCTCGTCGACATCCGCGTCGATCGCGCGATGCGCTGCTCCGCCACCTCGAGCGGGCCGACGCGGCTTCCTCGAAACATCCTGCGCACCATCGATATCCGAATAGTTAATCCGGAATGCGATTCAAACTTCAGGCCGCCTTTGCCGCCCAAAAAACCGATGCCATCATTTCGCATACCGAATTAACCATCACACGAAACAGCCGCGCCCCCCCGGCTCACAACCGTGTCACACACGCGTCGACCAGTGCCCTTGCACTGCGCGCGTCAGGCGTGCATGCCCTGCATCTTGTGCGAGAAATGCGCGCGCTCGGCCGTCTCCATCAGCGTCAGGAATTCATCCTGCATCATGTGGATCAGCGCTTCGTGGTCGCCGGCCTCGAAATAGACTTCCGGCTGCTGCGCGAGACGTTCCTCCAGAAACGTCTTCATTCCGTACGCCATGCACACCGGCGGCAACGCGCCCATGTCGCAATCCTTGAACAGCTCGCGCAATTCGACCTCGCGGGCGAGCACGAGATGACGTCCCGTCTTCACCCAGAGATCCGAGAGGCGCACGGCGTGCGTGGTCGGCAATACGGCGGCGACGTAGCCTTCGTCGTCTTCGAGGAGCACGGTTTTCGCGAGGCGATCGCCGGGTATGTGCGCGGCGGCGGCCGTCTCCATGCTCGTATGGCTATAGGGGTGGTACACCACTTCGTACCGCGATGACTTCTGACGCAGGCAATCCTGCAGGGTGGCTGACACAGGCATGGCACACCTCGTCTGGACGATCGGGCGAACGGCGTTCGCACCGGATTCGTTCAGCATAGGTCGCATTCGGGCGGATGGAAATCCTCACCTATGCCACGCCTCCGGCGGTTCAACTCACGGACTCATCCCCCGGGTCCAGTCCCTTTTCGCGGAGCCATTCCCGATTGAAAAGCCGCGCGCGGTAGATGTCGCCACGGTCGCACAGCAAGGTCACGATCGTGTGCCCCGGGCCCATCCGGCGGGCCAGCCACGCCGCTGCCGCGACGTTGATGCCGCTCGATCCGCCGACATACAGCCCTTCCTCACGCAGCAACCGGTAGACCATCGTCACGCACTGCTGATCGTCGATCCGCACGGCGTCGTCGATCGGCGTGCCCGCAAGGTTCATGGTGACGCGCGTCGATCCGATGCCTTCGGTGATCGAACTGCCTTCCGCGCCGAGGTCCCCCGTTTTCACGTACCCGTAGAGCCCGCTGCCGTGCGGGTCGGCCAGCACGATCCGGACGTCCGGATTCTGCTCTTTCAGATACCGGCTCACGCCGGCCAGCGTGCCGCCCGTCCCGGTCGCGCAGACGAACGCATCGATCGTGCCCGCCGTATCGCGCCAGATCTCGGGCCCGGTCGTCTCGTAGTGCGCCTGACGATTGACGACGTTGTCGAACTGATTGGCCCACACCGCGTTGTCGAGTTCGTCCGCGAGCCGGCCGGCAATCTTCTGATAGTTGTTCGGGTCACGGTAGGGCGCCGCCGGCACCGGGCGCACCTCGGCGCCGAGGGTGCGCAGGATCGCCAGCTTGTCCGGCGATTGCGTGTCGGGAATCACGATCACGCAGCGATACCCGCGCGCCGCGCAGATATGTGCCAGACCGATGCCGGTATTGCCCGCCGTGCCCTCGACGACGGTGCCGCCCGGCTTCAGCACGCCACGCCGTTCGGCGTCGCGGATGATGTAGAGCGCCGCGCGGTCCTTCACCGACCCGCCCGGATTCATGAATTCCGCCTTGCCCAGGATCTCGCAGCCCGTCTCGGCGCTGAGCTTCGTCAAGCGAATCATCGGCGTGCGCCCCACGCAGTCGACGAAGCCGTGTCGCACGTCCATGTCTGCCTCCGTTGCCCTCGTGCGGCGCACGCGCCACACACAACGAAGGATAGGCCGCCCGCGCGGCTTTCGTCGCCGGCGCTCGCGTATTAAGCTTGAAGAGCCCATTGCGGCGCACGCGCCGCATCGCGAGACGAGGTCCGCCATGCTGCAACTGCAAACCGTTGCCGTCGACAAACCCGAGACCGTGAACTTCATCCTCGGCCAGTCGCATTTCATCAAGTCCGTCGAGGACATCCACGAGGCGTTGGTCGGCACCGTGCCCGGCATCCGCTTCGGGCTCGCCTTCTGCGAGGCGTCAGGCAAGCGGCTGGTGCGCCACTCCGGCACCGATGCGGCGCTCGTCGAGCTTGCATGTCGCAACGCCAGCGCGATCGGCGCCGGCCACGCGTTCATCGTGTTCCTCGGCGACGGCTTCTATCCGGTCAACGTACTCAATGCAATCAAGGCCGTGCCGGAGGTTTGCCGGATCTATTGCGCGACCGCGAACCCGACCGACGTGATCGTCGCGGAAACCGCGCAAGGGCGCGGGATCGTCGGCGTCGTCGACGGCTTTGGGCCGCTCGGTGTCGAAAATGACGACGACATCCGCTGGCGCAAGGATCTGCTGCGCACGATCGGCTACAAGGCGTAGGGATGGGCCACCGGGCGTCGGCCTGTAGACCTGGCTGCATCGAAGGTGCGTTGCAACCGGGATTCCAGGACGGATGACGCTCAGACCGTTAGTTGCGTCTTTGAGGCAGGCATGCCGCCTTTCGTGTTGTGCCGCTGTCATCCGCCTGCCCTATACTGCCCGCAGCAGACTGACTGACAGCCGCGCCGACGCCCCGGCCGCCGCGGCTCTCCCTGGAGCCACCATGCATTACCAGTTGATCTACGAACTCGTCGACGATTATCTGTCCCGTCGCGAACCGTTCCGCGCGGAGCACCTCGCACTCGCACAGGCCGCGACCGAACGCGGCGAACTCATGCTCGCCGGCGCGCTGTCGGACCCGGCCGACCAGGCCGTGCTCGTGTTCGAAGGGGATTCGCCGGAGGCGGCCGAGTCGTTCGCACGCGCCGATCCGTACGTGCAGAACGGTCTCGTGAAATCGTGGCGCGTGCGTCCGTGGCGCGTCGTGGTCGGCAAGCACGCGCCGCCTCGCGCGTGAAGCGGGACTACAGCCACCCTGCCCGCTTGAATCGCCACCACAGCGCGAAGTCGGCGACGACCATCACGGCAATGCAGCCGTAGAACCCGTATTTCAGGTGCAATTCGGGCATGTTCGCGAAGTTCATCCCGTAGATGCCGGCGATCATCGTCGGTATCGCGAACAGCGCGGCGAACGAGCCGAGCCGCTTCGTCACTTCGCTCTCGGTCAGCGAAATCATCCCGAGATTGATCTGGATCGCCGTCACGACCATCTCGCGGCGCCCTTCGATCGTCTTCACGATCCGCTGCAGATGGTCGTACACGTCGCGAAAATACGCCGCCATCCCGCTGCAGACGTGCGGAACACGCCCGCCGGTGAGCTTCGCGAGCGGCTCGATCAGCGGCGCCGTGTGCTGGTACAGCATCACGAGCCGGCGCTTCAGCGAATAGAGATCCTCGATGATCGCGCGCGACGACGCGGGCGTGGCCTTCGCGAAGATGCGATCCTCGAGTTCCTCGAGCTCGGTGCCGAGCGATTCGAGGATCGGGAAATAGCGGTCGACGACCTGGTCCATCAGCGCGTAGAACACGAACGCCGAGCCTTCCTGCAACAGATGCGGCTCGCGCTCGCAGCGCTTGCGCACTTCGCGGAAATCCTGCTCGGTGTGGTTGCGAATCGACAGCACGTAGTTCGGGCCGACGAACACGTTCAGCTCGCCCAGCTTGAATTCGCCGTCATCGTCGAGCTCGACCGTATGCAGCACCGCGAACAGCGAATCGCCATACTCCTCGATCTTCGGCCGCTGATGCCCCTTGCGGGCATCCTCGAGCGCCAGCTCGTGCAGCCCGAACTCCTCGCCCATCAGGTCGATTTCGTCGGGCGTCGGATCCTTCAGCGCGACCCACACGAAGCATTCGGGCTTCGACACGTAGTCGCTGATGGCGTCGATATCGATGTCGGCCAGCTTGCGGCCGTCCTGGTATGCAGCACAGTTGATCAGCATGTTGTCCGTGATGTTGCGGTTTGCGCATCAGTTTACCGGTTTGCTGCGCGGGCGGCCCGGCTTGCGCGGCACGGCGATATTGGTCATGATCGGGCTGCGTGCGCCGCAGCATGCGCACCCGGACACTTCGGACCACAAGCCGCACGGCCGTGCGGCCCAACCGTCAAGGAGACAGACCCATGTGGTATTTCTCGTGGATACTCGGCATCGGCGTGGCGCTCGGCTTCGGCATCATCAACGCGATGTGGCTGGAAGCGGAAGTCTTCTCGCGAGGCGACAAGCGCAACGGCGCGTCGAGCCCGCGCTCGGGAGGCAAGGCTTCGTGACGCATCTGGTGTTCTTCTGCGGTCACGCCGGCACCGGCAAGACCACGCTCGCGAAGCGGCTCATCGGGCCGCTGATGCGCGCGACCGGCGAGGCCTTCTGCCTGCTCGACAAGGACACGCTGTACGGCCGCTACAGTTCGGCCGCGATGGGCGCGCTCACCGAGGATCCGAACGACCGAGACAGCCCGCTCTACCTGAAGCACCTGCGCGATCCCGAATACCAGGGCCTGCTCGACACGGCCCGTGAAAATCTCGCGCTCGGCATCGGCGCGCTCGTGGTCGGCCCGCTGTCGCGCGAAGTGCGCGATCGCCGCATTCTCGACCGCGCGTGGCTCGGCATCGCGCCCGACGTCACGCTGACGGTCGTCTGGGTCCACACGTCGGAAGACGTCGCGCACCAGCGGATCGTCGCGCGCGGCAATCCGAACGATGCCTACAAGCTCGCGCACTGGGACGAATACCGGCAGCGCCGCTTCGTGCCGACCGGCCATGAATGCGACGGCATCGTGATGTTCGACAACACCGCGCCATCCGATGCCGATGTCAATGCGCTGCTGTACCGCATCGCGCCGCCTCCGCCGGTGGCCACGATCGTCCCGCCGCTGCCGGCCTGACCGGTTATTCCTGCGTTCCCCGCAAAAAACAACGCCGGAAGCGCTGCTGCGCTCCCGGCGTCGTACGGCCCTCGTGCCTGAGGCTGGCTGGCTGGTTGGCGGGCGGTCAGGCCACCGCGTGCACGCGCTCCATCGTGCCGCCTTCGTACAGCTTGCCGAAGCGGTTCGACAGGAACGCCTTCAGCGACACCTTTTCCTGCGGGATGAAACCGCTCTGCGGCAGCTTCTTTTCGCGGAACAGATCCAGCACCGCGCACATCGCGCCGGCCGTCGTGATCTGGATCGCGCTCATGTGCATCCCGCACACGTCCTTCGCGAAAATCTTGCGGGTGAACACGTCCTGCACCAGCTGACCGTCCTTCACGCCCGTCACCGTGATGAACACGAGCACGACGTCCTGTTTCGTCGACGGCACCGCGCGGCGCATGATCGACTTCAGCGTGTCGCGGTCGGTCGACAGGCGCAGGTCTTCGAGCAGGAACTGCACGAGCTCGCGGTGGCCCGGATAGCGCACCGACTTGTAGTCGAGCGTCTCGACCTTGCCCGACAGCGTCTCGCACAGCGTGCCCAGGCCGCCCGACGTGTTGAACGCTTCGTATTCGGTGCCGTCCAGCGAGAAGTGCTCGAGGCCTTCGAGCGGCTGCACCCATTGCTTGCGGCCGTCGCGGATCGCTTCGCACGGCTGGCAGTATTCGTTGATCAGGCCGTCGACGCTCCACGTCAGGTTGTACTTCAGCGCGTTGGTCGGGTACTCGGGCAGCGCGCCGACGCGCATCTTCACGTCGCGCACTTCGCTGAAGCCGTTCACCAGTTCGTGTGCGGCGAGACCGATGAAGCCCGGTGCGAGGCCGCACTGCGGCATGAACGCACGGTCGGAGCCTTCGGCCAGTTCGCGGATCGCATGGGTCGCACGCACGTCTTCGGTCAGGTCGAAGTAGTGGACGCCGGCCGCCTTCGCCGCGGCGGCAACGTTGACCGCGAGGTAGTAAGGCAGCGCGTTGACGAGCGCATCGAAGCCCTTCACGGCTTCGCGAATCGCGTTCGCGTCGGCCGAATCGACCCGTTGCGTCGCGATGCCTTCGCGCGACAGCTTCGCAAGCGCATCCGCATCACGGTCGAACGCGACGACTTCGTAGTCGCCCGTTTCACGCAGCATGTGAGCAATGGTGTGGCCGATCAGACCTGCGCCGACGATGGCGATTTTCATGCGCTTATCTCCTGATGATGGGTTGGTGTTGTGAACGGCGTTGAGCCATGAACACAGTTTAGGGACGCGCAAAATCAGTTCCAAGACGAAGAATGATGCGAAACGACCTCTAAATTCGACGTTCCGACGATACATTTCGTCGAAACGTCGAAACAACACCTTTTCCCCGCTGCCGGCCTCGCCATGGCTGGCCTGAGTCTTCCGTTTCAGACTGCATGCCGGCCGCCCGATTGCCCCAGGAGGCATCGCATGCGATCCGTGCCCGCTCATCGCACGCCGCACGGGCTGAACAAGGTGCCCGACGTCGCGCTGTCGTTGTGGATCATCGAGATCATGTCGACCACGGTCGGCGAAACCGGCGCGGACTTTCGCGCGGCCAGCGCGGGACTCGGCCAGACCTTCACGCGCGTCGCAATGGCGTCGCTGCTCGCGATTGCGCTGTGGCTGCAGTTGCGCACGTGCTGATACGTGCTGATACGTGCCGCTACGTGCCGTGGATCTACAGGCTCAAGGTGCTGTGCTGGTCGGCATCGTTGGCACGCAGATCACCGACCCGCTCACCGACGGCCCGAACGTCAGCCTCCATGCGAGTACCGCCGCATTTGCCGCCGCACTCGCCGCGATCCTTTTCGTGTGGCATCGCGTCGAAGGCACGCTGTCGATCGACACGACCGTCACGCCGCGGCGCAAGCTGTTCCACTGCGCCGCGGTCCTCTGCACGTTCGCGCCGCGCACCGCCGCGGGCGATCTCGCAACCGAGGCGCTCGGGCTCGGCTTCACGCGCAGCGCGACGAACACCGCGCTCGAGCGTCAGCCGCCGATCGTCCCGCGGTCGATCTTGCGTGAAAGAATGATCGACGTGGTCGTGCGTTCGACGCCTTCGAGCGTGCCGATCTGGTCGAGCAGGTCGTTGAGCCGTTCGGGCGAATCGGCCCGCAGCCACGCGACGTAGTCGTACTCGCCGCTCACCGCGCAAAGCAACTGCACTTCGGGCATCCGGTCGAGCTTGCGCAACACGTCCTTGCCGAACTTCGGCGTGAGGATGATGCCGACATACGCGTAAATGCTCGCGTCGAGCACGTCCTGCCCGAGCCGGACGCTGTAGCCGGCGATCACGTTGGTGCGTTCGAGCCGCGCGATGCGTGCGACGACCGTCGTGCGCGCGACGTCGAGCTGGCGCGCGAGATCCGCGACGCTTGCGCGCGCATCGGCTTGCAGCAGCGCGACGAGTTGCCGGTCGAGATCGTCGAGTTGGTCGAGGCGGGGTGGACGCATGAGGCTGGGCCGGCGCGAGACGCACCGGCTAAGTGGAATGTGACGCGATGATAGCGCCGAACGCCGGCACGCCCAAACGGCATCGCACGACTGCGCGATCGCGCATCGTCATGCGGTCGCGCTGCCTTGTCCGTCGCCAACACTGCGTCAGGATCGCACTTGCCGCTCGCTTTCCGCGCCCGGCGCCGGTACGCGCCGGACCCTCGCGGGCCCCGTGTCGACCCGCTATGTCCCTTTCAATTTCGATTCGTATCGGTTGTAAGCAAGTGTCGCATTCACTGCCGTGCCGCACGCAACGTGCTACTAATAGCGGGCGACGCGAGAAACGCGCTTGCGGCAATTGCCGCCGCGCCCGCTCGCAAGACACCATCCCGGAGAGCCAATCATGAAGAAAATCTCGCTCACCCTCGCTACGCTCGCTGTAGCAGCCAGCGCGTTCGCACAAACCCCGGCGCAACCGCAAGCGCCCGCCCAGGCCACGACGGCCGCGGCTTCGGCCCCGGGCGCCGAACAGCGCGAGGCGCGCCACGAAGCGCGCGTCGAGCAGCGCATCAAGTACCTGCACGACCAGCTGAAGATCACGTCGGCGCAGGAACCGCAGTGGAAAACGTTCGCCGACACGATGCGCGACAACGGCGACACGATGGGGCGCCTCTATCGCGAACGGATGGCCAAGCACGACGTCTCCGCACTCGACGACATGAAACAGTACGCGGAACTGTCGCAGGCGAACGCCGACGGCGCAAAGAAGCTCGCCGACGCCTTTGCGCCGCTCTACGAGAGCTTCCCGGCCGATCAGAAGGCGCGGGCCGACGCGACGTTCCGCGGCTGGCTGCACCACGGCGGCGAGCACCGCGGCAAGGGCAAGACGAAAGGCAAGGCGGCAGCCGCACCGGCCGCCAGCGCGCCCGCGCAGCCCTGACGCCCTCCCCGCCGGCGCCGTACCGCCCGTCCGGGCCGAACGGCGCCGCGCCGCTCCAGGCGACCGGCGCGTCACACGGCGCGCCGGATTCGGGATAAGCTCCCGGCTTTTCCAGCTTTCCCGCACCGCCCCGCCATGCTCGAACTCAAGCACCTCGACCTGCGTACCGATCCGCAGGCCCGTCGCGTCGTCAAGGACGAAACCGTCGCCGTGTCCTTCGCGGAGGCCGACGGCGAATTGATGAGCCTCGAAGGCCCGAACCGCTATATCGCGGGCGACGCGCTGATCACGGGCTCGACCGGCGACCGCTGGGTCGTGTCGCGCGCGCGCTTCGACGCCAAATACCTGCCCGCCGATCCGGCGCTCACGCACGGCGAGCCGGGCGACTACCGGAACCGGCCTGCCGTCGTGCTCGCCCGCCGGATGGACGAGCCCTTCACGATCGCCCGTTCGGAAAACGGCGACATGCTGCGCGGCGTCGCCGGCGACTGGGTGATGCAGTATGCGCCCGGCGACTACGGTGTCGTGCAGGCGCAGCGCTTCGCGCAGGTCTACCGCGACGCGTGATGCGACGCGCCGGCATGGCGCCGGCGCGAACGGTCACGCAAAGTCTTCGTCGAGTTCGAGTTCCGCGTCGCGCTCGACGGCCTCACCGGCCGCGTGGCGCTCCTCGAGCGACCCGAGCATCGCTTCCGTATACGCATGCAGCACCGCATGGCTGCGTGCGCGCTGCATCGGCTTGAGCGCCAGATAGCGCGCGAGCGCGGCCGGCACGATACGGATATCGAGCGTCATCCGCTTCGGCGCCGAGCCGAAACGCATCGCGAGCCAGTGAACGGACAGGAAGCGCCCGCGGGCGTCACTGCTTTCGGCAAAACGCGTCTGCTCCGGAAAGAGATCGCAGATCACGCGGGCGAGCGCGTCGAATTCCGCGCTCTGGCATTCGATCAGATAGTCATCCATCCCGTCTCTCCCGTCAGGCTGCCGATTGCGACGGCCGGCACACCTTCACCAGCACGACGACCAGGATCGCGGCCAGCATGACATGCGCGGCCTCGACCCAGCCGGCCGGCAGCACGCGAACCTGGTACAGCAATGCCGGCGCGGCCGCCAGCGCATGCAGCACGATCGCGAGCGGCAACACGCCCGCGCGGCCGGCGCGCACGCCGCGCCAGACCAGCACCGACAGCGCAAGCTGCAGCACGAATGCCGTGCAGCGTTCGACCAGCAACAGCAGGATCGACTGCGCCGACAGCGTCGCAAGCATCACGTGCAGCCGCACGACGGTATCGCCCGGCAGGTCGGCGAGTTGCGTTTCGAGCTGGCCGCGGCTCGCGAGCCACGCGAGATACGACCACTGGGCCCACACGAGTACGCCGACGAACCACGCTTCGGCGCCACCGTGACCGATCCCGTAACCGATTCCGCGGCTGTCGCCCGCCGACGGGCCGTAGCGGCGGTTCAGGAAACGCATCCCGAGATAGCGGCCGACTTCCTCGAACACGGCGGTCGCGAGCGCGCTGTACGCGACGAACGCAAGCGGCTGCGTGAGCCAGCCATCCGGCGGCGTCCGGCTCAGCACGAGCCCGTGGAACGCGCGTTCGAGGATCATCGCAAACAGCGTGAAGACGGCGACGCCGACGATCGTATCGCGGCGGTTCAGCGCCAGCGGCTTGCGCAGGAGTCGGAAGAGGATGAGCGGCAGGAGCGCGATGATCAGCGTGGCGGCGATCAGCACCGCCAGCGTGACGGGAGCGACAGTCATGTATTTCCTTGTTCGGGGCAGCGCATCCGGCGCGCTGCGTGCCCCGCATGATACTCAGCTTGCGGTCGACGCGCGCGCAACCAGCTCGCCCGGCAACAGCGAGACGCGTACGTCGCCCGCCGCGCCGTCGATCCGCTCGTGCACGAATTCGACGGCCTTGTAGCCGATTTCGTAGGTCGGCTGGCGGATCGTCGTGATGCCGATCAGCTCGGCCCATTCCGGATCGTCGATCGACAGCAGCGCCGCCTGCTGCTGCCATGCGGTGCCGAAACGCGCGCGCAGGTGGCGCGCGATCGCGAGCGCGACCGGCGCGTTCGCGGCGAACAGCGCCGCGCGCACGCCGCGCCGCGCCGCGTCGTCGATGCGGGCATCGATGTCGGCCAGCGCCGCCGTGACGGCGTCGGGCGCGTTCAGGTCGAGCACGACCGTCGACGGCACCGCCAGCCCGCGCGCCGCCAGCGCCGCGCGGAACGCAGCCTCGCGCAGGCGCCGCGAGCTGACGCGCTCGAACGGCTGCACGACGAAATGGATCGCGTCGAAACCGTGTTCGACCAGGTGCGCGAGTGCCGTCTCGATCGCGTCGGCGTTGTCGAGGCCGATCAGGTCGGCCTCGAAGCCTTCGACCGTCCGGTCGACAAGCACGGCCGGGATGCCGGCCCCGCGCAGCGGGCGCAGCACGTCCTCGTCGGCGCCGAGCGCGTTGACGATCAGCCCTTCGACGCGGTAGGTCGTGAGCAACTGCAGGAAGCGGCGTTCCATCTCGACTTCGTTTGCCGCGTGACAGATCAGCGGCATGTAGCCGAGCGCGTGGCATGCGGCCTCGACGCCCTGCAGCACTTCGACGGTATAGGGATTGGTCAGGTCGGCCGCGAGCATGCCGAGCAAGCGGTTGCGGCCGCGCTTGAGCCCGCGCGCCATCTGGTTCGGCCGGTAGTTGAGCCGCGCGATGGCCGATTCGATCCGCTGGCGCAGATCGGTGGACAGCACGTGCGTCTCGCCGTTCAGGTAGCGCGACACACTGGTCTTGCCCGTGCCGGCCTCGCGCGCGACATCGCTGATCGTCGCCGGACGCGTCGTGGTAGGTTGCGAATCGGTCACTGTCGTGCCTCGCGACGTACGATCCGCGCCGCTTCGTGAGCAGACGGACCTTTGTTGTTGGAAACGTAAGCCACCCGGTGGAATCTCCTGTCGACCCGCGTCAGCGCTCCAGCGCTTCGGCACTTACGCGGATCCCATGCTTCGCAGTCGGTCAGCGTTGGCTGCTTGAGCTTACGCTGATCCCCTGCTTCTGCTGATCGGCGCCGGCGCGTCGGCACCCGCCCCGGTCACCTGCAAAAACAGTCGGCCGCACCGGACCTGGCGCGGATACCTGTCGCGGGACGCCGCCGGCAGCGTTGCCGGGCCGTCGATGCGACGCGGGCGATCATAACGCAGCCAGCCATCCGGCACCAAGACCATAGACTCTAACGAAGCCGGCACCCCGCCGGCCAACCATCGACCGGTGGCCGCCCCGCTACCCGCGGCGGCTCAGGCGTGCGCGAGCGCATCCGGATTGACGAGATTCGTGCGCAGCGTGCCGGCCAGCGCGCCGACCAGGTTTTCCGCGGCGCAGCGCGCCATCGCGTGGCGCGTCTCGTGCGTCGCCGAGCCGATATGCGGCAGCGCGACGACATTTTTCATCTGCAACAACGGCGAATCCGCCGGCAACGGCTCCTTCTCGAACACGTCGAGCCCCGCGCCACGGATCGTGCCTGCGCGCAGCGCATCGATCAGCGCGGCTTCGTCGACCACCGGCCCGCGCGATGCGTTGATCAGGATCGCACCGCGCTTCATCTTCGCGAATTCGGCCGCGCCGATCAGGTGGTGCGTTTGCGCAGACAGCGGCACCTGCAGGCACACGAAATCCGATTGCGCGAGCAGTTCGTCGAGCGTGACGCGCCGCGCGCCGTACTGCGTCTCGGCTTCCGCATGCGCGGAGCGGTTCGCGTACAGCACCTGCATCCGGAAGCCGAGCGCCGCGCGGCGCGCGACCGCGCCGCCGATCCGCCCGAGCCCGACGATGCCGAGCGTCTTGCCCTGCACGTCGGTGCCGTACAGGTCGGGGCCGATACTGTGATGCCAGTGGCCGGCCTTCACCCACTCGGCCAGCTCGACCACGCGTCGCGCGGACGCGAGAATCAGCGAAAACACCGTATCGGCGGTCGACTCGGTCAGTACGTCCGGCGTATGCGCGAGCACGATCCCGCGCCGCGTGAGATCCGCGACGTCGAAGTTGTCGTAGCCGACCGAGATCGTCGACCACGCCTTCAGCCGCGGGGCGCGGTCGAGCATCTGCGGCGTGACCTTCAGGCTCGCGCCGATCGCGCCGTCCGCATCGCCGAGCGCATCGGCGAGGGCTGCGGCGCCGTCGGCCCGCACGACGTCCGCATGCTCGCGCAGGTACGCGAGGACGTCATCGGGCAGCGGCTTGTACGCGACGATACGGGGCTTCATCTGATTCATTTTCCTTGCAGCGGCGTCGCGAGCGGATGCGTATCGCGCGCCTGGGGTTTGACGGACAGCGTGAGGATCACCGCCGCGACGAGCGCGGCGCTCATGAATGCGTACGACGCGACGGGCGAGCCGGTCGCACCGTTCAGGTAGCCGACGAAGTACGAGCCGACGAACGAGCCGAGCGCGCCCATGCTGTTGATCAGCGCCATCGCACCACCGGCGACGTTCTTCGGCAGCAGTTCCGGCACGATCGCGAAAAACGGGCCGTACGGCGCGTACATCGCGGCGCCTGCGACGACCAGCAGCGCATACGAAATCCAGAAGTGCGACGAGCCGAGTGCGTACGATGCGGCGAACGCCGCCGCGCCGATCAGCAGGAACGGCCACACGAAACCGCGGCGCGAACCGACCTTGTCGGACGCCCACGATGCGGCGAGCATCGCGATCGTCGCGGCGAGATACGGCAACGCGGACAGCCAGCCGGTCGCGACCATCCCGAGGTCGGAGCCGTTCTTGACGATCGACGGCAGCCACAGCACGAAGCCGTACACGCCGATGCTCCAGCAGAAATACTGTGCGCACAGCTTGATCACCGCCGGCGAACGGAACGCCTCGCCATAGTTGCGCACGGGCTTGATCGCTGCCTGCTCGGCCGCGAGTGCGGCGTCGAGGTCACGCTTTTCCTGTGCGTTGAGCCACGGCGAATCGGCCGGCTTGTCCTGCACGAGGAACCACCAGCACACGGCCCAGAGGACGGCCGGCACGCCTTCGGCGATGAACATGTGGCGCCAGCCGAATTCGTGCACGAGATAGCCCGACACGATCGACATCCACAGCACGGTGACCGGGTTGCCGAGGATCAGGAACGTATTCGCGCGCGAGCGCTCGTTCTTCGTGAACCAATTGCTGATGTAGATCAGCATCGCCGGCATCACGGCCGCCTCGACGACGCCGAGCGCGAAGCGGATCGCCATCAGCGACGGGATGTTGCTGACCACGCCCGTGAGCGCCGCGCAAGCGCCCCACAGGATGAGGCTGACGAACACGAGCTTCTTCACGCTGCGGCGTTCCGCATAGATCGCGCCGGGGATCTGGAAGAAGAAGTAGCCGAGAAAGAACAGCGCGCCGATCAGCGACGACAGGCCCTTGCTGATCCCGAGGTCCTGGTTGATGCCGGCCGCGGCCGCGAACCCGTAGTTCGCGCGGTCGAGGTAGGCGAGGCTGTACGTGATGAAGACGATCGGCATGATCGTCCACCAGCGGCGGGCAGCGAGTGTGTTGGCCATCAGAATGTCTCCTGTGTCGGAACGCACGCTTCGGCGCGCGCCCCGGTCCCGAACGTTGCCGTGCGCGTGCACGACGAAAGAGTCCGCGGATTGTGCCGTGTCCGGCCTCTCATTGCGCGGTGAAGGTTTCCTCTAAGCGATCGGCGCGATTGCTGACGTTTTCGAATCGATCGAGCGCGGCGCGAGTCGGCAGCCCTTCCGAGTCGCCGATCACCTGGATCGCGAGCGCGCCGATCCGGTTGCCGCGCGCCACGGCCTGCTCGATCGTCTTGCCCTCCAGCAGCGCGCTGACCACGCCGACCGCGAAGCCGTCGCCGGCGCCGACCGTGTCGACGACGTTCTGCACGCGCTCGCCCGCCACCGTTCCGTCACGGCCGTCGGCCGTCCGGTAGTACGCGCCTTCGGCACCGAGCTTGATCACGACACCGCGCGCACCCTGCGCCAGATAGAAGCCCGCGATGTCGGCCGGCGTGTCGCGCCCGGTCAGTTGCCGCCCTTCGGCGATGCCCGGCAGCACCCAGTCCGCGAGCGACGCGAGCGCGTTCAGCGTCTTCGCCATGACGTCGGCGGACGGCCACAGCGTCGGGCGCAGGTTCGGGTCGAACGAGATCGTCTTGCCGGCCGCGCGCATTTCGCGCGCGAGCTTGAACGCGAGCTCGCACGACGTCGCGGAGATCGCCGGCGCGACGCCCGTCAGGTGCAGGTGGCGCGCGCCGAGCACGTAGTCGGCCACGTAGTCGTCGCACGACAGGTGGCTCGCGGCCGAGCCCTTGCGAAAATATTCGACGGTCGGGTCGCTGCCGTCGTCGTTGCGGGACTTCAGCTGGAAGCCGGTCGGATAACGCGGGTCGACCGTCACGCACGACGCGTCGATGCCCTCGCGCGCCAGCGTGTCGAGCACGTAGCCGCCGAACGAATCGCGACCGACGCGGCTCATCCAGCCGACCCGGAAGCCGAGCCGCGACAGGCCGATCGCGACGTTCAGGTCGGCGCCCGCGATCCGCTTCGAAAATTGCGCCGCGTGCGCGAGATGGCCGGGCTCGTTCGCGACGAACATCGCCATCGCTTCGCCGTAGGTCACGACATCGAGTGCTGCTTTCATGAATGAACGCTCCAGGATCCTTCCGCCGTCACGCGGCCGCGAGCCACGCGACGCGCCGGCATGCATCGCCCGCCAGGTCGGCCGCGTCGAACGGGAACTCGATACCGCGCGGCGCCTGCCGCGGCAGCGCCGCTAGCACGCCGGTCACGAGCGGGTCGTTCGGCGCCGGCGCGGCGGCGAAACGGCGCGCGCCCTCGCCCGCGACTGCCTTGCAATGAATGTATTCCACATGCGGCGCGAGCACTTGCGCGCAGTCAAGCGGCGCTTCGCCCGGCCACTGCCAGTTGCCGATGTCGAAGGTCATCCCGAGCGCATCGGGCGTGCCCGCCGCGGCCAATGCCTCGAACAGCCCGCGGAACTGCGCGAGCGCGCCGCCCACCGGAAGCTGGCCGTTCTCGACCACCACGCGGGCACGCGCGCCGCGCGATAGCGCGACGATGTCCGCCGCGTGCGCGTCGCCGGCGAAGCCGCCGAGCTGGAATTTCACGAAGCGCGCCCCGAGTGCGTCGGCTTCCGCGAGCGCGCTGCGCAACGCGTCCGCATCGAGCGCACCCGTTTCCGTGTACAGGTTGGCCGGCGTCGAATAGACCGACCACAGCCCGTGGCCGGCCAGTTGCGCGCCGAGCGCGGCCAGCGCGGCGGGGGCTGCCTCCGCTTCGGACGCGAACAGTTCGCGCCGCACCTCGAAGCCGGTCGCACCGGACGCTGCCGCGGTCGCGATGAATGCGCCGTGGCCCTCCTGACGCACGCGATCCATCCCGAATGCGCTCGCCACGATCACGATGTCTGTCATTTTGCCCTTTTTCACCGGAATGGAACCGGTTCCATTTGCTTGAGACGGATGGTGCGCTCCGCGTCGGACCCACGCCATAGAGGAAATCCCTAAGATGGGGCAACGACGCGGATGCGCACCGACACGGCGCGCATCGCGCGTTCCCGGGCCGGGCGTGCGGCCGCTCACGCGACGTCGTGCGCGAGGCTCATCTCGAGGAATTGTGCGGCGACCCGCGACGGCGCGCCGCCGTGCGGCACGAGGATGGAGAAGTGACGTGCGAGCGGCGCGGGCGCGAGCGAGCGCAGGACGAGCGCGGCATCGTCGTGACGCAGCGACATCGCGGATACGAACCCGACGCCCATCCCGGCCCGCACGGCTTCCTTCACCGCCTCGACGCCCGCGATCTCGAACGCGACGCGCATCGGCGCCGCGCCTTGCGCGAACGCGCGCTCGACGAGTTGCCGCACGGCGGAGCCCGCCTCGCGCAGTACGAGCGGATGGGCCGCCAGCGCGTCGAGCGTGACCCCCGACGCGTAGTCGGGCGCGGCCAGCGGATGACCAGCCGGCACGATCGCCACGATCTCGTCCTCGCGCCACGCATGCACCGCGGTGCCCGGCGGCAGTGCCTCGCCGGGCGGCCCTTCGATCATCGCGATATCGAGCGACGGCAGCGCCGCGACCACGTCGGCCGTGTTGCCGCTCATCGTCTGGATCGCCACGCGCGGCGCGCGCGGCTGGAACGCCGCGATCAGGTACGGCAGCAGGTAGCTCGCGGGGGTCGTGCTCGCGCCGATGCGCAGCGTGCCGGCCTCGAGGCCGCGTACCGCGTCACGAAACGCGCGCGCCTGCGCAAAGGTGTCGCGCTGCGCCTTCGCGTACTGCGCGAGCTGTTCGCCGACCGGGGTCAGCCGGATGCCGCGGCCTTCGCGCTGGTACAGCGGCTCGCCGAATTCGTCCTGCAACAGCCGCAACTGGCCCGACACGGCCGGCTGCGACAGATGCAGCGCCACGGCGGCGCGGCTGATGTTCAGGTGTTCGGCGACGGCGGCGAACGTTATCAGTTGATCCGGGGTCATGGGGTCAAATTATCGGCTTTCCGGATAGTTTACGTCACAAATCACAATTTTTCATATCGATATAACGAAATTAGGATTACAGCATCGCAACACGCTCCATCACGGTGCTTCCATGTCCACTGCCCCGACTCCCCATCTCAGCCCTGCCGCGCCGTCGATGCGCGGCCAGTTGAACGGCGTGCTGTTCGTCGCGCTGTTCGCCGCCGCCGTCACGAGCCTGTCCCAGCTTCCCGCGATCGCGGGGCTCGGCCTGTCGCCGCTGATCGTCGGCATCGTCGCCGGTGCGCTGTACGGCAACGCGCTGCGCGACGGCATGCCGGCCAGCTGGGCGGCCGGCGTCAATTTCTCCGCGCGCAAGCTGCTGCGCATCGCGGTCGCGTTCTTCGGGTTGCGCGTGAGCCTGCAGGAAATCGCGCAGGTCGGGCTGCCGGGCCTGACGGTGTCGGTACTGGTCGTCGTCAGCACGCTCGTGCTCGGCACCTGGGCCGGCATGAAGATCATGAAGCTCGACCGCGACTCGGCATTGCTGACCGCCGCGGGCAGCGCGATCTGCGGCGCGGCCGCCGTGCTCGCGTTCGAGTCGACGCTGCAGTCGAAGCCGCACCAGAGCGCGATGGCCGTGGGCAGCGTCGTGCTGTTCGGCACGCTGTCGATGTTCCTGTACCCGCTCGCGTATCACGCCGGGCTGCTGAACCTCGATCCGGCCGGCCTCGGCCTGTTCTTCGGCGGCACGATCCACGAGGTCGCGCAGGTGGTCGGCGCGGCGAGCGACATCAGCCCGCAGGTCGCGCACGTCGCGACGATCGTCAAAATGACCCGCGTGATGCTGCTCGTGCCGGTGCTGCTGGTGCTCGGCTGGTGGCTCGCCCGCTCGGCGCGCGCCACCGCCGGCGGCGCGCAAGGCAAGCGCAAGGTGGCCGTGCCCTGGTTCGCACTCGGTTTCCTCGGCTTCGTGATCGTCAACTCGCTGAACGTGTTGCCCGCCGACGTCACGCACACGCTGAACGTGCTCGACACCTTCGCGCTGACGATGGCGATGACCGCGCTCGGCATCGAAACCCGCGTCGCGCAGATCCGCGCGGCCGGCCCCCGTGCGCTGATGACCGGCCTGATCCTGTACGTATGGCTGATCGCCGGCGGCTACGGGATCACCTGGGCCGTGCAGCACTGGCTTGGCTGAGTTGCCCGCCCGTGACACTTCGCGCGCCGCGCCCGACGGGATGGTCCCGCGGGCGCGGCGCAGTGCTATGCTTCGCGTCGTTTTCCATCGCCCTCTTTCAGCCGTGCTCTCGTTCCTGCTGAAGCTGCGCACTCGCGCCCAAACGCTGTTCCGCCTGTCGGACGCCCATACGATGCTGATCTGGTCGGCCATCGTCGGCGTCGGCGGCGCCTTTGCCACGATGGCGTTCCGCGAAGGCATCGACCTGATGCAGCACCTGATCTCCGGGCACAGCGGCAGCTTCGTGCAGATGGCGAAGAGCCTGCCCTGGTACGTGCGGTTCTGGATGCCGGCCGCGGGCGGCTTTCTCGCCGGCTGCGTGCTGCTGCTGGCGACGCGCGGCGACAAGAAGGCCGCCAAGACCGACTACATGGAATCGGTCGCGCTCGGCAACGGCATCGTGCCGGTCCGCCAGAGCCTGTGGCGCAGCGTGTCGTCGCTGCTGACGATCGGCAGCGGCGGCTCGATCGGCCGCGAAGGCCCGATGGTGCAGCTCGCGGCGCTCGCCGCGTCGCTCGTCGGCCGCTTCGCGCACTTCGACCCGCCGCGCCTGCGCCTGCTGGTCGCCTGCGGGGCGGCGGCCGGCATCACGTCCGCCTACAACGCGCCGATCGCCGGCGCCTTCTTCGTATCGGAGATCGTGCTCGGCACGATCGCGATGGAGAGTTTCGGGCCGATGGTCGTCGCGTCGGTCGTCGCGAACATCGTGATGCGCGAATTCGTCGGCTACCGGCCGCCGTACGAGATGCCGGTGTTTCCGGCCGTCACCGGCCCCGAGGTGCTGCTGTTCGTCGTGCTCGGCGCGCTGTGCGGCGTGCTCGCGCCGCAGTTCCTGCACCTGCTCGACGCGTCGAAGAACCAGTTCAAGCGGCTGCCCGTGCCGTTGCCCGTGCGGCTCGCGCTCGGCGGCCTCGTCGTCGGCGTGATCTCGGTGTGGATTCCGGACGTGTGGGGCAACGGCTACAGCGTCGTGAACCACATCCTCCATTCGCCGTGGACCTGGCAGGCGCTCGTCGCGGTGCTCGTGTTCAAGGTGATCGCGACCGCCGCGACCGCCGGCTCGGGCGCGATCGGCGGCGTGTTCACGCCGACGCTGTTCGTCGGCGCGGTGTTCGGTTCGCTGTTCGGGCTCGCGATGGAAGCGCTGTGGCCCGGCCATACGTCGGCGTACTTCGCGTATGCGATCGTCGGGATGGGGGCGTTCATGGCGGGCGCCACGCAGGCGCCGCTGATGGCGATCCTGATGATCTTCGAGATGACGCTGAGCTACCAGGTCGTGCTGCCGCTGCTGGTGTCGTGCGTGTTCGCGTATTTCGTCGCCCGTGCGACGGGCACGACGTCGATGTACGAGATCACGCTGCACCACTACCAGGACGCGCAGGAGCGGATGCGGCTGCGCACCACGCAGATGCGCGAGCTGATCCAGCCCGCGCAGACGG
This sequence comes from Burkholderia sp. BCC0405, assembly GCF_902833075.1. Taxonomy (NCBI): domain Bacteria; kingdom Pseudomonadati; phylum Pseudomonadota; class Betaproteobacteria; order Burkholderiales; family Burkholderiaceae; genus Burkholderia; species Burkholderia sp. BCC0405. The sequence goes on from NZ_CADFEO010000018.1 coordinate 100,192, forward strand.
TCGTGCCGCTCACGGCGAGCGTCGCGGACATGACGCGCGTGTTCCTCGAATATCCGGTGAAGTACCTGTACGTGACCGACGACGCCGGGCGCTTTCGCGGCGCGGTCGCGCTGAAGGACATCACGTCGGACCTGCTCGACAAGCGCGACACGACCGACAAGACGGCCGCGCACTACGCGCACACGCCGTTTCCGCTCCTCACGCCCGACATGCCGCTCGCCACCGCGCTCGAACGCTTCATGGCGTTCCAGGGCGAACGGCTGCCGGTGATCGAGAGCGAGGCCGAGCCGACGCTCGCGGGGGTGGTCTACAAGACGTCGCTGCTCGACGCGTACCGGCGGATGACGGGCGAGCGCTGACGCGCATGGCGCGACGCGCGCCGCACCGCTTCATCGCATGCCGCCTGCCGTCTGCCGCGGGCGAGCACGACGCCCGCGAACCCGGCCCCGCTCAGTCCGGCGCGCGCCCCAGCACGACCCGCGCGAAGAACCCGGCGAGCACCGCTTCGGCCGAGTCGGCCGACACGTGCTGCGGATCGGCCGTGTAAAACGACTGCACGCCGTCGCACAGGCACATCAGGCCGAACGCGAGCGTCTCGGCCGGCAAGAGCAGCGGCGTGCCCGCGCGCTCGGCGAAGCGCTGGATGAATTCGGCCATCTGCAGCCGCTTGGCGTGCAGGAACTGGTTGAAGCGCACGCGAAACTTCGCGTCGCGCGCGGCCTGCAGCTTCGCCTCGCCCCACAGCAGCGAATATTCGTCGTCGCGAAACAGCGTCCGGTAGTACGCGAGCGCCATCGACTCCATCTGCTCGCGCGGGCCGCCTTCCTCGAAGATCGCTTCGAAATCGGCCCGCACCGAATCATGGTCGCGCGCGAGCAGTTCGAGCAGCAGTTCCGACTTGCTGCGGAAATTCGAGTAGAACGCGCCGCGCGTAAAGCCCGCCGCGGCCGCAATGTCCTCGACGCTCGCGGCCACAAAGCCTTTCTTCAGAAAAATACGATGCGCGGCATTCAGCAGACGTTCGCGCGTCTGGTCCCTGCTCTGCTCACGGGTTAAGCGCTGAGGTTTCATGGCGCGCAGTCTAGCACCAATCCCCTTTCGGATTCATCTTTGCATTCAGATACAGGTGTGTATTAGAATTCGCCACAGTTTCTGAAAGATGGTGTCCGCACGCCCGTGTCGGCGCCGCTCGGGGCAAGCGCCCGCCGCGCTTGCCGGCTTCGTTCCGCTCTCGCTCTCACCTCATCTGGGGGTTTCGTGAATCGCTCCGGTTCCCGCGCCGCGCTGTTGGTCGGCGCCGCGCTCGTCCTCGCCGCCTGTCATCCGAAAGAATCCGCGCCGCCCGCGCCGCGCCCCGTCGTCGCGCTGCCCGCCCATGCCGACGGCGCCGCCGTCGCCAGCACGCTCCCCGGCGAGATCCAGCCGCGCTATACCACGCCGCTGTCGTTCCGCATCGCCGGCAAGATCATCGAGCGCAAGGTGCGCCTCGGCGATACGGTCAAGGTCGGCCAGGTCGTCGCGCTGCTCGACCCGTCCGACGTCGAGAAGAACGCCGCGAGCGCGCAGGCGCAACTCGATGCCGCGACGCACAGCCTCGCGTTCGCGAAGCAGCAGCTCGACCGCGATCGCGCGCAGGCGCGCGAAAACCTGATCGCCACCGCGCAGCTCGAGCAGACCGAGAACAGCTACGCGTCGGCGCTCGCGCAGCGCGACCAGGCGCAGCAGCAGCTCGCGCTCGCGAAGAACCAGCTCCGCTACGCCACGCTCGTCGCCGATCACGCGGGCACCATCACCGCCGAACAGGCCGATACCGGCCAGAACGTGTCGGCCGGCCAGGCCGTCTACCAGCTCGCGTGGTCCGGCGACGTCGACGTGGTCAGCGACGTGCCCGAGTCCGCGCTTGCGTCGCTCACGCCCGGCCACGCGGCTAGCGTCACGCTGCCGGCGCTGCCGGGCCGTTCGTTCGCCGCGAAGGTGCGCGAAATCGCGCCCGCCGCCGATCCGCAAAGCCGCACCTATCGCGTGAAGCTCACGCTCGCCGCGCCCGATCCGGCAATCAAGCTCGGCATGACGGCCAGCGTCGCGTTCGACGACGCACCGGCCGCCGGCGACGCGCAATCGATCACGCTGCCCGCGACCGCGCTGTTCCACGATGGCCAGCAACCGGCCGTGTGGGTCGTGCGTACGAAGGACGACACGCTCGAGCTGCGCCGCGTCGACGTCGCGCGCTTCAACGAGCGCACGGTGACGGTGTCGCACGGGCTGCAGCCCGGCGAACGCGTCGTGCTGCAGGGTGTGCACACGGTCAGCGCGGGCGAGAAGGTCCGCGCGATCGCGCCGCTGCATCCGGAGGATTTCGCATCGTGAGCGTTTCCTACGAAGAAGGCCGCTTCAACCTGTCGGCGTGGGCGCTGCGCCACCAGGCGCTGGTCGTCTACCTGATCGCGCTCGCGACGCTCGCGGGCATCCTCGCTTACACGCGCCTCGCGCAATCCGAAGACCCGCCGTTCACGTTCCGCGTGATGGTGATCCGCACGTTCTGGCCCGGCGCGAGCGCGCGGCAGGTGCAGGAACAGGTGACCGACCGGATCGGCCGCAAGCTGCAGGAAACGCCGGCCATCGACTTCCTGCGCAGCTATTCGCGCCCCGGCGAATCGCTGATCTTCTTCACGATGAAGGATTCGGCGCCCGTGAAGGACGTGCCCGAGACCTGGTACCAGATCCGCAAGAAGGTCGGCGACATCGGCTATACGCTGCCGCCCGGCGTGCAGGGCCCGTTCTTCAACGACGAGTTCGGCGACGTCTACACCAACATCTGGACCCTCGAAGGCGACGGCTTCTCGCCCGCGCAACTGCACGACTACGCCGACCAGCTCCGCACCGTGCTGCTGCGCGTGCCGGGCGTCGGCAAGGTCGACTATTTCGGCGACCCCGACCAGCGGATCTTCATCGAGGTCAACAACGCGCAGTTGACGCGCCTCGGCATCTCGCCGCAGCAGCTCGGGCAGGCGATCAACGCGCAGAACGACATCTCGTCGGCCGGCACGCTGACGACCGCCGACGACCGCGTGTTCGTGCGGCCGAGCGGCCAGTTCGACAACGTCGGCGCGATCGCCGACACGCTGATCCGCATCAACGGCCGCACGTTCCGGCTCGGCGATCTCGCGACGGTGACGCGCGGCTACGACGATCCGACCGTCACGCAGATGCGCGCGAACGGCCACGCGGTGCTCGGCATCGGCGTCACGATGCAGCCGGGCGGCGACGTGATCCGGCTCGGCAAGGCGCTCGACGACGAATCGAAGGACCTGCAGGCGCAACTGCCGGCCGGCCTCAAGCTGACGCTGGTATCGAGCATGCCGCACGCGGTCGCGCATTCGGTCGACGACTTCCTCGAGGCCGTCGCGGAAGCGGTCGCGATCGTGCTGGTCGTGAGCCTCGTGTCGCTCGGCCTGCGCACCGGGATGGTGGTCGTGATCTCGATTCCCGTCGTGCTCGCGGTCACCGCCCTCTTCATGTACCTGTTCGACATCGGGCTGCACAAGGTGTCGCTCGGCACGCTCGTGCTCGCGCTCGGGCTGCTCGTCGACGATGCGATCATCGCGGTCGAGATGATGGCCGTGAAGCTCGAGCAGGGCTACACCCGCGCACGCGCGGCCGCGTTCGCCTATACGAGCACCGCGTTCCCGATGCTGACCGGCACGCTCGTCACCGTGTCGGGCTTCCTGCCGATCGCGCTCGCGAAATCGAGCACCGGCGAATACACGCGCTCGATCTTCGAGGTGTCGGCGATCGCGCTGATCGCGTCGTGGTTCGCGGCGGTCGTGCTGATCCCGCTGCTCGGCTTCCACCTGCTGCCCGAGCGCAAGCGGCAGGCGCACGAGGCGCACCTGCCCGACGACCACGAGCACGACATCTACGACACGCGTTTCTACCGGCGGCTGCGCGGCTGGATCGACTGGTGCATCGAGCGGCGCTTCGTCGTGCTGCTGATCACGGGCGCGCTCTTCGTCGTGGCGCTGATGGGCTTCTCGCTCGTGCCGCAGCAGTTCTTCCCGAGTTCCGATCGCCCCGAGCTGCTGGTCGACCTGCGGCTGCCCGAAGGCGCATCGTTCGCGGCGACGCTGCGCGAGACCGAGCGCCTGGAGAAAGTGATCGACAAGCGCCCCGAGATCGATCATTCGGTGAACTTCGTCGGCAGCGGCGCGCCGCGCTTCTACCTGCCGCTCGACCAGCAGCTTCAGTTGCCGAACTTCGCGCAGTTCGTGATCACCGCGCACTCGGTGAAGGACCGCGAGAAGCTCGCGACCTGGCTCGAAACCACGTTGCGCGAGCAGTTCCCGGCCGTGCGCTGGCGGCTGTCGCGGCTCGAGAACGGTCCGCCGGTCGGCTATCCGGTGCAGTTCCGCGTGAGCGGCGACAGCATCGCGACGGTCCGCTCGATCGCCGAGAAGGTCGCGGCGACGATGCGCGGCGACGCACGCACGGTCAACGTGCAGTTCGACTGGGACGAGCCGGCCGAGCGTTCGGTGCGCTTCGAGATCGACCAGAAGAAGGCGCGCGAGCTGAACGTCACGTCGCAAGACGTCTCGAGCTTCCTCGCGATGACGCTGTCCGGCACGACCGTCACGCAATACCGCGAGCGCGACAAGCTGATCGCGGTCGACCTGCGCGCGCCAAAGGCCGACCGAGTCGACCCCGCGAAGCTCGCCGGCCTCGCGCTGCCAACCCCGAACGGCCCGGTGCCGCTCGGCTCGCTCGGCCGCTTCAAGCCGACGCTCGAATACGGCGTCGTGTGGGAACGCGACCGCCAGCCGACCATCACCGTGCAGTCGGACGTGCGCGCCGGCGCGCAGGGCATCGACGTCACGCATGCGGTCGACGCAAAGCTGAACGCGTTGCGCGCGCAACTGCCGGTCGGCTATCAGATCAACATCGGCGGCTCGGTCGAGGAAAGCGCGAAGGCGCAGAATTCGATCAATGCGCAGATGCCGCTGATGGCGATCGCCGTGTTCACGCTGCTGATGATCCAGCTGCAGAGCTTCTCGCGCGTGCTGATGGTCGTGCTGACCGCGCCGCTCGGGCTGATCGGCGTGGTCGCCACGCTGCTGCTGTTCGGCCAGCCGTTCGGCTTCGTCGCGATGCTCGGCGTGATCGCGATGTTCGGGATCATCATGCGCAACTCGGTGATCCTGGTCGACCAGATCGAACAGGACATCGCGGTCGGCCACCGGCGCATCGACGCGATCATCGGCGCGACCGTGCGGCGCTTCCGCCCGATCACGCTGACGGCCGCGGCCGCCGTGCTCGCGCTGATCCCGCTGTTGCGCTCGAACTTCTTCGGGCCGATGGCGACCGCGCTGATGGGCGGCATCACGAGCGCGACCGTGCTGACGCTGTTCTACCTGCCCGCGCTGTACGCGACGTGGTTCCGCGTGAAGCGCGACGAACGCGACCCGCAGGACGGGCCGCCGCCTGGCGGCAGCATGCCGGCCGCGCCGTCGGGAGCCTGACCATGGATCGATCGATGAACCTGAAAACCCAAGCCGTGCGGGCACTCGCCGTGGCGAGCCTCGCCGGACCGCTCGCGGGCTGCGCCTGGTTCGCGCCGAACGGCGAGCCGCCCGCGATGCCGTCGCCCGCGCACTACGGCACCACGCCGCAAGTCCAGCAGACCGTGTCCGCGCAAGGCGTCGCGCAGCAGTTCGAGGTCGGCGCGCAACCGGTGCCCGACTGGTGGAAGCAGTACCGCTCCGATGCGCTGAACGCGCTCGTCGACGAAGGGCTGCGCAACAGCCCGACCTTGAGCGCGGCATCGCACTCGCTCGATGCCGCGCGCGAACAGCTGCGCGGGCAGATCGGCAGCTCGATGCTGCCGTCGATCGACGCGGGCGGCCAGGCCTCGCGCCAGCGTGCGCTCGGCGTGCCGATTCCCGCGCTCGGCGCGCCGACGCTGTTGTACGACACGTTCGTCGGCCAACTGCAGGCGAGCTACACGATCGACCTGTTCGGCGCGTCGCGTTTCGCGAACCGCGCGCTGGCGCGGCGCGTCGATGTCAGCGCGTTCCAGCTCGAATCCGCGCGGCGCGCGCTGGCCGCGAACATCGTCACCGCGTCGATCACGGTGTCGGTGCTGAATGCACAGATCGGCACGACCGAGCGGCTCGTCGCGCTCGCCAACGACCAGGCCCACGATGCCGAACGCCGCTACGCGCTCGGTTCGGCCTCGCGCAGCGACGCGCTGAACGCGCGGCAAAGCGCCGACACGTTCGCGGCGAGCCTGCCCGCGCTGCGCCAGCAGCGCGACTCGGCGCGCCATGCGCTCGCGGTGCTGATCGGCCGCACGCCCGACCGGCCGCCGGCCGATCTCACGCTCGCCGATCTGCACCTGCCCGAGCAAGTACCCGTCGTCGTGCCGTCCGACCTGCTGCAAAGCCGCCCGGACATCCAGGCGGCCGACGCGGGGCTGAAGGCCGCCGCGGCCGAAGTGGGCCTCGCGACCGCGCAGATGTTTCCGCAGCTGTCGCTGTCGGCCGCGATGGGCAAAGGCGGCTTCAGCTGGCCGACGATGCTGTCGGGCGCCGGCTCGATCTGGAACGTCGGCGCGTCGCTGAGCCAGCCGATCTTCCATGGCGGCGCGCTGCTCGCGCAGCGCCGCGCCGCGAAGGCGACCTACGAAGCCGCGGTCGACCAGTACAAGCAGACCGTGCTCGGCGCGTTCCAGAACGTCGCCGATTCGCTCGCGGCGCTCGAGCATGACGCGGAGGCGCTCGACGCGTCGTCGCGCGCCGCGCTGTCCGCGCGCGGCGCGTACGATGACGCCGCGGCCCGCGTGCGGCTCGGCGCGCTGCCGCCGTCGGCCGCGCGCGCCAGCGAACTGCAGTACCGCAACGCGCGGCTCGACGAGATCCGCGCGACCGGCGCGCGGTTCGCGGATACCGCGCGGCTTTACCAGGCGATGGGCACGCCGCCGGTCGACCAGGCAGGCCGGTCCGGCAAGACCGCCCCGGCAGCCGGCGACGCCGCAACCGGCCAGCAAGCGCGCGCCGCCACCGCCGGCACCCCGCCTTCGCCGCAATAAGCCAGCCCTGCCGTCGGGTGCGCGCGGCCTCTCCCCGCGCACCCGATTCCCGATCTTCCGCTTGACCCTCACGTAGCGTAACGTTCGAGACTCCAGTGTGCGACCCGAACGGAGGAACGAATGCGACTGAAAGTGGGAGAACTGGCGAAACGCAGCGGGCTGACCGTCCGCACGCTTCATCACTATCACGCGATCGGTCTGCTGACGCCTTCGGCGCGCGCCGACAACGGCTACCGGCTGTACGACCGCCACGACATCGCCCGGCTCCACCAGATCCAGGCGCTGCGTCGCTTCGGCCTGTCGCTCGCCGAAATCGGCGACCACCTCAACCAGCCCGACACCCCGCTCGTCGAGATCGTCGCGAAGCAGATCGCGTTGCTCGACCGTCAGCTCGCACAGACCGCGCAGCTGCGCGAGCGGCTCGTGAGCCTGCACGCGCAGCTCGCCGCGGGCACGGAGCCGGAGCTGGCCGATTGGCTCACCACACTGGAGTTGATGACCGTGTACGACAAATATTTTTCCGAGGAAGAACTCGCGCGCCTGCCGATGTACCAGAAGAGCCAGGCGGGCGACGCAGAATGGATCGCACTCGTCGACGACGTGCGTGCGCTGCACGATGCGGGCGTACCCGCCGAGGACGAGCGCACCCGTGCGCTCGCCAGCCGCTGGATGTCGCTGCTCGTGCGCGACACGAACAACGACCCGCGGCTGCTGGCGAAGCTGAACCTGATGCATGAGCATGAACCGGCGATGCAGTCGAAGATCGGCATTTCGACCGCGCTGCGCGACTATGTCCTGCGCGCGTCGTCGGAAACCAAGATGCGGATCTTCGAGAAGTATCTCGCGCCGGACGAGATCCGCTTCATGCGCGCCCACTACGGCGAAAGCGCGATGGCATGGCCGCAGCTGATGGGCGACGTGCGCGACGCGATCGATGCGGGCGCCAGGCCGGATTCACCGGAAGGCCGCGCGCTCGCGCAGCGCTGGCTCGCGCTGTTCTGCAGCTATGCCGGCAACGATCCGGCCACGCATGCGAAATTCCGCCGGGCGATGATGAACGAGCCGTCGCTGACGCAGGATTCGTGGATCGACGACACGCTGATCGGCTTCGTGCGGGAGGCGATGGCGCAGCTTGCGCCTGCGCGTTGAGCGCACGCCTATCGATAGTCGCGCACGCTGATCCCGTGCCAATGCTTCGTCATGTAGCGCAGAAACGCAGGTTGGGCTTTCAGGTCCGCATTCGGCACGGGTGCCGCGCCGCCGTCCATGAACTTGCCGTTGACCGTCACGGTTTCCTCGCCGCGCAGCACGTACTTCGTGCCCTGGTCGACCAGGAAGTACTTGACCTGGTCGGCACTGACGTCGCCGCGGCAGCCGATCTTGTACGCGAACAGGAACTGCTTGCGGCCGTTGCCGAGCAGGTCGCGCATTTCGATCGACGCGGGCACGACGTCGAGGATCACGTCGACCGGGCATGCCTTCACGTAGTCACGTACGGTCCAGTCGGGCCGGCCGTCGAGCGTCGCGGCCACCTTGAGTTCGACGTCGTCGCCGGATTCGGTCCTGGCGAGCGTCACCGCGTGTGCACCGGCCGCGTCGGTCCATGTGTATTGGGCGGCGGCTTGCGCCAGATTGCACAGCGCGGTGGCGGCAAGAAACAGACCGGGCGAAAGGAAGCGAGTCTTCATCGGTGACGTGGAGGCAGGATCGAACCCGCCATTATCGACAAAGCCGCCTGCCGCTGCCAGCCGCCCGCCCGTTCAGCGCTCGCGCGATCCGAGCCCGAGCGCCTTCATCCGCCGGTACAACGTCCGCTCGCTCATGCCGACCTGATCGGCGAGCGCCTTGCGCGTGCCGTCGAACGTGCGCGCGATGCGCACCAGCTCCGCGTCCGACACGCCGCGCGCATCGGCCGTATGGTCCTGCGGCGCCGCCGATGCGGCGACCAGCTCCGCTGGCAGATGCTCGATCCGGATCGTCCCGTCGTCCGCGAACAGGCACGCGCGTTCGAGCACGTTGCGCAGCTCGCGGATGTTGCCCGGCCACGCATACGCTTCGAGGCACGCCCGTGCGGGCTCGGTCAGCACGAACGGCCGGGCCGCAAACGGCCGCGCGCTCCCGTCGCCCGCACTGGCGCGCGCGTTCGCGATCCGCCGCAGGATCGATTCGGCCAGCAGCGCGATGTCCCCGCGCCGGTCGCGCAGCGCCGGCAACGGAATCGGAAACGCATTGATCCGGTAATAAAGGTCCTGCCGGAACCGGCCATCATCGATCATCTCGCGCAGCGGTTTGTGCGTCGCCGCTACCAGCCGGAAATCCGCGCGCAGCGCCTCGACGCCGCCGACGCGACGGAACGTGCCCGACTCGATCAGGCGCAGCAGCTTCACCTGCATCGGCAGCGGCACGTCGCCGATCTCGTCGAGGAACAGCGTGCCGCCCTGCGCGGTTTCGACGAGGCCCGGCTTGCGCTGGTTCGCGCCGGTGAACGCGCCCTTTTCGTACCCGAACAGTTCGCTCTCGAACAGGGTCTCGGCGATCCCCGAGCAGTCGACGACGACGAACGGTCCCATCGCGCGGTCGCTCGCCTCGTGCAGCGCGCGCGCGAACAGTTCCTTGCCGGTGCCCGATTCGCCGAGCAGCAGCACCGGCAGCATCGAGGGCGCGACGCGCTGCAATGCGCCGAGCGCCGCATTGAACGCGTCCGCGCCGCCGACGAGCCCTTCCGCACTCGGCTGCGCGGACGCGCTGCGCACCGTCGTCAGCCGCTCGACGTACGCGATCACGTCGCCGTTCGCGTCGAAGATCGGCCGCAATTCGACGTCGACATGCTCGGGGCCGCGCGGCGTGTGGTGGATGTGCAGCACGCGGTTCAGCCCGCGCGATTCGAGCGCCTGCTTCATCGGGCAATGCTCGCCGGCCTGGTCGCACGGCACGTCGTAGTGATGCGAGACCTGGAAGCAGTGCCGGCCCACGTGCTCGACGCCCGCGACGCCGAACTGGCGCCGGTACGCATCGTTCGCCGCGAGGATGCGATAGTCGGGATCGACGACGATCATCGGTTGCGGATCCTGCTCGAGATACGCGACGAGCGCGCGCACGTCGGGCATGACGTCGTGGCGCGGCGCGGGGACGATCGGGATGGTGTCGTGCGGATTCATGCGGACGCTCGGTGTAGGGCTGCCTGACGAACTGCCACGCAGACTGCCAATTCTGCCACGGCCCTGCCAGATGTGGCAGTCCACGGTGACGAACCGGTGCCGGCGACACCCGCGTATCGCTGCGGCCGCACCGAAAATCCGAGCCGAATCAAGTCCCTGGCAGATCGGTCGGCACTGCGATGCAGGCTGGCACGCTTCTTGAGTTACTGATCCGGATTGCAGATGCAGAACCCGATCGAGGACACCCCGTGAGCAACGCCCCCACGCTGTCGGTCGAAGGCTTTTTCGACCCGGCGACCCACACCGTCAGCTATCTGCTGCTCGATACCGCGAGCCGCGCGTGCGCGCTGATCGACAGCGTGCTCGACTACGACCCGAAATCCGGCCGCACGCACACGGCGAGCGCCGACCGGCTGATCGCCCGCGTCGCCGAACTCGGCGCGGACGTGCACTGGCTGCTTGAAACCCATGTGCACGCCGACCACCTGTCGGCCGCACCGTACCTGAAGGAACACGTCGGCGGCCGGATCGCGATCGGTTCGCACGTGCGCCGCGTGCAGCACGTGTTCGGCACGCTGTTCAACGCGGGCCCCGGCTTCGCGCACGACGGCCGCCAGTTCGACCGGCTGCTCGACGACGGCGACACGCTCGCGCTCGGCGCGCTGACGATCCGCGCGCTGCATACGCCGGGCCATACGCCCGCGTGCATGACCTACTGCGTCGACGATGCGACGCAGCGCGCGGCCTTCGTCGGCGACACGCTGTTCATGCCCGACTACGGCACGGCCCGCTGCGACTTCCCCGGCGGCGACGCGCGCACGCTGTACCGCTCGATCGCGCGCGTGCTCGCGCTGCCGCCCGACACGCGCCTGTACCTGTGCCACGACTACCAGCCGGGCGGCCGCGACGTGCGGTTCGAAACGACCGTGGCCGAGCAGCGCCGCGCGAACGTGCACGTGAAGGACGGCGTGAGCGAGGACGATTTCGTCGCGATGCGCACCGCGCGCGACGCCACGCTCGCGATGCCCGTGCTGATGCTGCCGTCCGTGCAGGTCAACATGCGCGCCGGCCACCTGCCCGAGCCCGAAAACAACGGCGTGCGCTACCTGAAGATCCCGCTCGACGCGATCTGAGCCGCACGCCCCACCCGGAGAACCCCGACATGACCATCCGCCAGCTGACCGACACGCTGTCGGTCTCGCCGCAGATCGCGGCGGCCGACCTGCCCGCGCTTCACGCGGCCGGCATCCGCGCGATCATCTGCAACCGCCCCGACGGAGAAGGCCCCGACCAGCCGACCGTCACCGAGATCCGCGCGGCCGCCGCGCCGCTCGGCATCGACGTGCACTACCTGCCGGTCGATACGGGCAAGGTGACCGACGACCAGGCCGCGCAGTTCGGCGCGCTCGTCGCGTCGCTCGAAGGCCCGGTGCTCGCGTATTGCCGCAGCGGCACGCGCTCGGCCACGCTGTGGGCGCTGTCGCAGGCCGGCCTGCGTCCGCTGAACGACATCGTCGCGACGGCCGGCGCAGCCGGCTACGACCTGCGCGCGCTCGCCTCGCGCGTCATGCAAGGCGGCAAGCAGGCGGCGCCGGCCGTCGACGCGCGGCACGACATTGTGATCGTCGGCGCGGGCGCGGCCGGCATCGCGGTCGCGTCGAGCCTGCTCGCGCGCAATGCGTCGCTCGACATCGCGGTGATCGATCCGGCCGACGTCCACTACTACCAGCCCGGCTGGACGATGGTCGGCGCGGGCGTGTTCCGGCCCGAGACCACCGCGCGCCGAATGACCGACGTGCTGCCGCGCGGCGTGCAGCGGATCCAGGCCGCCGTCGCGGGCTTCGAGCCCGACGCGCACACCGTCGTGCTCGACGGCTGCCGCCGCATCGGCTATCGCAAGCTCGTCGTGTGCCCGGGGCTCAAGCTCGACTGGCACGCGATCGAAGGGCTCGCCGACACGCTCGGCCGCAACGGCGTCACGTCCAACTACCGCTACGATCTCGCGCCGTACACGTGGGAGCTCGTGCGCGCGTTCCGCGGCGGCAACGCACTCTTCACGCAGCCGCCGATGCCGATCAAGTGCGCGGGCGCGCCACAGAAGGCGATGTACCTGTCGTGCGACCACTGGCGGCGCGCGGGCCGCCTCGAGGCCGCGAACGTCGAGTTCCTGAATGCGGGCGCCGCGCTGTTCGGCGTCGCCGACTACGTGCCCGCGCTGATGGAGTACGTGAAAAGCTACGACATCGCGCTGTCGTTCGGCCACAACCTCGTGTCGATCGACGGGCCCGCGCGCCGCGCGACGTTCGCGCGCGCGCTGCCGGACGGCGGCAAGGAAACCGTCGTGCGCGCATTCGACATGATCCACGTCGTGCCGCCGCAGAAGGCGCCCGACTTCGTGCGTTCGAGCCCGCTCGCCGACGCGGCCGGCTGGATCGACGTCGATCCGGCGACACTGCGCCACAAGCAGTTTCCGGACATCTACGCGCTCGGCGACGCCACCAACACGACCAATGCGAAAACGGCCGCGGCCGCCCGCAAGCAGGCGCCGGTGGTGGCACACAACCTGCTCGCGTCGCTCGGCCACGCGCACGGCGACGCCGCGTACGACGGCTATGGCTCGTGCCCGCTCACGGTTGAGCGCGGCAAGATCGTGCTCGCCGAATTCCTGTACGGCGGCAAGGTCGCACCGACCTTCCCCGCGTGGCTGATCGACGGCAAGCGTCCGTCGCGGCTCGCGTGGCTGCTCAAGGAACGCGTGCTGCCGCCGCTCTACTGGAAGGCGATGCTCAAGGGCCGCGAATGGCTCGCGAAGCCCGCGATCGCACGTTGACGGGAGCGCGATGACGTCATGCTGATTTCCCTCGTACTCGGCGGTTTCGTCGGCGCCGTGCTCGGCCTGACCGGCGCCGGCGGCGGCATCCTCGCGGTGCCCGCGCTCGTCGTCGGGATGAGCTGGCCGATGCAGCAGGCCACGCCCGTCGCGCTCGTCGCGGTGGCGGGCAGCGCCGCGCTCGGCGCGCTCGAAGGTTTCCGCCGTGGGCTCGTGCGCTACCGCGCGGCGCTGCTGATGGCGGTGGCCGGCGTGCCGCTGACCACGCTCGGCGTACGGCTCGCGCATGTGCTGCCGCAACGCCTGCTGCTCGCGCTGTTCGCGCTGACGATGCTGGTGGTCGCCGGCCGCCTGTTGTTGCAGGCGCTGCGGCACGCGCCGGTCGACGCGGAAACGTCGCCGCTGTGCGTCGGCCGAGTGAATCCCGATACGGGCCGGCTCGTCTGGTCCTGGCCGGTCGGCGTCGCGCTTGCGTCGACCGGTGCGATGACCGGCCTGATGACGGGGCTGCTCGGCGTGGGCGGCGGCTTCGTGATCGTGCCGATGCTGCGCAAGTTCACGAACGTGTCGATGCACGGCGTGGTCGCGACGTCGCTGATGGTGATCGCGCTCGTCGGCACCGGCGGCGTGTTCGCCACGCTCGTGTCGGGCACGCGCGCACCGCTCGACGTGACGTTGTGGTTCACCGTCGCGACCGCGCTCGGCATGGCCGCCGGCCGCGGCGCGTCACGCCACCTCGCCGCCCGGCACGTGCAGGCCGGGTTCGCGGTCGTGCTCGTGTGCGTCGCGCTCGGGCTGCTGGCGAAGGCGACGTTGCGCGCATGAAGCGGCCACGGCCGGGCACGGTAATCGAACCCGTGCCGTGGCGCTGGCGCCCCTCGTCCGTCGCAATCGCATCCTGACCGGGGCCGATCCACACGCGGCGCCACCCAAACAAAACGCCCGGCCCGACTCGTCGTCGGCACCGGGCGTTTTCCATGGCGATCACGACCCGAACGTCAGGTCGCGAACCCCGCCATCCGCTTGCGCTCCTGCCGCAGCATCACGAAGTTCGCGATCACGACGCCGGCGGTCACCGCGATGATGAACAGCGTCGCGAGCGCGTTCATTTCCGGGTTCAGCCCGAGGCGCACGCGCGAGAACACGACGAGCGGCAGCGTCGTCGAGCCGGGGCCCGACAGGAACGCCGACAGCACGAGGTCGTCGATCGACAGCGTGAACGACAGCAGCCAGCCCGCGATCAGCGCCTGCGAGATCAGCGGCAGCGTGATCGTGAAGAACACCTTCAGCGGCGTCGCGCCGAGATCGAGCGCGGCTTCTTCCAGCGACGGATTCAGCTCGCGCACGCGCGACTGCACGATGATCGCGACGTACGAGATGCACAGCATCACGTGGCCGAGCCAGATCGTGAAGATGCCGCGCTCGGCCGGCCAGCCGATCCACTTCGCCAGCTCGATGAACAGCAGCAGCAGCGAGATCCCCTGGATCACCTCGGGAATCACGAGCGGCGCGTTGATCATCCCGCTGAACAGCGCGAAACCGCGAAAGCGCCCCATCCGCGCGAGCACGAAGCCGGCCCACGTGCCGATGAACACCGACGCGAACGCGGTCAGCACGCCGATCTTCAGCGACAGCCACGCGGCCGTCAGCAGCTCGTCGTCTTCGACGAGCGCCGAGTACCACTTGAACGAGAAACCCGACCACACTGTGACAAGCTTCGACTCGTTGAACGAATAGACGATCAGGCTGATGATCGGGATGTACAGGAACGCGAAGCCGGCAAACAGCGCCGCGAACTGCAGGTAACGATTCGGCTTCATCGACGGGCCTCCTGCTCCTTCGCCTGGAAGTGCTGGAACATCGCCATCGGCACGAGCAGCAGCAGCACCATCGCGCAGGTCACCGCCGACGCCATCGGCCAGTCTGCGTTGTTGAAGAACTCATTCCACATCACGCGGCCGATCATCAGCGTGTTCGCGCCGCCGAGCAGCTCGGGAATCACGTACTCGCCCACCGCCGGGATGAACACGAGCAGGCAGCCCGCGATGATCCCGTTCTTCGACAGCGGCAGCGTGATCTGCACGAACGCCTTCCAGGGCTTGGCCCCCAGGTCGTACGCGGCCTCGAGCAGGCGCAGGTCCATCTTCACGAGGTGCGCGTAGAGCGGCATCACGAGGAACGGCAGGTACGAATAGACCATCCCGATGTACACCGCGTAGTTGGTGCGGTACAGCTCGATCGGCGTGTGCGTGAGGCCGATCCACATCAGGAAGTTGTTCAGCAGCCCGTTGTTCTTCAGGATGCCGATCCACGCGTACACGCGGATCAGGAACGACGTCCAGAACGGCAGCATCACGCCCATCATCAGCAGGTTGCGGGTCGCCGGGTTCGAACGCGCGATGTAGTACGCCATCGGATAGCCGATCAGCAGACACAGCAGCGTCGTCACGGCGGCCACCCACACCGAGTTCACGTAGGTCGCGAAATACAGGCTGTCGGTGAACAGGAACGCGTAGTGCGACAGGTTCAGCGCGACGTGCACGACGCCGTCGGTGTACGACGCAAGCTCCGTGTACGGCGGGATGCCGAGCTGCAGCTCCGCGAAACTGATCTTGACGACCAGCACGAACGGCACGAGAAAGAACAGCACGAGCCACGTGAACGGCCCCGCGACGACCGCCGTGGCGCCCGTCAGGTTGAAACGCCGCACCGGCCACGAGAGCATGGACTTGAACGCGGTCATGACGTCAGCACCACGCCGGCAGTCGCGCTCCAGCGCACGTAGATCTCGTCGCCGAGCGCCGGCGTGTCGAGCTCCGAAATCGCGAGGCTCGACACGTTCGCGATCACCGTCTTGCCCGCTTCGAGCTTCACGTGATACAGCGAGTAGCCGCCCATGTACGCGACGTTGCTGATCCGGCCGCGTGCCCAGTTGAACGCGCCTTCGGGCGGCTTGCGCGTCAGCGCGATCCGCTCGGGGCGCACCGACACCGTGACCGGCATCCCGAGCGGGCCCGAAATCCCGTGGCTCACGTACAGCCGGCTCGGCAGCTCCGGCGACTCGATATACACGTGGTCGGGCTCGTCCTCGACGGTCACGCCGTCGAACAGGTTCGTCGAGCCGATGAATTCGGCCGAGAAGCGGCTGTTCGGATATTCGTACACTTCGTTCGGCGAGCCGATCTGCACGATCTGCCCTTCGCTCATCACCGCGAGGCGATTGGCCATCGTCATCGCCTCTTCCTGGTCGTGCGTGACCATGATGCAGGTGACGCCGACCTTGTTCAGGATGTTGACGAGCTCGATCTGCGTGCGCTGGCGGATCTGCTTGTCGAGCGCGGACATCGGCTCGTCGAGCAGCAGCAGCTTCGGCCGCTTGACCAGCGAGCGCGCGAGCGCGACGCGCTGCTGCTGGCCGCCGGACAGCTGATGCGGCTTGCGCTTCGCGTACTTGCTCATCTGCACGAGTTCGAGCGCCGACGCGACGCGCTCCTTCAGCTCGGCCTTCGGCGTGCCTTCCTGCTTGAGACCGAACGCGACGTTCGACTCGACCGACATGTGCGGGAACAGCGCATACGACTGGAACATCATGTTCACGGGCCGCTTGTACGGCGGCATCTGCGCGAGGTCCTCGCCGTCGATCAGGATCTTGCCCGACGTGACCGTCTCGAGGCCGGCGAGCATCCGCAGCAACGTCGACTTGCCGCAGCCCGAGCTGCCGAGCAGCGCGAACAGCTCGCCCTGGCGCACGGTCAGGTTGACGCTGCGCACGGCTTCGGTGTCGCCGAATTTCTTGACGACGTCGACGATCTGGACAAAGTTCTCGGCGCGCGCATCGGCGCCGGAGGAGAAAACGGAGGACGGTGCGCCCGCGACCGGCGCACCCGACTGGCTATTCATGATGTGCTGCTTCTCTCCTGCGTTGAACGAACAAAGCCCCCGGGGACACCAGGGGCTTCATGACTGCTGGGAACATCGGCGCGTATCAGCGGCCCGACTTCAGCTCGGTCCACAGACGCGTCTGCAGACGCTGGATTTCGGGCGGCAGCGGCTTGAGCAGGAACAGCGTCTTCACGACGTCGGCCGGCGGATACACGGCCGGGTCGTTCGCGACGTCGGGCCGCACGTACTTGCGTGCCTCGGCGTTGGCGCTCGGGTAGTACACCGCGTTCGTGATCGCCGCGTGGACCTTCGGATCCTCGATGTAGTTGATCCACTCGAGGGCCGCTTCCTTGTTCTTCGCGTCCTTCGGAATCGCCATCACGTCGAACCAGACCGGCGCGCCGCCCTTCGGAATGTAGTACTCGATCTTGTACGGCTTCTTCGCCTCGATCGCGCGATGCTTCGCGATCACGACGTCGCCCGACCAGCCGAACGCAAAGCAGATGTCGCCGCCGACCAGGTCGTTGATGTAGCCCGACGAGTTGAATTGCGTGATGTACGGGCGGATCTTCTTCAGCACGTCCATCGCGGCCTTGTAGTCGGCCGGGTTCGTGCTCATCGGATCCTTGCCGATGTAGTGCAGCGCCGCCGCGAACATCTGGTCGGGCGCGTCGAGCACCGACACGCCGCAGGTCTTCAGCTTCGACAGGTTTTCCGGCTTGAACAGGATGTCCCAGTTGTCGAGCGGCACCTTGCCGAGCGCCTGCTGCGCCTTGGTCAGGTTGTACGCGAGACCGGTCGTGCCGTATGCCCAGGGCACCGAATACTTGTTGCCCGGATCCGCGCCGGCGACGAGGGCCATCAGTTGCGGGTCGAGGTACTTGAGGTTCGGCAGCTTCGACTTGTCGAGCGGCGCGAAGATGCCGGCGGCGATCTGCTTGCCCGCATAGTTGCTGGTCGGCACGACGATGTCGTAGCCCGAGCTGCCCGTCAGCAGCTTCGCCTGCAGCGTGTCGTCGCTGTCGTAGTTGTCGTAGCGGACCTTGACGCCCGTCTGCTTCTCGAAGTTCGGGATCGTGTCCTTCGCAATGTAGTCCGACCAGTTATAGACATTGAGCTGCGTATCCTTCGCCGCTGCCGCCGATGCACCCACGCACAGCGCGAGCGCCGCGAACCGGCCCACTACCTTTGCTTTCATCCCGTTCTCCCTCCGGCCGGACCGTGTGTCCGGCTGCCGTCTGCCTCGTCACGGCGGCGCATTCTGGCGCGCCGCCCCTCGAAAACCCCGAAAACTACCATCATTCGCGCGCCGTCACAAAAAAATCATGCCGGTGTCGCGCAAACGGAACAAATTCCCGCCGCCGGCCGGCTGGCCGCCCGTGCGGCGGGGTGTTCCCGGGGAATTCTATCGGGTAATCGGCGGCTGTCCACCGGGAAAAACGGGCGGCGGCCAAACCGCGTGCGCCGGCCGGCCGCGAACCGCCTGGCGGCTGTGCCCGAACCCGGCCGTACCATCGAGTCACGGCACCGGTGCGGCATGCTGGCCGCCCCCGTCCGACCGTCCGGCCGCGATGCATTAAAATGGCGGCTGACGATTCAACTGCGTGCACCCTTCCGATGGCCTCCAATCTCCACGACCTGCCCGACAGCCCCTGCATCGGCGTGTGCTCGACCCTCTTCGACGAAGTCTGCAAGGGCTGCGGCCGCACGGCCGCCGAAGTGTCGAACTGGGTGTTCCTGAGCGACGACGAAAAGCGCGCGGTGTGGGAGCGCATCCAGCGCGAAGGCACCGCGATGCGCTTCCAGTACGACAAGCTGTAAGCCGTCCCGCGTCGGCGCATGCCGACGCGATGCGCCCGTCCGGGCGCCGCGGGCCCGATCACGGGCCGGCCGCCGGCGGCCCTGACCTGACCCAGCCCCACCTCAGCCACACTCGCCTCCCCCTTCGCCACCGCACCCGCTCCGTCTCGATCGACGCGACGCCGCTCCGTTTTACGTTCCGACTTCCCGCTGCCGACATGCGCCATCAGCGCAATGACGCCGTGCGTCCTTCGTCACGATCGTCCATTGCCAACCGGTATACCGGGGTCGCGCCTCCTGTTTTTTCGATATTGTCCGCTCAGATTGAATCCAATCCGCTCGATCCTTATCGAAGCTGAAAAATATTACATCTGACATTCGTAACGATCAAAACACCAGCCCCCGTCAATAAATCGGATTATTCCCCCGATTAAATGCCATCAATTCCACGTAAATAGCCACAAAAATCTGTACAAGTACGATTTCAATTCGCAAATCAAATTGATAAATTCCATCCGCTCCCCGGAAATTAAGGCGAGCTATTTATCTTCCACCAATCGAAAAACCGGATCACCGAATTACCTTCGGAATTACGGCTAGTTAAAGGAAACCGCTCAGATGAAATTCGTTAAAATGCCGAAGCAAGCGTCGCACCTCATGATGGCAGGCCTGCTGGCCCTGGGGAGCGCATCGGCGTTCGCCGACTCGTTCGACGTCAAGGTCACCGGGAAGATCAAGCCGGGCGCCTGCACGCCGACGCTCGCCGGCGGCGGAACGTTCGATTACGGACTGATCGGCTCGGCTCAACTCAGTCCGACCGCGCCCACGCTGCTCCCGGTCTTGTCGGATTCGATCACGATCACCTGTGACGCCGCCGCCCGCGTCGCATTGACCGCGCGGGATAATCGCGCCGGCACCGGCGCATTTACCGGCAATATCAATTTCTTCGGCTCGTCCAGTCCGGTTTCCTCGCAATTCGGCCTCGGATCGGCCGGCGGCAAGAATATCGGCGCTTTTGCATTCCGTTTCAGAACGAACACGTTCCAGGCGGATGGTGCGGCGGTCGATTCGATTTATTCGAATACCAGCGGCGCCACCTGGATGGGGTCCAACGGGGTCGTCGACAACACCGGCGGCTACGAGTCGTGGGCGAAGAAAGGCCAGACTGTCCCGGTCGCGGCGAAGGTCTTCACCGGCACGCTCGACGTGCAGGCCGCGATCGAAAAGACGTCGAATCTCGACCTGAGCCAGGAAATCAATCTCGACGGCCTCGCCACCGTGTCGCTCGTGTACCTGTAATTCCGGTACGCGTCTTTCCTCCGATCGCGTCGATTGCCTGACAGGCGTCGACTGCACCGTCGCTTCGCCGAAGCGGCGGTGCGCCGCATTACCGCCAAGCCAGCCACCGCCATGAAATTCCCTGCACGCCATACCCTGCGGGCGTCGTTGCTCGCCCCGCTCCTCGGTTGCCTGATCGGTTCGAGCGTCGCACACGCAATGGGCGTCGTGCCCGAGACATCCATCGTGATCGTCGACGAAGCCGACGGCGAAGGAACGATCTCGGTCAGGAACACCGACAACCACCCGACACTCCTGCATACGACGGTCGAGCCCATTCCCGAGGACAAGGCCGAGCTCGTCATCGTGACGCCCCCGATCGCGCGTGTCGAAGCCGGTGCGGTGCAGCTCGTCCGGTTCGTTCTCGTCGGCAACGAGCCGCTCGCCACGCAGCGCCTCGCCCGCGTCTCGTTCTCCGGCATTCCGCCGAAACGCCAGGGCAAGAACGAGATCCAGACGATCATTCGCCAGAACCTGCCGGTGCTGATCCAGCCGCAAGACCTCGCGCGCAACGACAGGCCATGGGAACTGCTGAAGTGGTCGATCGAGGACGGCAGGCTGATCGTGCGCAACGACAGCCGCTATGTGGTGCGCCTCGAACAGAAAGTGCAGTTGCTGCCGTCGCGGCAGATCGTGTCGCTGCCGGCACCCTACGTGCTGGCCGGACAGACCCTCCGGACTGCGCTGGCCCGCGAGGCCGCGACGCCCGAGCGCGTGCGCCTCTTCCCCGCCACCGTCTACGGCTACTCGGTCGAGCACTACGACGCAGCGCTTGTCCCCGCTGCGGGCGATACGGCCACGCGACGGTAAGCACCGCGCCGTCGATTCCGGATCTGCCATGTCAGGCGCCATTCATGGCCTGCGCGGCCTCGTCGCGCTCGCGCTGTCCGCCGTCGCGAGCTGCATGCCGTGCACCGCCGCCAGCCCGGACCACACCGCGCCCGAGACGGTCGAGTTCGACACCGGCGCGCTGCGCGAGCACGGGATCGACGCCACGGCGAGCCACTATTTCGCGCACGCGCCGCGCTTCATGCCCGGCACGGCTTCCGTTCGGTTGACGGTCAACGGCAGGCGAGCCGGCGGCGCCGATGCGCGATTCGACGACAACGGCAACCTGTGCGCGACGCCCGGCCTGCTGCGCGCGGCCGGCCTCGTGGTGCCCGACGCGCTCCGGGATGCGACTGCGGCGATCACGGCGACCGCGCGGAGCGCCAGCGACGACACGCCGCCATGCTACGACTACCGGCGCGCCTATCCGCAGGCGATCGTCACGCTGCGCCCGGCCGACGGCGCCGTCGACTTCGTCGTGCCGCCCGACGCACTCGACACGGGCCGCCGCACGCCCGATACGTTCGAGCACGGCGGCTTCGCCGGGCTCGTCAACTACGACCTGCTCGCGACGACAACGCGCAACCCGGCCGGCACGTCGCAATACTGGCAAGCCACGACCGAAGCCGGTTTCAACGCGGCGGACTGGATCGTGCGCAGCAGCCAGATCGCCACGGTCGTCGACGGCCATGCCGGCGTCGATCATCAGGCAGCCTACGCACAGCGCACGTTCGCCCCGCACGGCACGACGCTGCAGGCCGGGCAGATCGTCCCGCGCTCGACGCTGTTCGCGATTGGCCGGACGTTCGGTGTGCAGATGTTTCCGGACGAAGCGCTCGCCGTCACGCCCGGCGCGGCCGCACGCGTGACCGGGATCGCACGCACGCAGGCGCGCGTCGAGGTGCGCCAGCTCGGCGTACTGATCCATGCGTCGCAGTTGCCGCCGGGGCCGTTCACGCTGAGCGACCTGCCGCTTGTCAGCGGCAGCGCGGATCTCGACGTGACCGTCGTCGAGGCCACGGGCGACGTGCAGCATTTCATCGTGCCGGGTTCGTCGCTGCCAGGGGCCGGGCTCGGCGCCGCGCAAGGGCTGGCGATCGCGGTGGGCCGCCTGCAGAACGACGGCTACGCACAAGCGCCGTGGCTCGCGACCGCCACGTACGGCTGGCAGATCCGGCAACACGCACGGCTCAACGCCGGCCTCCTCATGTCGTCGCCGTTGCAGTCGGCCGCCGCGAGCGTCGAATTCGCACCACTTGCCGGCGTCGCCACGGCCGTCGGCGTCGACCTCACCCGCGCCGCCGGTCGCCAAGGCGCCCAGACGCGTATCGCGCTGGCGAGCGACGGCGACACGCCATTGCGCGCCGATGTGTCGTTCGTCCGGCGCACGTCCGGATACCGCGAACTGACCGATGCGGTGCGATCGATCGATGCCTTCACGCCGCCAGCGCGCACCCAGTTCGCGGCGGCACTCGGCTGGCGCGATCGCACGCTCGGCATGCTGTCGTTCGACTACACGCGGGTCGCGGTATTCGACGGTCCCGCGATGCAGCGCATCGCCGGCGCATGGACCCGCCCGTTCGGGGCGGGCTCGCTCGCACTGAACGTGAGCCGGACGTTCGGCACCCGCGGCGGCGCCGGCGTCCAGGTTTATGTGAGCGCGACCGTGCCGATCGGCACGCGCAGCGTCAGCGCCTTTGCGAACGTCACCGGCGGCTCGGTGCGTTCGGGCGCCCGCTATTCCGACACGTTCGGCCGGACCGGCAGTTACAGCGTCGCGGCCGACTACGACACCGCGATCCGGTCGCCGTCGATCCGCGCGACGGTCAGCGCCACGCCGAAGCATGTGCGCGCGATCGTCAACGCGGGCCTCTACGGCGCCGAGCGCGCCACGCTCGGTGTCAATCTGCGCGGTGCGGTCGCGCTGCTCGGTGGCGTCGGCATGCTGTCGCCGTACGAGATCCGCGACACGCTCGCACTCGCCCGCGTCGGCGATCGCGCCGGCATCGAAATCGTCACGCCGTCGGGCCCGGTCTGGACCGATCGCCACGGCCGCGCCGTCATCGCGTCGCTGCCCGCGTACGCGCGAACACTCGTCCGGATCAACACGAAAAGCCTGCCGCGCAATCTGGACCTGAAGAACGGCATACAGACCGTCGAAGCCGGCCGCGGCTCCGTCAGCCACGTCGAATTTGCCGTCGAGCACACGCGGCGCGTGCTGCTGACTGTCACGCTGGCGAACGGCGCGCCGCTGCCGGTGCTGTCGACCGTCGTCGACGACGACGACCGGTTCGTGACCGTCACCGGAAGCGAAGGCAGGTTGCTGCTCACGGGCGCCCAACTGACCACGCCGCTGCGGGTCGCGTTGCCGAACGGCACGTCCTGCCGCCTGGCGATCGCGCTGCCGGCCACGCCGCCTGCGACGACGCGCTATTACGAGCGTGCCGACGCGCGTTGCGAATCGTTGC
Organism: Burkholderia sp. BCC0405; assembly: GCF_902833075.1. NCBI lineage: Bacteria > Pseudomonadati > Pseudomonadota > Betaproteobacteria > Burkholderiales > Burkholderiaceae > Burkholderia > Burkholderia sp. BCC0405. The sequence continues at coordinate 123,577 of NZ_CADFEO010000018.1, forward strand.
CCGCGTCCGTCGCGCAAGCCGCGCAAAAAAAGAGCGGCATGCCGACCGCCATGCCGCCAACCCCAACTCTGTTCTTTTCCGAACGCGCCTAGAACTTCATCCCGACGCCCACGCCGACGATCAGCGGATCGATGTGCAGCGTGCCGATGCCCTTGTCGCCGAGCGTCGCATCGGTGCTCATCCAGATCTTCTTCACGTCGACGTTCATGAACACCTTCTTCGTCAACTGCACGTCCACGCCGAACTGCAGCGCCGGGCCGAAGCTGCTCTTGTTGATCGACACGCCCTCCCCGCCGACGTTGAGCCCGTTGTTGTAGAAGTACGTGTAGTTCACCCCCGCGCCGACGTACGGACGCACCTTGCCGGCGTGGTTGAAGTGGTACTGCAGCAGCAGCGTCGGCGGCAGCACGCCCACGCCGCCGAGATTGCCGAGGCTCGACGTCAGCTGGTGCCTCGACGTGCCGAGGATCAGCTCGACGCCGAGGTAGTCGCGGATCATGTACGTGAAGTCGAGCTCGGGCACGATCGCGTTGTTCACGCCGACGTTCAGCGCGCCGAGCGTATCGCTCGCGCGTTCGTTCGGCTGGATGCTGATCGCACGCAGCCGGACCAGGACGTCGCCCTGGTTGATGCCGTCGCCGGGCGAGGCCGCGTGCGACAGCGAAGGCATCGCGGCGAAAGCAGCCGCAACGGCGGCAGCGGTAACACAAGTTCGAATCGTTTTATGCATGGTACGGACCCCCAAAGAATGGTTTCCATTCTCCCTGCAGGGTCTTTTCGTCATGTTGATATCCGTCAAGCCAGCGTAAACGTGGGACGGTTTGCCGCAGGCTCGGTCGCATGGCCCGTCAGCAGCAGATCGAGCAAATCGCGCACGCTGCGGATCGCACGGCCGAACGGCAACGCTTCGCGGCCACGGAAGAACAGCCCGTTCGCAACGTCGCCGCGCAATGCAGCCGCAAGCCGCGTGTCGATGCAGAAATGGCCGAACTTCTCGATGCCGTCGCGCAAGCCGCATACGCTCAGGCATTCGAGCGCGGTCGGGCAACGCTGCTTCAGCGCGCCGAGCTTGGTGCGGATGCGCGCCTCGTTGCGCAGGTAACGATCGAGCCACGGCGTCTTCACCGCACGTGCAGGCAGCCCCGTCACGCTGACGAATTCGACGATGTCGTCGGGCGTCGCGTCGGCCAGCACGCGCTTGAAGTGCGGATGCGCATCGCCTTCTTCCGTCACCGCGAACGGTGTCCCGACCTGCACGCCGTTCGCGCCGGCCTCGAGCGCCGCGCGCACCGCGTCGTGACTGTTGATCCCGCCCGCAACGATCAACGGGATCGTTTCGCGCGCGAGCCCGAGCGATGCCATCACCTGAGCGGTTTCGTCGAGCACGCGCGCGAAATCGAATCGAAGGTCGTGCATGTCGTCGATCTGCGTGACGCCGAGATGGCCGCCCGCATGCGCCGGATGCTCGATCACGATCGCGTCGGGCAAGCGCCCCTTCTTCATCCACTTCTTCAGCACGAGCGCGATCCCGCGGCTGTCCGACAGGATCGGGATCAGCGCGATGTCGTGTCCTTGCGTGAGGTCGGGCAGGTCGAGCGGCAGGCCCGCGCCCATCACGATCGCGTCCGCCCCTTCGTCGCACGCCACCCGCACGTAGTCCGCATGCGCGCTCACGGCCTTCATCACGTTGACTGCGATCATCCCGCGCCCTTCGCTGTAGGTCTTCGCGAGGCGGATCTCGCGTGCGAGCGCCTCGAGGTTCGCGGCCTCGAGCGTCGCGCGATCGGGTTGCGCGCGGCAACGCGCGAGCAGGTCCGCATGATGGTGACGCAGGTCGATGCTCGCGATCGTGCCGACCGCGCCTTCGCGCGCGACGCTGCCCGCCAGCCGGTGCGCGGAGATACCGACGCCCATGCCGCCCTGCACGACGGGCAGCAAGGTGCGGCCGCGAATCGTCAGCGGCGGAAAGGAAGTGCGTACGGTCATCTGAAACCTCATCGGAACATCGGAACCGCGATGATCGACGATCCACCGACGCGCACCTTGACGCCCGTCAATAAAAAAACGGCACGCGAGCGTGCCGTTTCCGGTTCGGGCCGTGAGAAGCGCTCAGGCCGGCTTCGCGGGCTTGAGCTGCATCGACTTGTACTCGAGATATTCCTCGAGCCCGTACACGCCGTTCTCGCGGCCGTGCCCCGACTGCTTGTAGCCGCCGAACGGCGCGGCCATGTTCCACGTGCCGCCGTTGATGTCGACCTGCCCGGTGCGGATGCGGCGCGCGATGCGCATCGCGCGTTCGTCGCTGCCGGCCCATACCGCGCCGCCGAGCCCGTACGGCGAATCGTTCGCGATTCGCACGGCCTCGTCTTCATCGCGATACGTGATGATCGACAGCACCGGCCCGAAGATTTCTTCCTGCGCGATCGTCGATTTCGGATCGACCCGGCCGAACACGGTCGGCTTCACGAAGAAGCCCTTCGCGAGCCCTTCCGGCATGCCCGTGCCGCCCGTCACGAGTTCCGCGCCTTCGTCGATCCCGCGCCGGATGTAGTCCTGCACACGCTGCTGCTGGACGGCCGACGCAAGCGCGCCAAGGCGCGTCGCATCCTGCCGCGGATCGCCGGCGACGTAGGTTTCGGCCACCGCCTTCGCGATCTCGCGCGCCTCTTCGTAGCGCGCTTCCGGCACCAGCATCCGCGTGTGCGCCGAGCAGGTCTGCCCTGCGTTCAGGTAGCACGCGTTGACCGTGCCCTTCACCGCCGTCGCGAAATCGGCATCGTCGAGGATCACCGACGCCGACTTGCCGCCCAGTTCGAGCGCGACGCGCTTGACGCCCGCGGCCGCCAGTTCGGCCACGCGCTTGCCGGCGCGCGTCGAGCCGGTGAACGACACCATGTCGACGTCCGGGTCGGTGGCGAGCACCTCGCCGACCACCGGGCCATAGCCGCACACGAGGTTGAACACGCCGGCCGGCAGCCCGGCTTCGTGAATCGCTTCGGCGAGCATGAACGCGTTGAGCGGCGCGACCTCGGACGGCTTCAGGACGACCGTGCAGCCGGCTGCGAGCGCCGGCGCGACCTTCAGCGTCACCTGGTTGAGCGGGTAGTTCCACGGCGTGATCGCCGCGACGACGCCAACCGGCTCGCGCACGACGAGCGAGTTGCCGACCTGTGCCTCGAACTCGAACGACTCTGCAAGCTTCGCGTACGCCTTCCAGTTGTAGATCGGGCCGCCGACCTGGATCGCGCGCGACAGCTTGATCGGCATCCCGACTTCGCCGGTGATCGACTGCGCGAGTTCCTCGCTGCGCGCCTGCAGATGCTCGACGATCTTGCGCAGGTAGCCCGCGCGCGTCGCGGCCGGCGTGGCCGCCCAGGCGTCGAAGGCTGCGCGCGCCGCGCGGATCGCGTCCTGCGCGTCGGACGCGACGCCTTCCGGAATCCGGCCGATCACGGCTTCGGTGCCCGAGTCGATCACGTCGATCGTGCCGGTGCCGGCCGGTTTGCGCCACGCGCCGTCGATATAGAACTGGTCGTAGATTTTCATCGCTTTCCGCCTCCAGGAAAGCCGACATTCTAGCGAGCGTTTCAGTCCACCGGTGTGACGATTGACAGCCATTGGAAAGGTCTTTAGCCTCGGCGCCTCATTCATCATAAGAAAGGAGAATGCCTTGAGCATCCTGACCAAAATCGAGGGCGGCTATCTTCAGGTACTGCGCGTGATCGTGCTGTTGTTCGCGACCGCGGTCCTGATCGGCGGGGTCATTTTCGGCGCGATCGCACTCGATGCGCGCCTCTCGAAACCGCCGAAGGTCGATTCGGCCATCCAGGTCGATCCAGCGTCGTTCGCGTGGGAGAACGACGCACCCGCCAAGGCCACGCCGGCCGCCGGCGGCGCGGCAGCCAAGGACGACGACGCGTCGCCCGCGCTGCGCCTGTCGACGCGCCTGTCGGGCATCGTGCAGAAGCACGGCCGGGCGGCCCTGTCGCCGGACTACGCGGTCGATCGCGACGCGTACGAGCCGTCGTTCCAGCGCGTGCTCGGCGACGACGACCATCCGGACGTCGCGTACTACGAGCAGCAGATCGCGTATCTCGACAAGGTGCTGTCGCGCGCGGACGTCGCGGCCAGCGTCAAGAAGAAGGTCTCCGGGCACGACGACGAATATGCGCGCGAACAGGCGTACACCGACGCCGTATCGGCGGTCATGCGCGACTTCTCCGAGCGCTACGATGCACGCCGGACCGCGATCGACAACGAAAAGAAGGCCGCGGAAGAAACGGCCGCCGAGAATGGCCAGACCGCGCGCTACGCGGGCGTCGCCGCACTCGTCGCGCTGTATTCGTTCGTGTCGCTTGCGGTGCTGATCATCCTGATCCGCGTCGAGCGCAGCATCCGCTCGATCGCGCGCGCCACGCACACGACGGCCTGATCCCGCTCATCCGCAGCCCGCGCGCCGGGCTGCGGCGGGTCGGCAACCGGCCCGCGTCGCGGCTCGGCGCAAGCGGCCGGTTCCGGGCCGTCTCTTCCGGCGCGGTTCCTCACGCGTTCGCGCGCTTTCCGTTCCCGCTCCCCCTCACTCCGCCGTCGGCCGTCCACGCCGGCGCAGCGTCCGTTTCGCCGCCATGTCAGCATCCGCCCGGGTGCGCGGCCGGGCCCGCATCGTGCTATGTTTTTATTATCGGCACCGGCCCATTGCAACCAACCGGCGCCGCCCGGAATCGACGAATTTCGTGAGCGCTGCCATGTCCGACGCACCCCATACCCTCGGCTCGCAAGACCGCCTGGAGCTGCTTTGCTGGCTCACCTGCGGCAATCTCGGCGCGTTTTACCTCAACGAATCGTGGCCGGACGCCACGTTCCAGGTCCAGGCCGCGCACCGCTGGCTCGACCGCCATCACCGCCAGGCCGACTGGCTGGCCGTTGCCAAGCTCGCGGCGCTCGCGCAGGACATCGCGAAGCGGCACGCCGGGTTCGTCGATGCGTCATGGGCACGCGACGCGGTCGAGGAAATCGTCGATACCGACGATCTCGACTATCGGGCGAAACTCGTGCAATGGGTTTACGAAGACTGCTGCAAGGCGCTCGCCGACAAGCGGCTGGCCGATTGAGTCCATGCGTGCGGGCCGCGGCAGCGCGCGGCCGCCCGTCTTCTCGTCGATGATGGGTGCGCGGCAGCCGGAATGACCTGTGCGTAACGGTACGTCGCGCACCGCACGCTGCGCCGCCACGCGCCGCGGCGCTTACAGCAGCGACTTCCCTTGCGCCAGCACCTTGTCGCAGATCTGCTTGGTCACCTGCTGCTTCAGGCCGCCGCCGCTCAGGTCGAGCTTGTTGCCATTGCCGGCATCGAGGATCCCGCTCGCGCCGCTCGTATAGCCGCTGTCGGACGACGCACCGCCGCCGAGCTTGCCCATCAGCGCGTCCTTCACCGACGACGCGCCACCAGACGCCCCGCCGAGATAGTTGTTCTGGATGCAGAACTGCAGGATGCCCGCGACGTTGCCGGTGCTGCCCGGCATCAGCGACGAACCGCCTCCGCCCGTCAGGGCACCGCCGAGACCGCCTAGATTGCCGAGCGCACCGCCCGCGCTGCCGCCCGAATCGCCACCGCCGCCGACCTGCTTCAGGACATCGCCGAGCTGCGCATGCGCCACCGAAAACGGTGCGAGCAACCCGATCAGCGCGCCGGCAACGGTCGCGCGGTATAGACGTGCATTCATGTAGAGCCTCCCGAGTGGTGATTGCGTGAATACCGCGAATCGCATTCAAGGATACTCAATCAACCCGCACCTGAGAGCCCCCGCGGGGCCGCCGGATATGCACCGCCGGCTGTTTTTTCGACAATTTGACAAAGCTTGACGTAACGAGCCGGTGCCGCCGGCCGTCTCTCGTGCCAAGAGCCGACAGCCGACGCGTGTCGTACGGCACCGGCGCATGCGCCGCTACGCGTGCGCCGCGCGCGACCCGCGCCACGACGCGGCAGCGGAAACGCCTGCCAGGATCACGCCGATCGACACGAACGGCAGGGCCGGATGCAACTCGTACAGCATCGCGCCGGCGAGCGGTCCGATCACCATGCTGAGCCCCTGGGCCATCGACATCGCCCCCGCACAGGCGGCCTGCTCGTGGGCCGCCACGCGCGCGCTCGCCAGCGCCGCTGCCGCGGGAAACGCCGCCCCCATCCCGCATGCCGCCACGAGATAGCTTGCACACAGCAGCAGCGGCTGCGCGGCTCCGGCCACCAGGACCGACGCGAATCCGGCGCCGGCGACGAGTGCGCCCCATCGCAGCCACTGCACCGGGGCGACCACCCGCAAACGCCCGACCAGCGCCTGCGTCGCAATCAGGCCGAGGCCCGCGCTGCCGAGCGCATAGCCCGTCGTGAGCGACGCGGCCTGCGCGCTCACGCCCAGCCGGTCGATCACGTAAAACCCGAGTGCGCTGTTCGCGATCATCACCGCGCTATAAAGCGCCAGCGCACTGAACCAGGGCAAGCGCAGGCGCGGCTCGGTCGGCTTCAGGCGCGGCGGCGCCTGCCGCACCGCGTATTCGTGCCCTTCGCGCTGGCCGCGCAATCCGGCCAGCCCGGCCAGCGGCAACAGCGCGAACGCCGCCAGCGCGAGCGTCATGTCGTATCCGGCGATCCAGCCGGCCAGCGGCGGCGCGACGACCATCCCGACGGCACCCGCGGCGCCGAACCTGGCAATCGCCGCCGCCCGCCCCTCGACGGCGGTCCGGTCTGCAATCCACGCGGTCGCGGCAACCGGCAGCCCCGCATAGCAGCCGCCCATCGCCGCTCGCGTCACAAGCAGCGCGGCGAAGCCGGTCCAGACAGCCGGAACGGCCGTACCGCCGTTGCGGAGCGCCCAGCCGACGTAACCCGTCAGCAGCAGCGAACTCGCGACGAAGCCGCCGATCGCGGCACGCATCGCCGGCAGCCGTCCGCGCAGGTCCGCAACCCGCGCCCAGCGCGGTGCGGCCAGCATCCACACGAGACCGACGATGCCGATGATCGCGCCGATGTGCAGCGGCGCGAGATGCATGCGGCGCGCCATCGGGCCCGCGACCGTGACGAATGCATAGGTCCCCGCGACCATCGAGAAATTCGCGAGCAGCAGCGGCAGGAAAGACGCGCCGGCACCGGCCGGCGTATTCAGGGTGTCAGCAGAAGTGGTAGACATGGTTGCGTTGATGATGAAGAAATGGGGGAAAAGCGGCGTATGCCGGCCACGTCGGCGCGCCCGGTCGAGCAGCCGGCTGCGCGCATGCAGCAGCGCGTCCTCGGTCGCCACCAAGCCGATGCACGGATCGGTCACCGCGCAGCCGGCACGCAGCGCGCCGCTCGAGAATCGCGCGCGGCTGCGAGCGGCCCGCGTCGACGGTCGCCAGCGCGGCGAACGACGCCGGCACGTCTCGGCGCAGGGTGTCGGGAGACGGCAGGCGCACGCCGACGCGCAGCCGCGCGTCCTGGCGCGGCTGCGCGAAAGCGCCCGCCGCGCCCTGCCCGGTCAGTACGGTCAGGTGTTTCATCGCTTGTGCCCCGGCAACCGATCGCGCCTCACACACCCAGTGTCGCGCCGCCGTCCACGCACAGCGTGTGCAGCGTGACGTGGCGCGACGCGTCGGACAGCAGGAACAGCACGGCTTCGGCAATATCGTCGGGAGCCGCGATGCGGCCGAGCGGAATACCGGTTCGATAGGTGCCGAGCGACCCGCCGATGACGCCCGCCGGCCCTTCGGGGCCCGTCCATAGCTGGCGCTGCATCGGCGTATCGGTCGAGCCCGGTGCGACGATATTGCAGCGAATGCCGTGGCCGGCCAGCTCGAGCCCGAGACAACGGGTGAACTGGTGAGCGGCCGCCTTCGATGCCGCATACGCGGCCATCTGCGTGCGCGGCACGAGCGCCGCGTTCGAGCCGACGGTCACGATGCTGCCCGCCCCCCGCGCGATCATGTGCGGCGCGACCGCCCGCGACAGGTGGAACACGCCGTGCGCGTTCACCCCGAAGCAATGCGCCCAGTCGTCGTCCGTCAGCGACGTCGTGCTCGCCAGTCGCAACACACCGGCGACGTTCGCGAGCATCCCGATCGGACCGACGGACGCTTCCACTCGCTCGACCGCCGTGCGCACGGCATGCGCGTCGGCGACATCGACCTCGAATGCATGCATGCGCCCGGGCGCCGGCCGGCGATCGGCCACGGCGCGCGCCAGTGCGTCGCCGTCCGCATCGAACGCGGCCACGTCGACACCGAGTTCGGCGAGCGCACGCGCAACCGCGGCGCCGATCCCTCGCGCCGCACCGGTCACGATGGCCACGCCGGCCGGAAAAGTCAGGTTCGTTTTACTGTTCATCGATTCGAATTCCGTGCTTGAAGCGCCGGGCCCGCCCATGAGGCGAGCCGTTCGGTCAGGACGGCGCCGATCGCCGCCATCGGTTCAGGATCCGACATCCCGTCGTGCGAGCAGTCGAGCGCCACGCAGATCGTCGACGCGGGAGGCCGGTGCGCGTCCCAGCTCTCGGGCGACGGCGTGCCGCGTCGCTTGCGGGTCGCGTTGAAGAGCAGCAAGTCGCCGTCGTAGCGTGGTGTCGACGCCGCCCGGAACTGCCGCATCTGCCGCAGCGTGGCCTCGACGAATGCGTCGAGGCCCGCGCCGCCGAGCGTCGCGAACGGGCTGCCCGCGCGCAGCAGGCGCTGCCGCAGCACCGCGTCGGACAGTTCCGCCGTATCGAAGTCGCCATTGACCGTCAGCAGGATCCGCAGTGCGTCGCCGCGTACCGGCTGCGGCTGCGCCGCCCATGCCGACGACGGATAGCTGTCCATCAGCGCGACCGTGCCGACCGGGCAGCCGTCGCTCGCCAGCGCGGCTGCGACGCCATACGCGAGCGCGCCGCCGAGCGACCAGCCGAGCAGGTGATACGGGCCATCCGGTTGAAGCGCCCGTACGCGTCGCACATAGGTCTCGACGAGTGCGTCGAAATCGGCCGCGCCGCGCGTATCGTCGACGCAGAGCTGCAGTCCGTCGACCGTCGCGTCGGGCAGGTAGGCCGCGAGACGCAGGTAGCTCCACGCGAGACCGTCGGCCGGATGAATGCAGACGAGCCGCGGGGCATCCCCCGCGGCCGTCTGGATCGCCAGGTGCGGGGCGAACGCATGGCGTTCGGTGCGCGGCCGATACGGCAGCGGCGTGCGCAATGCGGCAGTCAGCGCCGCGATGGTCGGATGCCGGAACAGCATCGATACGGGCACGTCCCGCCCGAGCTCCGTCGCGAGCCTTGCGCTCGCCTGCATCGCCTGCAGCGACTTGCCGCCGATGTCGAAGAAGTTGGCGTCCGGCGTGAGCGCGACGTCGCCGAGTACGTTGCGCCACACGGCCATCACCTGCCGCTCGAGCGCGCCGGTGCGCGGATCGTCGGCCGCGTCATCGCGCCGCGCATCGAACCGCTGCAGCGCCTGGCGATCGATCTTGCCGTTCGCGTTGCGCGGCAGCCGCTCGAGCACATGGCAACGATCCGGAATCGCGGCGGCAGGCAGGCGCTGCGCGAGTTGCGTACGCAACGCGGCGGCTTCGGCCGGCCCGGCGACGAACGCCGCGAGCGTCACGGTACCCGCCCCGCTGCGCGATGCGACCACCGCCGCCTCGCGCACGTCCGGCACGCGCAGCAGCGCGTCCTCGATCTCGCACGGGTCGATGCGCACGCCGCTGATCTTCACTTCGTGATCGATCCGGCCGTCGAAATACAGCCGGCCGTCACGCAGCGTCGCGAGATCGCCGGTGCGGTACGCCCGCCGGCCGCCGCGCGGCAAGGTCACGAACCGCTCCGACGTCAGCGCGGGATTGCCGGCATACGCAAGCGCCAGACCGCCGCCGCTCAGCATCAGTTCGCCCGTGCGCCCCTCGGCAACCGGGTATCCGCGCTCGTCGACGATGCACACGTCGACACCCGCGCGCGGGGTGCCGATCGGCACCGGCTCGCCGTCCCGCCAGATCGCATCCGGGCCGCCGACGCACGCCGCGGTCGCAATGATCGTCGCCTCGGTCGGCCCGTAGGTGTTGAGCAGCGCCCGATGCGGCAGGTGCGTGCGCCAGCGCCGGATTCGCTCCGGCAATGCAGCCTCGCCGCCGATGATCGTCAGGCGCACGCGCTCGAGCCGACGCGCATGACGCGCGTCGAGCGCATGCGCGAGTACGTGCCAGTACGCGGTCGGCAGATCGAGCACGGTAATCCCGCGCCGCTCCACTTCGGCCGTGAACGTCTCGACCGAATCGAGCATCGCGTCGTCCCGCAGCACGAGCGTCGCGCCATGGCAGAGCGTCGCGAAGATCTCCTCGAAACTCGCGTCGAAATGCAGCGGCGCGAACTGCAGCACGCGGTCGCCAGGCCCGATGCGATACAACCCGCGCGTGCTCGCGACGAACTGCGCGAGCGCGCCGCGTCCGATCAGCACACCGTTCGGGCGGCCGGTCGACCCCGACGTGTACAACAGATACGCAGGCAGCGAGTCCGATACCGGTTCGTCCGGTGTCGAGGCGGGACACATCGCCGGCACGCGCGCCGCATCGAGATCGAGCACCGGATACGCACCCGCGCATGCACGATGCGCGCCGCGCGTCATCACGAGCGCGGGCGCCGCGTCCGCCAGCATCGCGGCCGTCCGTTGCGGCGGCCCGTCCGGATCGAGCGGCACGACGACGGCGCCGAGCTTCAGCACGGCCAGCATGGCCGCGATCACGTCCGGCGCGCGCGGCGCCGCGATCGCCACGCGTGTCTCACGCGTCACGCCGCGCCGCGCAAGCTCGGCCGCCAGCGCGTCGGTATCGGCGAGCAACGTCCGATAGTCGACGCGACGATCCCCAGCTTCGATCGCCGTGCGTGCATGCGTCGTGCCGGCGGCGCGCTCGATCAGCGCGAGTACGTCGTCGTGCGGCCCGGGCAGCGGCGGGCCGCGCACGATCGACGGCGCCGGTATGTCGTCCAGCAGACGCGCGACCGGTTCGTTCTCCGCGCAGGCGGCGAACGTGTCGAGCCAGCGCAGGAAGGCCTGTGCGTAGCCCGCCAGCGTAGCGGCGTCGTACGCGTTCGGATTCGCCTCGAGCGTCAAATGCCATGCGCCGCCGCGCACGGCAAGCGTCACGTTCAGGTCCCTCACCGGCCCGCCGCTCACCGCGCGCGTATCGCTCGCCAGCCCGCGGAACGCGACCTGCCGCTCGAACGGCATCACGTTGACGGCCTGGTTGAACAGGAAAGCATTGCCCTCGAGCAGACCCAGATCGCCGCGAATCCAGCCGTAGCGGTAATACAGGTGCGGCCGGATCGCGCGCAGCTGCGCCGCACAGGCGCGCGCGAGATCGCCCGGCGAATGGCCCGCGTCGACATGCACGCGAAACGGCACGATGTTCATCGCCATGCACGGCACGCCGAGCGCGGGCGTGCCGAGACGGTTCATCACCGGCAGCCCGAGCGTCAGGTCGCGCTGGCCGCCCTGCCGGGCCAGCCAGATTCCGGTCGCGCACAGCAGCCACGCGTTCCAGTCGACGTCCGCGCGCTCGGCGGCTTGCCTGAGCGCGGCCAGCCGGCTGCCGTCGACGACGCGCGTGACCCGCAGCGCGTCGCTGGCGATGTCCTGTTTCGGCGCGAGCACGAGCGGCGCGGGCACGTCGCGCAGATGCTCGCGCCAGAACGCGCGATCGGTATCGAAGCCGCCGCCCTCGCGATAACGCGCTTCGGCGTCGACGACGCGATCCACGCGCCAGTCGGGCAACGCCGGCGGCGGCGCATGGCCGACGCATGCGCTGTAGCGGGCGGCGACGGCCTGCTGCAGCAGCCCGTAGCCGAAGCCGTCGAGCGCGATGTGATGAACCTGCAGATACCACCAGTGCCGTGTCGGCGACAGCTTCAGCAGCGCGGTGCGATACAGCGGATCGGACCTCACGTCGCAGCACACCGCCAGCGACGCCTTGATCCAGCGGTGCGCCGCCTGCTCCGGCTCGGCTTGCGCCGACAGGTCCACGAGCGGCAGACGCGTATTCGACGCACGGCGGATTTGCCAGAGCCGGTCGTCCGCCCACGCGAAGCGCATGTGCAGCGCGTCGGCATGATCGAGTACCGCCTCGACGCTCCCGGTCAGCGCGTCGGCGTCGAGTGCGCCGTCGAGTTCGACGATTTCGGCCGTCAGGTAGCCCGGATCGTCCGGATCGACCTGCTGCGCGACCCAGATTCCGTATTGCGCGGACGTCGCGCGCATCGGTCGTTCTTCGAGTTGCATGAATGAAGGTATCGCGAATAAACGTTGAACCGGAACCGCACGCGGTCAGTCCGCGCGCTGCCACGCAATCACGAGTTCGCGATTGCGCGACATCAGCACCAGATGCTCGTCCATCACGTACTGGATCTGTGCGAGCTTGTCGGCCGAATCGGCTTCGCAGCGTATCCGCACCAGATCGTCGGTACGCTGCATCCGGCAGGTTCCGTAAGGAAAATCGACGGTTGCGCGGTGCGCGTCGAACACGACGGGCACCTTGATCGCGTAGTGCTTGCACAGTTTGAACAGCACGCGTTCGGCCTGCGCAAGCCTGACTTCCGCGGTGCTGACGAACGGCGCCGCACGCGTGTCGAGCCCTGCGTGCATCGTCATGCCGGCACCAGCGCGGCGCGTTGTTGCAGCAGGCGTGCCCACGCCTCGAGCGTCGGCTGCTCGGCAAGCTGCACGAACGTCACGTCGTGCCCATCGGCCCGCCACCGCTCGACGAACGTCATCATGCGGATCGAGTCGACGCCGCAATCGACGAGGTTGGCGTCCACGCGCAATTCCGCGGCCGGCACGCGCAGGCTCTCGGCAACCAGCCGCACGACCTCGTCGAGCATCGGCGTCGCGGCATCGCCGCGCGCGGCGGCGACGAGCGTGTCGGTCGACACGACGCTGCCGCAGCGCCCCGCGACGTAGTCGAGCGCCATCCGGTGCTCGCGCTCGGAGAAATCCGCCAGCGCATCGCCGACGAAGAACGGCTTGATGTCGCGCATGAACGCGTCGCACGCGGTCATGAGGCAGCCGATGTGCGCGTAGATCCCGCAGATCGCAAGCTGGTCGCGCCCCTGCTCGCGCAGCCGGGCTTCGAGATCCGAGCGCCGGAACGCGCTGTAGCGCCACTTGTCGAGCACGATGTCGCCGGACGCCGGCGCGACGGCCTCGTGGATCGCGGCGTGCGCCGGTTGCCCGGTCAGGCCCGGGCCCCACATGTCGGTCAGCAGCGCGCGATCCGCCGGCGCCTGGGTCGCCGGCTGCGCGGTGTAGTAGACCGGCATTCCCGCTGCGTGCGCGAAATCGATCAGGCGCCGTACGCGAGCCAGCAAGGTCGGCACCGGCGCCGCACCGCGATCGTAGAAATCGAGGAAGTAGTCCTGCATGTCGTGCACGAGCAGCGCCGCGCGATGCGGCTCGAACCGCCAGGTCACGCGGTTGGCCGGCATGTCGGCCGGCATCGGATAGGAAGCGATTTTCGGAATGGCCATGATGGAATGGGTAGGAAAAATCAGGAGTTCGGAAATGCCGCCGCGGCGCGGATCACGCCGAGGCGGCCAGGGAATCGGCGATGCGCTGCCGCAACGCCCGCTTGTCGATCTTGCCTACCGGCGTCTTCGGGAATGCATCGATGAACTCGATCCGGTCCGGCACCTTGTAGGTCGCGACACCCTGCTCGCGGACGAACCGCACGAGATCGGCCGCGCTCGGCGAAGCGGCGCCGCGAATGACGTAGGCGCAACTGCGCTCGCCGAGATACGGGTCCGGCATCGGCACCAGCGCCGCGTCGACGACGCCCGGATGGGCAAGCAGCAGGTGTTCGATTTCTTCCGCGGAAATCTTCTCGCCGCCGCGATTGATCTGATCCTTCGCCCGGCCTTCGACGACGAGATAGCCGCCCTCGGTCACGCGCACGCGATCGCCGGTTCGGTAGAAACCGTCCGCCGTGAACGCACGCGCGTTGTGCGCCGGCGCGTCGTAGTAGCCGCGGATCGTGTACGGGCCGCGGGTCAGCAGGTGACCGGTCTCGCCCGGCGCCACCGGACGATCGTCGTCGTCGACCACGAGAATTTCATCGTCCGGCGAGATCGGCCGGCCCTGCGTGGCTATCACGACGTCGCGCGGATCGCCCGGCCGCGTGTAGTTGACGAGCCCTTCCGCCATCCCGAATACCTGCTGGAGCTGCGCGCCGAACCCGTCCGCCGCGCGCGCCGCCAGCGCCGGATCGAATCGCGCGCCGCCGACCTGCACGAGTTCGAGGCTCGCCGGCGCGCCCCCGCGCCGCGCGGCCGCGCTCAGCCAGACGCTCACGAGCGGCGGCACCAGCGCGACCACGTTCACGCGTTCACGCTCGATCAGGTCGAACGCCACGTCCGGGCTGGCGCTGTCGCATAGCACGACCGTGCCGCCAGCATGGAACACCCCCAGCGAACCGGGCGAACTGAGCGCGTAGTTGTGCGCGGCCGGCAGCGCGGCAAGATAGACGCTGCGATCGCTCAACCCGCAGATGCGCGCGCTCTCGCGCACGCTGTACAGGTAATCGTCATGCGTGCGCGGAATCAGTTTCGGCGTGCCCGTGCTGCCGCCCGAGAGCTGCAGGAAAGCCACGTCGTGCGCGGCCGGCCCCGGCGGCAAGGCAGCGTCCCGCGCATCGGGAAGATCGAGCCCTGCGTTGCCCGGCGTCGTGAACAGCACCTGCTTCAGCGTCGGTGCGTCGGCCCGCACGTCGTGCGCAAGCGACCGGTAGTCGAAACCGTCGTGACGTTCCGCCGCGATATACGCCACCGCGCCCGCGTGCCGACAGAAGAACCCGATCTCTCGACGGCGATGCGCGGGCAACGCGAATATCGGCAGCGCGCCGATGCTGAACAACGCGAACGTCGTCGCGAAAAACGCGACGCAGTTCGGCAGTTGCAGCACCACGCGATCGCCTCGCGCAATACCCGCCGCGCTCAGTGCGCAGGCGATCCGTTGCGCCTCGAGCGCGAGCGTCCGGTACGACCACCGGAGGTCGCCCTGCACGAGTGCCGTCCGTCCAGCGAATTGCTCGACGCGCGCATCGAGCCACTGCGCGAACGACTCACCCTGCCAATAGCCCTTGTTCCTGTACGTGTCGGCCAGCGCGGCCGGCCACGGCGTGCCGTGTGCGCCCGTCACGCCGCCTCCCGCTCGCCGCCCGATGCGGCATCGCGTCGAATCCCCAGTGCATCCAGCATCGTTCCGAACTTGGCGGCCGTTTCCGCCCGCTCGCCGTCGGGCGTCGACCCGGCGACGACGCCCGCCCCCGCGTAAAGCCGCAGCGTGCGGTCGAAAGCTTCCGCGCAGCGAATCGTCACGACCCATTCGCCGTCGCCGCGCACATCGACCCAGCCGAGCATCCCCGCATAGAAGCCGCGATCGAACGGCTCGGCATCGCGAATGCAGGCACGGGCCGCGGCCCGCGGCGCACCGCACACCGCGGGCGTCGGATGCAGCGCAAGCGCGAGCGTCAGCGCATCCGCCTCGGTTTCTCCGCGCACCTCGGTAGACAGGTGCCACATCGTTTCCGTATGAATCAGCGACGGCCGCGACGGCACGTCGAGATATCTGCAGAATGGTGCGAGACTGTCCCGTACCGCCTCCACGACGACGCGGTGTTCGTCGAGATCCTTGACCGAATCCAGCAGCGCCTGCGCACGGCGACGATCCTCGACGGGATCGCGGCTGCGCGGCGCGGAGCCTGCCAGCGGATTCGCGCGCACGACGCCGCCGAATCGGTTTACGAGCAGCTCCGGGCTTGCGCCCAACAGCGTGCGGCCCGCACCGAGATCGATCGAGAACGTATAGCCGTGCGGGTTATGAGCGGCGAGACGCGCGACCAGCGGCGCGATTTCGACCGGCTGCTCGCCGACGACTTCGAGCGTGCGGGCCAGCACGACCTTGTCGAGTTCGCCTGCCCGGATGCGCGCGACCGCGTGTGCCACGGCGTCCGCATAGGCATTCGCCGGCGGCACCTCGCGCGTCGCATGACGTATTGCGGACGGCGCCGGTGCGTGCGGCGCGCCGAGCGGCGCCGCACGCAGCATCGTGCGCGCGACCCGCAGTGCAGCCGGTGCATCGGCGTCGAACGGCACGGCACCGACTACGGCCGCACCGGCATGCCCTTGCGCCTGCGCACGACGCAGCGCCGTCGTTACGCGTTCGGCCAGCGGCTCATCCGCGTGCGGGATGGCTTGCGCCGCATCGGCCGCGAGCAGCGTATGGGCCGGCGTCGCGAGAAACAGCGGCGTATCGGTACGATACAGATCCCATATGTTATGGGCTACTAATAGATCGGAAGGACGGGATATTGCATTCATGGTATTGACCTCCAGATTGAACGGGCCGGCCCCTGCGCCGGCCATGCCCTCACATTTCAGCCGTGAGGCTCACCGCGACGCGGCGCCCCTGGTCGACCAGCCAGTTGCCGCTCAGGCCGGTCGTGCGCGTGCGGTCGTCGATCGGCACCATTTTGTTGGTCAGGTTCAGCACGGCGAAGTTGACGGAGAAGCGCTTGTCGATCCGGTAGCGGCCGCCGAGGTCGAAGGTCGTCGTCGACGGCCGTTCGCGCACGCCCTGCGCGCCGTTGCGGAACGCCGCCCAGTATTCGCTGCCGATGTAGTTCGCGGTCGCATACAGGTCGAGCTTCGCCGTTGGCGTCCAGTCGACCTGCACGTTGAATTTGTGCTTCGGCGTCTTGTCGAGCGGATAGCCGTCGAGCGAGCTGCCGTTGAACGCCTTCTCGCCGCTGCCTTCGCGGCGTGACTGGGTCAGCGTATAGGCGCCCGACACCTTCAGCGTGCGCAGCACGCGCGTGCCCGCGCCGAGCTCGAGCCCGTACAGCTTGACCCGGTCGATGTTGTCGTACACGTAGAGGTTGCGGCCCGGCGAGCGCGGATCCGGTTTGCCCGTGTCGTAGCTCGACACCTTGTTCTTGAAGAGGTTGTTGAACAGCGTCAGCCCGGCATAGGTGTCGCCCAGGTCGTAGCGCACGCCGAGTTCCTCGGTCAGGCTGGTCTCGGGCTTGAGGTCCGGATTGCCGCATAGCGTGCCGGGCACCGCGCCGGCCGCGCCGCCCGACGTCATGCAGTAGCCGCCGGTGCTCTGGCGCAGCGAAGGCGGCCGGAAGCCCGTCGACACGCCGCCGCGCACCGTCCACGCCCGGCTGAGCTTGTAGACGCCGTAGATGCGCGGGCTCACGTGGCTGCCGTAGCGATCGTCGTGATCGAGCCGCACGCCGGTCGTCAGCGTGAAGCGGTCGTTGAAAAAGTAGTCGTTTTCGCCGAACAGCGCCCACGCATTGCGCCGGATCCGGTCGGAGTTCGCCGCATGGCCCTGCGGCACGGCGTCCTGGCGGGCCACGCCGGACAGCGTCGACCAGATGTGCTGGCCGCCGACCGTCAGGATGTTGCGCTCGCCCCACCACGGCACCTCGGCCTTGCCTTCGAGAATCGTGTCGGTCAACGCGGGCCGGGTCGCCGCGCGGCCGGCCGGCGTCCATTGGTCCTGCACGCCTCGCTCGCCGTAGAGCGACAGCGTCGTGTTGCCGAACCCCCAGCGGCCGTCGTGCGTGATGCCCCAATAGTCGCGCACGTGGCGGGTTTCGGTCACCGCCGTCGCGGCCGTGCGCGGCGTGAGCGGCGCCGCGCTCTTGCCCGGCGTGCTCAGGTAGGTGAGCTGCTCGCGCCCGACGTTCACGCTCACATCCTGGTTGCTCGCGGGCTTCGCCGCCAGCTTCACGTCGAAGCTGCCGATCCGCTGGCCGTTCGCGCCGCCCGTTCCGCTGTTCGGATAATAGATGTCGTCCTCGCCGCGATGCAGGAGGCGGCCCGACGCCTGCAGCCCCAGCACGTCGGATTTCAGCGGGCCGCCGAGCCAGAAGTCGACGCTCTGCGTATCGCCCTGGTCCGATTCGAGCTGCCACACGCTGCCGGCCGTGATCGAGGCGCCCCAGCGCTTCGGCACCTTGCGCGTGATCACGTTGATCACGCCGCCCATCGCGTCGGCGCCGTACAGCGACGACATCGGCCCGCGCACGACCTCGATCCGCTCGATCGCGGACAGCGGCGGCATCAGGTTCGACTGCACGCCCGAGCTGCCGCGGTTCATCGTTTCACGCGTGTTCTGCCGGCGGCCGTCGACGAGCAGCAGCGTGTACTCGCCGGGCATCCCGCGAATCGAAATGTCCTGGTCGTTTGGCGATGCGCCGACGACACTCACGCCCTCGACATTGCCGACGATTTCGGCAACCGACGTATAGGGCTTCGCCTCGATGTCGTCGCGCCCGATCACGGAGATGCTCGCGGGCGCTTCGCGGATGGCCTGCTCGCGACGGCTCGCCGTCACGACGATTTCCTTCGGCACGACCCGATCCGGCGACTCGGCAACGGTCGGCTGCACGGTGGCGGACGCGGCGGACTGGTCGGGCGTCTGCGCCCACGCGCTCGACACCCCCATCAGATACAGGCCGGCAACGACGACCGGCTTCAATGCATACGCGGCTTGACTCGACATGGTGGCGCTTTCGATGTTCCATTAATGTGACTGATTCTCATTTGCATTATGGAACATGTAATGCGCCGAAACCTTTGCGTAAGCTTCGAACTCGTTTGAGCGGCGCCGGGCGCGCAGTCAGCGCCGGTCGCTGCGGCGCGCAAGCGTCGGCGTGACGCCGAATCGGCGCTTGTAGGCGGTCGCGAAATTCGCCGCGCTCGTATAGCCGGCAAGCGCCGCGGCCTGCTTGACGCTTACCGCGTCGCGCTCGAGCGCCAGCCGCGCACGCTGCAGATGGTGCTCCCGGATGAAATCGAACACCGTCGTGCCATAGGCGGCGCGGAACTGGCGCTGCATCGCGTTGGCGCTCATTCCCGCGTGGCGTGCGATGTCTTCGAGCGACAATTCCTGCACCGCGTCGCTCGCCAGAAACGCGCGCAGCTCCGCCATCCGGCGATAGTCGCGCGAGCCCAGCGCCGTATCCGGCGCCTGCACCGCCTCGACCTCGGTCTCGAGCGGCGCGAACGCCTCGGCGAGCAATTCGAGCACGCGGCTTTCGAGATAGATCGCCTGCAGCATCGGCTGATACGCGGGCGGCCGCACGATCTGCTCGGCCAGCGCGGTCGCGCGCGGTGTAGGGTGCCAGAAACGGATCGCCAGGTGCGCGGACAGCATCGCATCCAGCCGCGCAGGCAGCGCACCGTGGCTCGCGGCCTGCAGATGGCCCAGCCACTCGCCCGACATCGCGAGACTCAGCCGCCGCGCATAGCCGCCCTTGCTGAGCCGCCTTCGGAACGTGTCCGGCTGCACCGCGTTGAGCAGGAACGACTGCATCCGCACCGAGGACCGCGGCTGCGCCGCGCGGATCGCCTGGCGCGCGTCGGTCGCCAGCACCACGCGCCGGTCGCCGTACGACACGTCGAGCGCGCCCTCGAGCAGCAGGACCAGATGCAGGCCCGGCGCGCACTGCCCGGACATCACCGCATCGAATTCGTCGGTCGCATCGTCCGCATGGATGCGCAAGCCCGGGCGCACCTCGCGAATCCTTGCGACGTGCGCGACGTGCGCGTCGTGGCGAGTGCCGCCGGAATGGAAAACAGCTGACGTTTGCGCTGTCATGTCGTGATACCCCCGTCGCGTGCGCGATGCGCCCGCACAAACTAATTCGTCGTTGGATCAAACAGCCTGCATGCCTTGATGCCTCGCTGCTCGGTTACAATCAAATGAGAACAATTCTCATTTATATCGTATCGGGAGTCGCGTGAGAAAGACAAGTGGAATGTGGGCCATGTTCGGTGCATGGCTGTGCGGCTGGCTCGTGATGCATGCGGCGCATGCGGACACGACCGTGACCGACCTCGCCGGTCGGCAGGTTCGAATTCCCGCACACGTCGAGCGCGTGCTGCTCGGCGAAGGGCGCCTGCTGCCCGCACTGGCGGTCGTCGACGCCGATCCCGCCCGCCGCCTCGTCGGCATGATGGGGGATTTCGAACAGCTCGACCCGGCCAGCTACGCGCAATGGCTCGCGCGCTTTCCGCGCCTGAAGGACGTGCCGCGCATCGGCCGCTCGCAATCCGGCAGCTTCAGCGACGAACGTGCGCTCGCGCTGCGTCCGCAGGTCGCGATCTTCGGCCTCGGCGGCGGTCACGGCCCCGGCGAGCGCGACCGCGAGACGCTCGCGCGGCTCGAAGCCGCCGGCGTCGCGATCGTCTTCGTCGATTTCCGGCACGATCCGCTCGTCAACACCACGCGCAGCATCGCGCTGCTCGGCCAGGTTCTCGGCGCGCCACAGCGCGCAGCGGATTTCAATGCGTACTGGCAAGCGCAGTTCGATCTCGTCCGTACGCGGCTCGCGAACGCCAGACCGGCCGCGCCGAGCGTGTTCCTCGAAAGCCGCGTCGGCCTGTCGAGCGACTGCTGCGACACGATGACGGGCATGATGGGCCGCCTGCTCGACGCCGCGGGCGGCAACAACATCGCGAAGGGCCGCGTGCCCGGCGAGCACGGAACGCTGAACCCCGAATACCTGCTCAGCCGCCAGCCCGATTTCTACATCGGCACCGGTATCGGCTCGACCCGGACGCTGCAAAGCGCGCCACTGCGCATCGCGCTCGGCGCCGGCGTGTCGCGGGACACCGCCGCCCGCTCGCTGGACCGGTCACTGCAGCGGCCGCAGATCGCGCCGCTGCGCGCGGTCCGCGAGCGCCGGGCCTATGCGATCTGGCATCACTTCTACAACTCGCCGTTCAACGTCGTCGCGGTACAGGCCATGGCCAAGTGGCTGCATCCCGCGCTGTTCGCCGACCTCGATCCGCGCAGCACGTTCGACACGATGGTGCGGCGCTTCCAGCCCGTTCCGCTGGATGGCGAATACTGGGTGCAGGAAGGATCCTGACATGCTGCCGCCTTCTTCCACGCTGCGCCGCTCGCTGCTCGTCGCCGGCCTCGCGGGCCCGTTCGGCAGCCGGGTCGGCCCCGCCTTCGCCGCCAATGAGTCGGGCTGGCCTGCGCTCGACGCGGCTCCCGCCGTTCAGGTGCCGAACAGCCGGCAGTTCGACGTGACGATCGCCGGCAGGACCCGCCGGCTATTCGTCGCGCTGCCCGCCCGGGCTTCCGGCACCGCGCGCCATCCGGTGCTGACCGTGCTCGACGGCAACGCGCTCTTTCCGCTTGCCGCGCAACTCGTCCGCAACCGCCGCGCGCGGCCTGACGGCACACCCGACGCCGAGCCGGTCGTGATCGGCATCGGCTACACGACCGATGCGTCGTACGACATGGCCGCCCGCGCGGACGACTACACGCTCGCGCCGCTGCCCGACGGCCACGGCCTCGCCGCGGACCGCTTTCTCGATTTCATCGAGCACGACGTACAGCCCTGGCTCGCGCGGCAGGTTGCCGTCGACCCGGCGCGCCAGACGCTTTTCGGCCATTCGTACGGCGGGTTGCTGACGCTGTACGCGATGCTGACGCGCCCGCACCTGTTCGGGCGCTATGTCGCGGCGAGCCCGTCGATCTGGTGGGGCGATCGTGCGCTGCTGCCCTATGCGGAGCGCTTCGCCGCGCTACCGGCGCCGCTTGCGCCCGCGCTGCGGCTACTCGTTACCGCGGGCAGCCTCGAGGAAGGCGCGCCCAATCCCGATGCCGAACGCATGCGCCGGCAGCAGGCGCGCAAGCAAGTCACTTCCGCCCGCGATTTCGTCCGGCGCGTGGGCACGCGACCGGGTCTCGACGCCGCGTTCCGCCTGATCGACGGCGAGGATCACGGCGGCGTCGCGGTGCCCAGCGCGATGCTCGCCGCGCGCATCGCCGGCGAACCCGCCGCGGGAGCCGCCGCATGAGCGCTACCTCACCCGCTTCCGCCACGCCCGCCGCATCGCTGAAGCTGCGTTACCGCGCGGTGGCCGCACGCCGTGTCGGCGCGCTGCTGCTGCTAGCCGGCGTGCTCGGCACCCTGCTCGTCGTCGACATCGGCACCGGCCCGTCGCCGTTCCCGGTCGCGGATCTGGTCGCCGGCCTGTTCCGGCCGGACGCGCTGCCGCTCGAGCAGCGCGTGATCCTCTGGGACGTGCGCCTCCCGTACGCGCTGATGGCCGTGCTGGTCGGCGCATCGCTCGGCCTCGCCGGCGCGGAAATGCAGACCGTGCTGAACAACCCACTCGCGAGCCCGTTTACGCTGGGCATGTCGGCCGCCGCGAGCGTCGGCGCATCGCTTGTCGTGATCTCGGGCTGGCACGTCGTGCTGTGGAACGAGAACATTGCGCTGTCGCTCGGCGCGTTCTGCTGCGCGAGCCTCGCGACGCTGCTGATCGTCTGGCTTGCGTGGCGACACGGCGCGACGACGGAAACCGTCGTGCTGTTCGGCATCGGCCTGATGTTCAGCTTCGAGGCGCTGCTGTGGCTGCTGCAGTTTCTCGCAGACGCGAATGCGCTCCAGCAGATCGTGTTCTGGAGCATGGGCAGCCTCGCGCGCGCGACGTGGGGCAAGATCGCGCTGCTGTCGTGCGTGCTCGCCGCCTGCACGCTGTGGGCAAGCTTCGACGTCGCGTCGATGACGGCGCTGCGCGCCGGCGACGAGCAGGCGCGCAGCATGGGCATCGCGGTCGAGCGGCTGCGGCTCGTCGCGCTGGCGCGCATCAGCCTGCTGTCGGCGACCGCGCTGTCGTTCGTCGGCACGATCGGCTTCGTGGGCCTCGTCGGGCCGCACGTCGCGCGGCTGCTCGTCGGCGACGAGCATCGCTATTACCTGCCCGGCGCCGCCCTCGCCGGCGCGATCATGCTGGCCGGCGCGTCCGTGCTCAGCAAGACGCTGATCCCGGGCGTGACGCTGCCGATCGGGATCATCACCGCGCTGGTCGGCGTGCCGCTCTTCATGATCCTCGTCAGCCGTCGCCGGAGGCTCGATGGATAAACGCGCGCTGTGCATCGACGGCCTGGTCGCGCGTTATGGCGCACGGGTCGTGCTCGACAGGTTGTCGCTCGCGCCCGTCGCGCCCGGTACGATGGTCGGCCTGCTCGGGCCGAACGGCGTCGGCAAGTCGACCCTGCTGCGTGCGCTCGCCCGGCTTGCGGCCGCGCACGGCCACGCGGCGTTCGACGGCTTCGATCTGCTGCGCGGTTCGCGCCGGGAACACACGCAGCAGGTCGGCTATCTGCCGCAGACGTTGCCTCAGCCGTCGTCGCTGCTCGTCTACGAAGCCGTACGCAGTGCATTGCGGGCGACCTGTGCCGGCCTGTCCGACGCCGCGCGCGACCTGCGCCTCCAGCAGGTGTTCGAGCGGCTGCGGCTGCAGGCGCTCGCGATGTCGCCGCTCGACCGGTTGTCGGGCGGGCAACGGCAGATGGTCGGGCTTGCGCAGGTACTCGTGCGCGAAACGCCGCTGCTGCTGCTCGACGAACCGACGAGCGCACTCGACCTGCGCTGGCAGCTGCTCGCACTGGAGGCGGTGGGCGACGCGGCGCGCCGGCGCGGCGCGGTCGTGCTGGTCGCACTGCACGACCTGAATCTCGCGTCGCGATTCTGCGACCGGCTCGTACTGCTCGGCACCGACGGCCTCGTCGCCGACGGCACGCCCGCCGGCGTCCTGACGCCACCGCACTTGCGGCGCGCGTATCGCGTCGATGCGCGAGTCGAACGGACGGCGGCAGGCGATTACATCGCGCTCGCGGAACGGGCGATTACGGACGAGGCGCGGGACGCGTGCGACGCCTGAACGGGTACCGGTCGTCACGCCGACGGCCATTCCGGCTTGCAGACATCCTTCCGGTGCCCGTTCGCCACCCTCCCGCCCGGCAACGCCGCAGCCGAAGCGTAAACGCTGTCGAAACGCACCATCGGCGCGCGCAAAGCCGCATAGAATCGCGCTGCGGGCCGACGGGCACTGCCCGCCGCGACATCGGCAAACGAACGCGCGACCGCCGTGCGTACGGCGGCCCGTTCCTCGAACCTGCAAGGACGACAGCGTGATACGCGCATACCGACTTCTGCTGACGGCCGGCGCCTCGGCCATGCTTGCCGGCTGGGCAGCGGCTGCCTTGCCGGCCCCCGCTGCGGTGACAACTGCCCGGCCTTGCCCGTCGCCTTCGTTCGACCGCTATCCGGCACCGGCGGCAAGCGCGCCGCGCAAGCCGGTCACGGCGCCACGCCTGACCAGCAAGGCAGCCCGCCTCTACCGCACCGTCATTCGCGACGAATTCACGCAACCGGCCAATTTTGCCGGCCACTACCGGGTCGCGATCTGGGGTTGCGGAACGGATTGCCGGAACTTCGCGATCGTCGACAAGTACACGGGCGCGACCTACACGATGCCCGGCGTGCAGGCCATCGCGGGCGTGATGGGCAACGACGACGAGCGCGTCGATTTCCGGCCCGACAGCAGGCTGCTGATCGTCGCGGGCTGCTTCAACGACGATTGCGACGACAGCAACGCAAAGGCCGCCCGGTTCTTCTATGAGTGGACCGGCACGCGGTTGCGCCGGATCGGCACCTGTCCGCTGGCGATCGAGCCGCTCCATTAGCAGGCCAAGGGATGCGCACGCCGCCGCTCGCCACGACTTGCGCTATCGTTCGTCCGGTACACCTCGAAAGGCGCACCCACCCGCGATGTCCATTCGCCTCAGTTTCGACGACGGCCCCGGCCCTTCGACGCTCCCCTTGCTCGACGTCCTGCGCGCCGCATCCTGCCAGGCGACCTTCTTCCTCCTCGGCCAGAATCTCGCAGGCGCGCTCGACGTCGCCGCGAGAATGGCGAGTCACGGCCATGCACTCGGCAATCACACCCATTCGCACGCGAAGCCCGGCGTGCTGGCGGACAACGCGCTGATCGACGAGATCGAGACGACCGACGCGCTGATCCGCGAAGCCTATCGCCGCGCCGGTGTTCCGGCTCCGGACACGATTCCGTTGCGCCTGCCTTATGGACTGATGCCGCAGGACAACCGCGCCGGCGTGCTGACGCGGCTGCAGCGCGAACACACGGGCTGGACCGCGATACTGGACGACTGGCAGCGACCCGCGCCGTCGCCGCAGGCGCTATTCGACGCGATGTGCGCGCATGTCGACGCCAGCGCGGCACGGCAGCGCGACGTGCTGTTCTGCCTGCACGACGGATCGCGGCACGGCGAGGCGCGGCCCAACACGGTCGAAGCGGTGCGCCTGTTCCTGAATCGGTCGCGTTGACGCAGCAGCCGGCTAGCGCCCGGGCGTCGCACCATCCAGCAACTGCCGCCAGCCGCCGAGAAACCCGATGCCGGGCCCCAGCGTCCACAGGCCGCGCTGCGCGGCTTCGAGATGGATCAGCGTCTGGTCCGCGCAAAACAGGGCCATCAGCGCATCGCGGCGATCGTGCATCCAGTCCGGTGCGGCATCGGGACGCGTCGCGGCATAGGCTTGCAGGCCGGCCTCCCAGCGCTGCGCATCGAATACGAAGCGATCGTCCCGGCCCGCATCGCGCGACAGCGCGAACAGCGCAAAGGCCGCTTCGAGCCACTGTGCGCCCTGCCCGACATCGTCGAAATCGAGCACACCGTTCACCGCGTGCCCGACGTACAGCAAATTGCCCGCGTGATAATCGCCGTGCAGCCAGTGCGCCGTCCCTGTCAGCCAGCGCGCAGCGGCGTCGAGATGTGCGCCGATCCGACGAATCATCGTCTCGTAGTGGCCGCTCAAGTCACCCGGCAACGACGGAGCGGCACGCGCCGCTACGCGGGCGTGGCGTACCGACAGCCAGGCCAGCGGCGCCGATTCGGTCGCGGGTATCGCCGCCATCGCCGCATGCAGATGCGCAAGCGCACGCATCGCATCGATCGCGCCCGCCTCCGCATCGTCCGGCAGGCCGGGGCTGCCGTCGATATGCTCGAACAGATGCAGCCAGCGTCCATCGGGCAGGTGCACACCGGATTGCATATCCACGGTCGGCCGCAGGCGCGGCAGCATGGGCAGCCTCGGCGCCGAGCGCGGGTGGCCGAGGTGGTGGAGGTGGCCGAGCATCGCCGCCTCGCGACGCACCTGTTCGGCTGCCTTGCCGGACCACGACACGCGCAGCACCGCGCGCCCCGCATCGCACTCGACGAGATACGTTTTGTTAGTATGGCCCGACGCCAGCGCCTGCAGGTGCGCCGGCCCGATGTTCCAGTACCGGTGAAGCCACGGTTCCAGCGTTTTCACGTCACTCCTACTCGTTGCATTGACCATGTCAGAGCGTCCCTCGGCCCGCATGCGGGACATCAACATCGAATGGCTGACGCGCGCCGCCGAATTCGACCATCTGTTCCAGACGCGCTGGCTCGGCGAGCGCTTCTTCCATCTGCCCGGCGACATGCTCGCGCTCCAGGAACTGATCTGGCGCACGCGTCCCGACTGCATCGTGCAGACCGGCATCGCGGCGGGCGGCGGCGTCGTGTTCTCCGCGTCGATGCTGGAACTGGCGGGCGGCAGCGGCCGCGTCGTCGCGATCGAACCGCGCCTGCGCGACGAAGTCAGGCAGCGCCTGCAATCGCACCGGCTCGCCCATCGCATGACGCTGATCGAAGGCGAATCGTGCGCGCCCGACACGCTCGCGTCGGTGCGCGCACGGATCGGCGACGGCGCGCGCGTGATGGCGATCCTCGATCTCACGCACACCCATGCGCACGTGCTGCGCGAACTCGAATGCTATGCGCCGCTCGTGACGCCCGGCAGCTATGCGATCGTGATGGACACCATCATGGAGTACCTGCCCGCGTCGATGTTCGACGGCAAGCCGTACGGCAAAGGCAACAACCCGGCCACCGCCGCGCATGAATTCCTCGCCCGCGACGCCCGGTTCGAGGTCGACTACGACATCGAGGACCGCGTCCTCATGACGCTGTCGCCCGGCGGTTTCCTGAAGCGAGTGCGCTGATCAGGCGCGCCGCCTCGGCCGAACCGTCGCGCGCAGCATAGCTCGCGCGGATCCGCGCCGCCCGCTCGCGCAACGATCCGGGCCGCAACAGCCGTTCGAGCGCATCGGCGATGTCCGCCACGCCGGCCTGCTGCAGATCCAGCACGCACCCCGCGCCGGCCCGCTCGACGAAGTGCGCCGAATGGAACTGGTCGTTGCAGAACGGCGACAGCAGCATCGGCACGCCGCAGGCAAGCGACTCCATCACCGAATTCGCGCCGCCATGACTGACGAACGCGTGCGTGCGCCGCAGCAGCGCCAGTTGCGGCGCGTAACGCACCGCGACCACGCGCTCGTCGCTGGCGGGCATCAGATCCGAATCGACCAGTTCGCCCACCGACAGCACCAGTTGCGCCGACGTCGCGCGCGCCGCGTCGATGACCTTCGCAAACACGTCGGGATGGTAGTAAAGCTGGCTGCCGAGCGACATGTAGACGAGCGGACGATCGGCATCGAGGCGCTCCCACGGAAACGGCGTCTCGTCGCCGCGCGGGCCGGACGGCATTGCCGGGCCGACCAGCTCGACGCCGGGCGGCGGCGCACCGACCAGCGCGTCGGTCGTGAATGCGAGCGTCAGGTGCGGCGACAGGATGTCGCAACCGCGAAAACACGCGTCGAGCCCGTAGCGCGCGAACAGCCGCGTGCGTTCCGGCGCGAGCCATCGCACCGTGCGCAGCAGCTCCGAATCGAGATCGTCCGGGAGCACCGGATTCAGCGAATTCGACATCGAAACCCACGGCAGCCCTTCCAGCTCCGCGGCAATCGCCGCCGCATAGAGCAGCGGATCGATCACGACCACGTCGGGCTGCCAGTCGCGCAGCACCGCGCGAATGCCGTCCACCTGCGCGGGTGCAAGATCGATCAGCAGCGTGCGGATCCAGTGCCGCAGCCAGCCCGCGTCGCGAATGTTCGCGGCAAAGCTCGCGCCGCGCGACAGGTCGTGACGCTCGGGCGTCTCGCGCGGCCCGACGAACGCGAAGCCGCCCGCGCCGTCGAGCTGGGCGCTGATATCGGCCGGCGCGTAGAACGCGACGTCGCAACCGGCGGCGCGCAGATGCTGGGCCGGGCCGATGCACGGATTGACGTGCCCTTTCTCGGGCACCACGCAGAACAGGATGCGTTTCATGAACGACTCAGGTTGGGCGATGCACGGCATCGAGGTGGTCGAAATGATCGAGGATCAGCGACAGCGTCGTCCACAGCACGCGTTCGTTGTCCGTCTGCAGCGCAGGTGCGGCCAGACCCAGTTTGTCGGCCAGCGCGTGCGTGCGGTCGCGATCGAGCAGCGCCGCGAGGTCCATCGCCGGGGCGAGCCGCCCACGCTTGGGGCCATGCACGAGCCGGTCCGGCAAGTTCAGGCGCGCGCCGAGATCGCGCAGGCATTGCTTGTCCGGATCGGGCGCGATGCTTATCAGATGCGCGACGACGGCATCGTCGACGAACGGCGGATGCAGCTCGACCGACGCCGCGTCGAACAGCGCATGGCACAGCGGCAGATAGTTGGCCGACCGGTCGCGACGCAGCACCTGGTCCGCGCCGTCGCCGGTAATGGCCACCTCGACGCCGTCCGCGGCCATCGCCTCGGCGAGCAGCAGCTTCGCGACCGGATGCAGGTTGAACATCGGCTCCTCGACCGCATGCGTCGTTCTGGGCAGCGCCGCGACGAAATCGGCCTCGTTCGCGCGCACGATCTTCACGTTCGCCTGCATCTGCTCGGCCAGTTCGAGTGCGGCATCGCGCTCGCAATAGTCCGGCATGTCGGTCACGAGCACGTAGGACGTCACGTGCCGCTGCGCACCGAGTTCGCGCAGCAACGCGAGCAGCAGCGCCGAATCGAGCCCGCCGCTCAACGCCAGCGCGGCACGCTTGCCGCTGTCGAGCGCACGCTGCAGCGATGCGCGCAGCACGGTTTCCAGATCGGCGTGCCGCGGCCGCTCAGGCGCCGGCTGCACGGTCAGCCCTTGCGGCGAACGGATCAGCGCATGGCCGGGCGGCACCGCGCGCACGTCGCGCAGCACGGTGCGGTCGATCGGCCGCTCGCCGCTCAGGTAGCCCGCGATGGCCGCCGCGTCCGGCTCGCCGGCCGGTTGCCCCGCTGCGCGCAGGACGGCCTGGATGCCGGACGCCGTCGCACCGCTGCGTGGATGGTAGTGAAGCCGGTCGAAGCCGAACAGGTCGCGCGTGCCGACGATCATGGATAACGAGCCTTCAAGGCGTCCACTTCAATGCGTTTGAGGATGCGATGCGGCGCCACCGGCGCGCTGCCGCCCTGGCAATGCAGGCACGCTTCGAGCGGCGCCTCGCGTTGCAGATAGGCGAGCATCGCGTCGAGCATGCCCGCGTCGTCGCGCAGCGGCAGGCCGTCGGCTTGAAAATCCTTCTCGCCCTTGTAGAGCGTATGGAAATGCGCCGGACGCGTGCATGTGTAGAACATGCCGTCGCGAATCATATGGCAGCGCTCGCGTATCCAGCAATCGTGATAAAGGCGCTGCGCGGCGTCGCGATCGGTACCGGGCTCCGCGCGGTTCATCGTCGTGAACACGTCCTGCACCTTCCAGTTCAGACGCACGTCGAAGCGCGCCGCCTGGCGCTCGATGTGCGCGACCAGGTCGGGCGACAGCACCGGCTTCGGATAGCGCGAGATCGTCAGCGCATCCACTGCCTGCCAGAACGCGTCCGTCATCTCGCCGAGCTTCAGGCCGTTCGTCGTGACGGAGATCACGGGCGCGATGCCGGTGGCGCGCACCCGCTGGACAAGTTCGACGAGCGCCGGATGCAGCAGCGGCTCGCCGCCGACCAGCTTGAACATGCGCGGGCGCAGCACCTTCGCCGCCTTGCGCAGATCGGCCTCGAGCGATTCGGGGCTCGCGTACCACTCGGGCAGCAACGGCGACAGCGAGCAGCATTCCGCACAGGTCAGGTTGCAGTGATCGACGACATGCGCTTCGAGCGAGCGCGTCAGCACGCGCCCGTCTTCGACGCGGTAATCGCGATCCAGCGGCGGCGGAAACACATGCTGCCGCTCGGCCGGCGGCGTCGGATTCGACACCCTGTTCAGATTCGCATTCACTTCAGCGTCCTGCTTCGATGCAACGGGAAAAGAAATCGACGAGACGATCGCGCGCCTCCACCATCGCGGACGCCATCGTCACCGCGCCGTTCAGATGCGATGCAAAGCGCGACGGATCGTCGAGCCAGCCTTGCACGATCCAGAGCTTGAGCGCGTGCTGCAGACACGCGGCATCGACCGCCCATGCGATACGCGCGGGATCCACCGGCCGGGTCCGCCGGTATGCCCGCACGAACGCCTCCGCCAGATGCGGCGCCTCCAGCGGCAGATGGTTCAGGCAACGCACCAGCTCATATTCGCGCGGTGCGCCGATCGACGCTTCCCAGTCGAGAATGAGCGGCGGCAGCGTGCCCGTGAACAGATAGTTGAACTGGTTGTAGTCGTTGTGGATCGGGCATTGCGGATCGCCGGCGGGAAACGCGTCGATGCTGCCCGGATAGTAGCGCTCGAGCATGCGCAGCGCGAGATCGACGTAGCGGCGCAGGTTCTCCGCGCCGTCGTTCGAGCGGCCGCGATCCAGCGCGTCGAGCAGGCTGCCGCGCACCGCGTCCGCGTCGATCGCGGTCAGCCGTGCGCGGATCGTGTCGATCTGCGGCAGATGAAGTTGCTCGAGGCTCAGATGCAACGCCGCCAGACTCTCGCCGAGCGCATCCCATTCGGCCGGTGAAAACGTGTCGTAGGTTCTGAACTGCCCGGCCTCCCAACGCGTCAGCATCGCGTGGGCAGTTGACCCCGTCCAGAGCGGTGCGCCGGCTGCCGTGCGTTTCAGCGCCTGCACATGGAAACGGGCATCGCCGTGTGTCTCGAAGTGCGCAAGGACGGCCGCTTCCTTGGCCGCACGCGCATGATGTTCGGACGCGTAGAGCTTGACCGCTACGCCGCCGTCATCGGTCGGCAGGTGCCACACGCGTTCGCCGACCTGGCGCGGCTGCCCGCTTGGGCCCAATGCGTAGGCCTCGCGGATCTCGTCGAAGGTCGCGGCGAGCGGGTCCATTCAGATGTGCTCGGCCGGCCCGTATCGATACGGATGGCCGCTCAGGAACGTGTTGTGCCCGACATAGCGCACCTTGTACATCGCCGGGCGAAACAGCACCGACGCAGCGTTGTTCGCAATGCCGAGCAGCGGATACAGGTCCTGCCGCACGAAGAACGCGTTGTTGCCCATGTCGTCGCAGCAGACGAGTTCATAGCCCTTCTGCCTGCCGAGATGGACGAGCGATTCGAGGCTCGCGCCGTAGTACGTCGAACCGTCCCATTCGTAGTCCGGGTTGAAGCACATGACCCAACGCTCGGGCGGTGTGTAGTACGGGTTGTATTCGATCACGACGATGCGCGGCCGGAATGCCTGCAGGCCGCGCCAGACCCAGTAGTCGTTACCGTCGATGTCGATCGACAGCAGGTCGAAGTCGGTTGGCGTGTTCGCATCGGCGAGCAACGTGTCGATCGTGTCGGGCTGAACGCGGTCGTGGTGCAGGCGCACGCGGTCCGCGCCCGCGTAGTGGGCCGCCAGCTTGCCGAAACGGTATGCGCTGCCTTCCACCAGCACGCCGGACCAATCCTGTTCGCGCAGCAGCCGCGCGGTGTTGCTGTTGCGCAGGCCGTCGCTTGCACCGATATCGACGCAGAAGCGGTGGGTCGGCGCGATCCGCTCCATCAGGCGCGACAGGATGCCTTCCTCGGTACCCTGCGCATACAGGCTTTGCGCAAGGCCGGACAGGTCGAGCGGGAGAGGATGGCCCTGCATCGAGGGGGCGGCTCCGGGTCGGAATTGAGATAAGTATTCGGAGCGTAATTTACCCGAAGTCGATTGAGGGAAGGAAACGAGAATGCGGGAGACTGCCGTGCTGCACCGGCACGGACATGAAAAAGCCCGCATCGACAATGCGGTCGATGCGGGCCCGATGCGTTTGCGGCGGCTTCGCGCTGCTATGCGCGCCGGCTTCGTACTGCTGCCTGGCCGCGACACATGAACGGAAGCGTCAGGACAATTACTCCTGCCCCTGGCTCGTCAGGAACTCCTCGTAATTGCCGCCGAAGTCGAACAGCGTGCCATCCGTGCGCACTTCGATGATCCGGTTCGCCAGCCCGCTCACGAATTCGCGGTCGTGCGACACGAAGATCAGCGTGCCTTCGAACTGCTCGAGCGCGATCTGCAGCGACTCGATCGACTCCATGTCCATGTGGTTGGTCGGCTCGTCCATCAGCAGCACGTTGTGGCGGCCGAGCATCAGCTTGCCCCAGATCATGCGGCCCTTCTCGCCGCCCGACAGCACCTTCACCGACTTCTTGATGTCGTCCGACGAGAACAGCAGGCGGCCCAGCGTGCCGCGCACCATCGTTTCGTCGTCGCCGTCCTTGCGGTACTGGTCGATCCAGTCCATCAGCGTGATGTCGTTCGGGAACTCTTCGTACGTGTCCTGCGGCATGTAGCCGACATTCGCGTTCTCCGACCACTTCACCGTGCCGTGATCGAGTTCGAGCGCGCCGAGCAGCGAACGCAGCAGCGTCGTCTTGCCCGCGCCGTTCTCGCCGATGATCGCGATCCGCTCGCCCGGCTGAACCGACAGGTTGAAGTTCTGGAAGATCGTGCGCTCGTACTTCTTCGTGATCTCTTCAGCCACCACCGCGACGTTGTGCAGCTTCTTCTCGAACTCGAAACGGATGAACGGGTTCTGGCGCGACGACGGCTTGAATTCCTCGATCTTGATCTTGTCGATCTGTTTCGCGCGGCTCGTCGCCTGGCGGGCCTTCGACTTGTTCGCCGAGAAGCGGCGCACGAAGTCCTGCAGTTCGGCCACGCGCTCCTTCGCACGCGCGTTCGCCGCGGCCTGGCGCTCGCGCGCCTGTGCCGATGCGAGCATGTAGTCGTCGTAGTTGCCCGGCCAGACCTTCAGCGTGCCGAAGTCCATGTCGGCCATGTGCGTGCACACCGAGTTCAGGAAGTGACGATCGTGCGAGATGATGATCATCGTCGAGTTGTACTCGTTGAGCGTGTGCTCGAGCCAACGGATCGAGTTGATGTCGAGGTTGTTGGTCGGTTCGTCGAGCAGCAGCACGTCCGGCTTCGAGAACAGCGCCTGTGCGAGCAGCACCCGCAGCTTCCAGCCCGGCGCGACGTCGGCCATCGTGCCGTTGTGGAATTTCTCCTCGATGCCGATGCCGAGCAGCAGCGCGCCCGCGCGCGCCTCGGCGTCGTAGCCGCCGTATTCGGCGAACTTGCCTTCGAGCTCGGCCGCATGCATGTAGTCGTCGTCGGTGGCTTCCGGGTTCGCGTAGATCGCGTCGCGCTCGGTCATGGCGGCCCACATCTCGGTGTGGCCCATCATCACGACGTCGAGCACGCGCACGTCTTCGTACGCGAACTGGTCCTGGCGCAGCTTGCCCAGGCGGACGTTCGGCTCCAGCGCGACGTTGCCGGCGCTCGGCTCGAGGTCGCCGCCGAGGATCTTCATGAAGGTCGACTTGCCGCAGCCGTTCGCGCCGATCAGACCGTAGCGGTTGCCCTCGCCGAATTTGACCGAGATGTTCTCGAACAAGGGCTTCGGCCCGAATTGCATCGTGATGTTGGCAGTAGAAAGCACGGCAGGTCCCGAAAGGATAAATCGACGGAAAACCGCGTATTTTAGCAGGTGTCGGAGAAACTGCCGACCACGCCGTTCCGGCGGCGCATTTCAGCCCCCTGGCCCGGCGCCCGGCAGCCCGCCAACACGGCGGCTCGCGCCCCACCGCCGCCTTGCCGGAATCCCGGATGCTTGCCGGCCAGATTCGCGAACGACGCGTCGGCGCGTGGCGCCTCGTGTCCGACGAGATCCGCCCGCGCGGCGGTAGCGCGGTCACCTACCCGCTCGGCCGCGACGTGCGCGGCTGGATCCTCTATACGCCTGACGGCTACATGTCTGCCCAGCTGATGGCCGCCTGCAGGCCGCCCTACGCGGACGGCGACCTGCAGGGCGGCACTGCCGACGCACGCGCGGCGGCGGACGGCGGCTCCATCGCCTATTCCGGCCCCTTTCACGTCGCCGACGACGGCACGCTGCCCCACGAAATGGACGTCAGCCTGTTCCCGAACTGGATCGGCCACGTCCGGCAGCGCGCCGTCAGGCTCGACGGCGATCGCCTGCCGCTCGGCACTGCGGCCCCGGTACGGATCGACGGCCGGGAAGTCGATGCCGTGCTGCTCCGGGTGCGCGCGGGCCGCTGACGCCCGTCACTTGCCGGCCTTCGCCGCCGCCCGCTGCGCCGCCTTCGCATTCATCTGACCGAACAGTTCCGAGCAAGGCACATCCCTGTTGTTGCTCGGCGCGATCAGCGGAATCAGGGCCGCGAACGGGTTGATCAGCCCGAGGCCGATCATCGCGCCGGCACGCAACGCGAGCGCGCCGGCATCGACGCCGACGTCCGGGTTCTTGAACGTACCCTTCGCGTACAGCGGCGAGCGCAGCGAGAAGATCCGGAACCCCTTCGTGTGCGGGTGGATCTTCAGGTTCAGCGTTTCGTCGCGCAGGCTGATCGGGCCGTCGACGTTGATCAGCGCGTCGTCCGTATCGAGCGCGAACACCTTCGGGTCGAGGATGCCGTTGGTCGCGACGAAGTCGATCGCTGCGCAGTTGATCTTCACGTCGTTGTTGCCGAACAGCTTCTCGTAGACGACGTTCGCAACGTTCAGCCCCGCCGCTTCCATCAGCAGGCGGCTGATACGGCCGTCCGTCACGAGCGCCTTCACCTCGCCGGTCGACGTCGCCGCCAGCGCGGCCGGCGAGTTGCCGGTCGCCGACAGCGACGCATCGCCGTTGATCTCGCCGAGCGCCGACTGCATGACCTTCTGCGCCGGGAACAGTTGCTTGAGCTTCAGATGCCGCGCGGCCACCGTGAAGCGGCCCTTCAGCGGCGCACCGCTGCCGTCGAGATGCGCGGTCGTTGCGAGCGTGCCGCCCGCGACGCCGAACTGCAGCGGCTCGAGCGACAGCACCCCGTCCGTCATCACGATGTGGGTGTACAGGTTGGTGATCGGCAGGTCCGAACTCTTGACCAGCTTGCGGCCCGTGAACTTGACGTCCGCGTCGAGTACGCGCCAGCGGTCGGTGCGGAAGGTTTCGACCGGCAGCACGCGGCTCGACGGCTGTTTCGTCGTGTCGCCGCGCCTGGCCTTGCTCGCGGCCGTATCCGCGCCGATCACCGGAGCGAGATCGGAGAACTGCAGCAGGTTCGACACGAGCTCGCCCGACAGCTTCGGGCGCGGTTCGCGCTGTTCGTAGACCAGTGTGCCGCCGAGATCGCTGCCGCCGACGCGGCCGTTGAAATTCTCGTAGCGAAACGTGCTGGCTTTCCGCTTGAAGTTACCGATCAGCCGACCTTCGGTCGCGTAAGGCGGCGTATCGGGCAACGTGATGCCGCTGAGCTGATAGAGATGCGACATCGACGTGCCCTGCAGCCACAGCCGCAGGTCGATGGCCGCGAGATGCATCGGGTCGGTCAGCGTGCCGACGATCGCGAGTCGCGTGTCGCCGGCTTTCACGTCGGCCTGCAGCGGGAACGGCCGCGACGCGTCCTGGATCGCGAGCACGCCGCCCAGCTTGCCGGTACCGCTAATCGGCACGTTCTTGTAGCGGCCGTCGACCTTCAGCCCGAACGCATAGGTCGGGCCGGACGGCTTCGCGGGCGCCGCGAAGCCGCTTGCACCGGATGTGGCGGCAGCAGCCGATGCCGAAGAGGTGGACGAAGAAGACGAAGCCGTCGCCACGGCAGACGCGGCCGAAGCCCCTGTTGCCGACGCCGCACTCGCAGCCTGCGCGGCGGAAGCGCTCGACGCGGCCTCCGCATTGGCCTTCGCGCTCAATTGCGCGGCGCCGTGCTTGCCGACACGCTGCGCCGATGCCGCGCGCGATGTCTGCTCCTGTTCCTTGAGCACGTCGCCGAGCGGAATCGGCTGCCCGAGCGTATCGATCGCGACGGTCAGGTCGGCTTTCGTGATCGCGTCGCGATACGTGACGGTGCCCTTCGCGAAGCCGAAGCTGTCGAGCCGTACTTTCCACGGCGACGGCTGCGACGATTGCTTGAACTGGAAGGTCCACGTGTTGCGGCCGTCGGCAAGCCGCTCGAGGTCGACGGCCGGATTCACGACGTCGATCGACGGGATCACGATTTCATGCGCGAGCAGCGGCAGGATTGCGAGATCGAAGTGTGCGGCGTCGAGCGTGACGAACTTGGGCGTCTTCGCCCAGTCGGGGTTGCCGATCTCGAGCTGGGTAGCCGTAAAGCTCGGCCAGGGCACCCACGCGCGCCAGCCGGTTTCGCCGTCGGGGCGGCGCCAGCCGATCTTCAGGTCGCCGTTGATCGCGAATGGGCGGCCGAGTGCGGCTGTGACCTGTTCGTTGACCCACGGCTTCGCGCGGTTCCAGTCGAAGACGAAGAGAAAGACGCCGGCCGCCGCGATGAGCACCGCGACGATACCGACGATCCATGCAGCCGATTTGCCGATGGCTCGGGCTAGCGTCATGGCGGTTCCGTAGTTGTTCTGACATGATGCCGCGCCATGCCGGGCCGCTTGCGTGGACGAACGGCGCACGACACCCGCGGCTTTTCAATCGGTATTATGACGCACGCCATGGTGACGTTTCGGCGCCATTAACGCTTTTTTTCATTTGTGACATGACAGCCCCCACCGGCCTCATCGATGCAGAGCGCATCACGCGACGCGATGCCAGCAGCGGCAAGACCCTGCTCGCCCCAACCGATTTCAGCCTTGCAGCGGGATCGCGCATTGCTATCACCGGGCCGTCCGGATCGGGCAAGAGCGTGCTGCTGCGCGCGCTCGCGCTGCTCGATCCGCTCGACGGCGGCCACATCCTGTGGCGCGGCAAACCGATCCGGCGCACTGCGATCCCGCGTTACCGTCGCAGCGTCGCCTATGTACGCCAGCGTCCCGCGCAGATGGACGGCACCGTCGAATCGCAGTTGCGCTATCCGTATTCGCTCGCGATCTATCGCGACGTTGCGTTCGATCGCGCGCGGGCCGAAGCGCTCGCCGCGCAGGCCGGCCGCGGCCCCGACTTTCTCGACAAGCGCGCGAGCGACCTGTCGGGGGGCGAAGCGCAGATCGCCGCGCTGCTGCGCGTGCTGCAGCTCGATCCCGACGTGCTGCTGCTCGACGAACCGACGTCCGCGCTCGACCCCGAGTCGGCGCGCGCGATCGAGGCGCTCGTCGGCGCATGGTTCGACGCGGCGCCCGCCGCCCGCGCGTACATGTGGATCTCGCACGATCCGGCCCAGGCCGCGCGGATCGGCACGAGGCGGCTCGTGATGCAGGCCGGCGTGATGCATGTCGCCAACCCGACGGAGGCCACGCAATGAGCCCCGCACTGCAGGACCTGAGCCTCGTCGACGTCGGCATCGCCGCCGCGCTCGTCGCGGTCAACGGCGCGATCTCGATGGCCCTGTCGCTCGGCCTCGGCCGCAAGCTCGCGCTCGCGGCCGTGCGCACCGTCGTGCAGTTGCTCGCGATCGGCTACGTGCTCGGCTGGGTGTTCGGTCATCCTCACTGGACCGTCGTGCTGCCGCTCACCGCGCTGATGACGCTGATCGCCGGGTTCGCCGGCGCGGGGCGCGGCAAGCGCACGTATCGCGGCCAGCACATCGACAGCATCGCGTCGATCTGGTTCAGCAGCTGGTTCGTCGCGGCGGTCGGCCTGTTCGTCGTGATTCGCATCCATCCGTGGTACGCACCGCAATACGCGATTCCGATCCTCGGGATGATTCTCGGCAATACGCTCACGGGCGTGTCGCTCGGCGTCGAGCGAATGATGGAAGAACTCACGGCGCGCCGCGATCGCGTCGAAACCGCACTCGCGCTCGGCGCGACGCGCTGGGAGGCCGCGCAGGACGCTGCGCGCCAGGCCGTGCGCGCCGGTATGCTGCCGACGCTGAACCAGATGGCCGTCGTTGGCGTCGTGAGCCTGCCGGGGATGATGACGGGCCAGGTGCTGGCCGGCCAGTCGCCGCTGCAGGCCGTGCGCTACCAGATCGTGATCATGTTTCTGATCGCCGCGGCCTCGGCGCTCGGCACGGTCGGCGCGGTGCTGATAACCTATCGCCGGCTGTTCTCGGCCGATCACCGCTTTCTCGCGGCGCGGCTCGAAGAACGCGCGCACTGACACGTGGCGCCATCGCGCGACGCGTTCGCGCGGTTCGCCGGTCAGCGCGCGCTGCGGCGCTTGCCGATTGCCTGCCGCAACGCGGCCGCGATGTCCGCGTCCGGCGCGAGCCCGTCGACCGACGCGACGAGCCTCACCGTGCGCGGCGTCGTCACATAGGCCTGCGCGCCGACATAGCCGCCGCTGCCGGCCGAGCGCATCGTCACGACGAGCGCCTGCGGCGCACGTGCGCCGAGGTCGGCCGTGAATGCATCGGTGACCGTACCGTCACGCGCATGCAGCGCGCCCGTTACGTAATCGTCGGTATCGAAGCCGGGTGCGGCATGCGCGGTCGAATACACGTGCACCGCGTAGCTGCCGGTCGAGCACGGTTCGAGCGCGCCGCTCGACACGACCGCCACCTGCTGCCGCGCCGGCAGCTCGACCTTCTTCACGAAACTGCAATCGTCGGCCGCATGCGCGTGCGCGGCGACGAGCGCAAAGGCACACGGCAACGCGCGCATTCGGCATTTCATCGGGATGTCGTGACAGGAAGGAGATGATGCGGGCGAGCATAGCGCGCCATGCGCATGACGTCACGCAGGTCGCCACGCGACGCGGTCGGACGTCAAACGACTACCCTGCCGTTGCAGCAACACGGTACCGCGCGGCAGGTAACGGGAAGCACCGTGACGGCGACACGAAACAGCCACATGTCGCCGGGCCGGCCCGCAGGTCGAATCCGTTGCGCGCACACCGGCTCCGGCGCCGGCCCGCGCTCGCCGCTCAGCGCTTGATCGACACGGTCACTTTCGTGCCGTCGCTCATCGTGACGACCTTCGACCCGCCGTTGGTCGGAATCGACACCCACTTCACCTGGCTCACCGACACGACGTCCGGGCACTGCAGCGACTTGCCGCCGGCCGTCACGCTGCGCGTGCCCTTCGGCGCGGCTGCCTGGAAGCTCATCTGCACGTTGGCGATCCCCTTCGCATCGATCGACGGCGCGAGCCGCACCTGGGTCTGGCGCACCATCGCGCCGTTCTCGTCGCGCGGCAGGCTGTCGGCGTTCGGGCAACCGTCGGGCATCGCGACCGCGCCGCTCGGCGGCACCGACTTCCAGTTGAAGTCGTCCGTCTCGCCCGAACGGATCTTGCGGGTCTCCTGCGTATTGCCGAAGGTCTTCGAGTCGACCTTGACGGTGTATTCGAGCTGGCCGGTACCGCCACCCTTCAGGCTGCCCTTGACCGGCGGCGCCGCGAATACGCTCGCGCTGACGCACGCCGCCGCGAACACGACCGACCACGAAGCGGCGACTGACAAGCTGTGTTGGCTCATGCTGACCTCCTTGGTATGCGGCGGCACGCGCGTGCCGCGCGGTTTTCGATGCATGATGCGCTGCCAGTCTACCGCCAAGCGGCATGCAGTGCGCCGCAAACGCATCGGGTGTTACCCCGCTTGCGCTCACGGCGCCGCAACCTTACGCGCGATGCGTGCTCAGAAGCCGCTCAGCACGAGCTTGCCGATCGAACGCCCGGCCTCGAGCAACTGGTGCGCGCGCCGCACGTTCGCGGCATTGATCGTGCCGAGCTGCTCGCCGAGCGTGGTGCGCAGCGTGCCGCCGTCGACGAGCCGCGCGACTTCGCCGAGGATCCGGTGCTGTTCGATCATGTCCGGTGTCTCGAACATTGCGCGCGTGAACATGAATTCCCAGTGAAACCCGGCGCTCTTCGCCTTCAGCAGTTCGACCGGCACCGGCTTGTCGTTCTCGACGATCGTGCAAATGCCGCCCTGCGGCCGGATTACCTCCGCAGCGGCAGGAAAGTGACGATCCGTGTCGTTGAGAATCAGCACGTAGTCGACGTTCGGATGCCCGGCTTCGCGCAACTGCGCAGGCAGGTCGCCGAAATGGTCGACCACGGCGTCCGCACCGAGCGCGCGCACCCATTCGGCCGACGCCGGCCGCGACGCGGTTGCGATCACGTGCAGCTTGCCGAGCTGTTTCGCGAGCTGGATCGCGATCGAACCCACGCCACCCGCGCCGCCGATGATCAGCACCGACTTGCCGGCGTTCGCGCCCCGCGGCGACACGCGCAGCCGGTCGAACAGCGCTTCCCACGCGGTCAGCGCGGTCAGCGGCAGCGCGGCGGATGCGGCGAAATCAAGCGTGCGCGGCTTCAGCGCGGCGATCCGCTCGTCGACCGTATGGAATTCGCTGTTCGCGCCCGGCCGCGTGATGCTGCCCGCGTAGAACACTTCGTCGCCGGGCCGAAACAGCGTGACGTCGGCGCCGACCGCGATCACCGTGCCGGCGACATCCCAGCCGAGCACGCGCGGCTTGTCCTCGACCTGCGGCTTCGGCGCACGCACCTTGGTGTCCACCGGGTTCACGGAAATCGCCTCGACCTTCACGAGCAGATCGCGCGGGCCAGGCACGGGCTGCGGCAGCTCCACGTCGAGCAGGGCTTGCGGGTCGTCGATCGGCAGATAACGGGTCAGTCCAACGGCTTTCATCACGAAACTCCTTCAGGAAATTCTCCGGGCCGCGGCGCAGCCCCATGAACGCCATCGTAGGCAACCCGATCATTCGATAAAACCGCTATATTTCCTGAAACATTTTCAGGAATTTCAGAATAATGGCCTCCGATCCGATTCCGGCCCCCGACAAGCCGATCGACCTGCTCGACGTCGCGCTGTTCGTGCGCGCGGCGCGACTCGCGAACGTCACCGCGGCCGGACGCGAGTTCGGCGTGTCGGCCGCGGTCGCGAGCGCGCGCATCGCGCAGCTCGAGCGCCAGCTCGGCGCGCGGCTGCTGCACCGCACCACGCGTCGCATCAGCCTGACGCAGGACGGCGACGTCTTCATGGCGCACGCCGACACGCTGCTGTCGGCCGCCGACGCCGCCCGCGCGTCGGTCGGCCACGGCCGCACCGAGCCGTACGGGCGGCTGAAGGTGTCGATGTCGTCGTCGTTCGGCCGCCAGCATGTCGCGCCGGTGATTCCCGCGTTCCTGCGCCGCTATCCGTCCGTGTCGCTCGACCTGCGGCTGTCGGACGAGATCGTCGACCTCGTCGACGACGGCTACGACGTCGCGATCCGCCTCGGCGCACTGAAGGATTCGACGCTCGTCGCGCGCAAGCTTGCCGCGAATCGCCGCGTGCTGTGCTGCTCGCCCGCGTATCTCGCCGAACACGGCACGCCGCGCCATCCCGCCGACCTTGCGCAGCACGAATGCGTGATCCTTGGCGACCAGCGCGACTGGTCGTTCGCCACGCCGCAAGGCCCGCTCACGGTGCGGGTCGGCGGCCGGCTCGTCGCGAGCAATGGCGAGGCGATCCGCGAAGCGCTCGTCGACGGCTTCGGGATCGCGATCAAGTCCACCTGGGACGTCGGCCCGCTGCTCGCGAGCGGCGCGCTCGTCACCGTGCTCGACGACTATCCGTTCGCGGAAGACATCGCGATCTGGGCCGTCTACCCGAGCCGCGCGCATGTGCCGCTGAAGACACTCGCCTTCATCGCGTTCCTGGCCGAGCATTTCGGCGATCCGCCGTACTGGGATCGCGCGGACGGGCAATGACCGCGGCGCCGCGCACGGTTTCGCTCCGCCACCGACCGCCGCATGCGGCCAACCGGCTACAATGGCGCGTTCGCCCACACGGGCCCGACACCGGACGGGGCCCGCATCGGCAGGCGGCTGCCCGTGAGCCGCAGACGCATTTCATTCGCTTTCCAACCATCCCGTCATGACCCACAACCTCGTCATCCAGAGTCTTGCGCCGCTGTCGGACGCCCATCACAAACCGCTGCTCGCGCTGTCCCGAGGCACCCGCATCGTGCAGACCGACGATCACGCGCTGCGGATCGACAACGCGAACCCGGCGCAGCGCCTCGACATCGATGCTTACTGCGGCACGCACGCGCTCGACTTCGCGTTCGTCGAGGCCGGCCTCTCGCTTGGCGATTTCGGGCTCGCCGTGATGGACATGGATTCGACGCTGATCACGATCGAGTGCATCGACGAGATCGCCGATTTCTGCGGGCTGAAAACGCAGGTCGCCGAAATCACCGAAGCGTCGATGCGCGGCGAGATCCGAGACTTCAACGAAAGCCTGACGCGCCGCGTCGCACTGCTGGCCGGGCTCGACGCGCACGCGCTCGAACGCGTGTACGAGGAACGTCTGCAACTGTCGCCGGGCGCCGAGAAGATGCTCGCCGGCGTGAAGGCCGCCGGCATGAAGACGCTGCTCGTGTCGGGCGGCTTCACGTTCTTCACCGAACGGCTGAAGGCCCGCCTCGGCCTCGACTACGCGCATGCGAACACGCTCGAGATCGTCGACGGCAAGCTGACCGGCAAGGTGCTCGGCGAGATCGTCAACGCCGACGTGAAGGCACGCCTGCTGCGCGAGACATGCGCGTCGCTCGGCCTCGAGCCGCGCCGTGCGATCGCGATGGGCGACGGGTCGAACGACCTGAAGATGATGGCCGAAGCCGGGCTGTCGGTCGCGTACCACGCGAAGCCAGTCGTGCGCGACGCGGCGACGGTCGCGTTCGACCACATCGGCCTCGACGGGCTGCTGCGGCTGTTCTGATCCTGTCACACGCCAAATGAAAAACGCCGGCGCGATGCAACATCGCGCCGGCGTTTTGTTTTTCTGCCGAACGTTATCGGCTGGCGATCAGCCGAGCGCGGCCTGCATCGCGCGCTCGATATCCGCGCGCAGGTCGCCTTCGTCTTCCAGGCCGACATAGAAACGCACCAGCGTGCCGCGATGCGGCCAGTCCGGACGCATCGACGCGACGTCGTAAGGCATCGCGAGACTGCACGCACCGCCCCAGCTCCAGCCGATCGCGAACAGCTCGAGCGACTCGACGAAGCGGTCGACCTGCTCCGCGCTGTAGCGCTCGTCGAACACCACCGAGAACAACCCGCCCGCGCCTGTGAAATCGCGCATGAACGACGCGTGCCCCGGGCAATCGGCAATTTGCGGGTGCAGCACCGCCGCGATCTCCGGCCGCGCCTTCAGCCATTGCGCAAGCGCGAGCGCGCTCTTGCTGTGCGCGTCGAAACGCACCTGCATGCTCGGCAGGCTGCGCAGCACGAGCGAGCAATCGTCGACCGACACACCGACGCCGCAGCGCATCCGCGCGAGCTTCAGCTTCGCGTGCAGCTCCGCGTTCGCGGTGATCGTCGCCCCCATCAGCACGTCGCTGCCGCCCGACTGGTACTTGGTCAGCGCCTGCACCGAGATGTCGACGCCGTGTTCGAACGGCTTGAACGCGAGCCCGGCCGAAAAGGTGTTGTCGATCGCGGTAACGACGCCGCGCGCCTTCGCGGCCGCCGTGATCGCCTGCACGTCCGGCACTTCCATCGTCACCGAGCCGGGCGCCTCGATCCAGATCAGCCGCGTGTTCGGCTGGATCAGGTCGGCGATGCCGGCGCCGATCAGCGGATCGTAGAAGCGCGCGGTAATGCCGAAATCCTTCGCGAGCCAGTTGCCGAAATCGGCGTTCGGCCCGTACACGTTGTGCGGAATCAGCACGTCGTCGCCGGCTTTCACGATCCCGAAGTAGACGTTCATGATCG
The DNA here is from genome assembly GCF_902833075.1 of Burkholderia sp. BCC0405. Lineage (NCBI taxonomy): Bacteria > Pseudomonadati > Pseudomonadota > Betaproteobacteria > Burkholderiales > Burkholderiaceae > Burkholderia > Burkholderia sp. BCC0405. Next base: position 167,312 of record NZ_CADFEO010000018.1, read on the forward strand.
CCGCGAGACCCGACGGCTGCAGCAGCGCATGCGTGCCGCCCTCGATCTCGGCGAGCCGCTGCGCGAGCGCAAGCGACGTCGGCGTCGCATGCAGGCCGTAGCGCCACTGGTTGTCGTTGTGCCAGACGAGCGCACGCATCGTCGCGAGATCGGGGAACACGACCGTCGACGCGCGCGCGACCAGCGGCACGAATGAACGGAAGCCTTCCGGGATCACGTCGTCGGGTTGAACGATGCGGGTTTGCAGTGCGCGCTTGGGAGTGGATGCAGTCATGACGGGAAGCCGGGCACGAGGCCGTTCAGTTGCGGAATATGCAGCTAGATTAGCCAAAATCGGCGCAATTGGCCCGGTACAATGCGCGCCGCGCGCACCGAGCCAGCGCGGGTTCAGTCGTCGGTGCGCAGATTGACGACGCCGCCCACCGTCTCGATTTCCTGCACGCGGCCGTCGCGCACCTGCAGCGCCGCGCGCTTGCCCGGCGCGAGATGCAGCACGACGGGCTGCGGATCCGACTCGTCCGAATTCATCCGGTCGGCCTTCAGGTCGCCCGTCGCGTCGAAGCGGCCGATCCACACGCCGGTGATGTTCGTGCCGTCGTTCGATTCCTCGATTTCGAGCGTGTCGCCGTCGCGATCGCCCGCGAGCAGCACAACCTCGCCCGTATCGGCGAACTGGTATTCGCCGTGCACGCCTTCCTCGTCCGTCTTCGGGCCGAGATGCACGACGATCGGCCGGTCGCCGAGCGTGCCTTCGTAGCGCGGCAGGCGGGCGAACTCGGGATTCGGCTTCAGCGGCCGCGCCAGTGCCGGTTCATCCTGCTGCGTGCCCGCCGCGGCGGCCTGCGCCGCGACGACGCCCGGCATCGCCATGCCCGCCGCCAGCGCGCCCGCGACGACGAGCGCCCGTTGCCATTGCGAATATCGACCCACCTTGTGTTGCTCCTTGCTTCAGATTCGCTCGAAAATCGCGGCGATGCGCTGCCCGCCGCCGATGCACATCGTCACGAGCGCATATCGGCCGCCGACGCACCGCAACTCGTACAGCGCCTTGACGGTGATCAGCGCGCCCGTCGTGCCGCCCACCATCACCGCTTCACGTTGCATGTCGCCGCCTCATCCTGCTGATCGCATGAATCGTCCGTGCGATGCCGTGGCCGGCGTGCACATCCCGCATCAGCGTTGCATCAGGCGCTCCACCGCCTCGCGCTGCGGAATCGGCGCGACCGCGCCGTAGCCGGTCGTCGACAGCGCCGCCGCGGCGTTTGCATAACGCGCCGCCGCGAACGGGTCGTCGCCCGCGACGATCCGCGCGACGAACGCACCGCCGAAGCAGTCGCCCGCGCCGGTCGCGTCGACGGCTTCGACCGCGAAGCCCGGCACGACGCGCCGCTCGTTCGGCGTCGCCACGTAGGCGCCTTCCTTGCCAAGCTTCAGCGCGACGACCTGCGGCCCGTGTTCGAGCATCGCATCGACGATCGCGTCGCGATCGTTCGCGCCCGTGAGTGCCGTTACGTCGTCCCAGCTCGGCAGGCAGATGTCCGTCTGGCGCAGCGCCTCGCGCATCACCGCGCGAGCACGCGGCAGCGGCCACAGCTTCAGCCGCAGGTTCGTGTCGAAGCTGACCTTCGCGCCGTTGCGGCGCGCATGGTCGATCCCCGCGAACGCGGCGTCGCACGCGGTCGTGCTGATCGCTAGGCTGATGCCCGACAGGTGCACGGTCTTCGCGGCGGCCAGCGCGTCGAGCGGCAGGTCGCCCGTTGCATAACGGCTCGCCGCCGAGCCTGCACGCAGGTAGTCGAACTGGTGACCGTCGGCGCCATGCGTGACGAAATACACGCCGGTCGGCGCCGCACGGTCGACCCGCACGTACGTCGTGTCGACGTGCTCCGCGCGCCACATGTCGGACAGCAGCCGGCCGAACGGATCGTCGCCGATCGCCGACACGAAGCCCGTCGACGCGCCCTGCCGCGCCGCGGCGATGCAGAAGTTCGACGTGTCGCCGCCGAAGCCCTGCAGGAATTCAGGCCGGCCCGGCTGCGACTGGTTGAATTCCACCATCGCCTCGCCGAGCGCGAGGATCTCCGGAAACGCGGCGGCCATCGCTTACACCTCGCCCCACAGATCGTGGCCATCGGCGCCCGTGATCTTCACGGACACGAAATCGCCGACCTTGTAGCGCTTCGATGCCTTCGCTGCCGGCTCGACGTAGACGACCCCGTCGATCTCCGGCGCATCGGCCGCCGTGCGGCCGATCCCGCCTTCTTCGCTGACTTCGTCGATCAGCACCTTGAGGGTCTTGCCGACCTTGCGCTGGATGCGGTTCGCCGACACCTCCTCGGCGACTTCCATGAAGCGCGCGCGGCGCTCTTCTCGGACTTCATCCGGCAGCGCGCCGTCGAGTTCGTTCGCGGTGGCGCCTTCGACCGGCGAATACGCGAAGCAGCCGACGCGATCGAGTTCCGCCTCGCGGATGAAGTCGAGCAGCGTTTCGAACTGCGCTTCCGTCTCGCCGGGGAAACCCGCGATGAACGTGCTGCGGATCGTCAGGTCCGGGCAGATCTCGCGCCACTTCTGTACACGCTCGAGCACCTTCTCGGCGTTCGCCGGACGCTTCATGCGCTTCAGCACTTCCGGATGCGCGTGCTGGAACGGCACGTCGAGGTACGGCAGCACGTGGCCCTTGAACGGGCCTTCGGCCATCAGCGGAATCACTTCGTCGACGCTCGGATACGGATACACGTAGTGCAGGCGCACCCATGCGCCGTACTGCGCGGCGAGTTCGCCGAGCGCGGCGACCAGGTCGGTCATGCGCGTCTTGATCGGCTTGCCGTTCCAGAAGCCCGTGCGGTACTTCACGTCGACGCCGTACGCGCTCGTATCCTGCGAGATCACGAGCAGTTCCTTCACGCCCGACTTGAACAGGTTCTCCGCTTCCAGCATCACTTCGGCGACCGGGCGCGACACGAGGTCGCCGCGCATCGACGGGATGATGCAGAACGTGCAGCGGTGGTTGCAGCCTTCGGAGATCTTCAGGTATGCGTAGTGGCGCGGCGTGAGCTTGATGCCGGCCGCGGGCACGAGATCGGTGAATGGGTCGTGCGGCTTCGGCAGGTGCGAATGCACGGCCTGCATCACTTCGCCCACCGCGTGCGGACCGGTGACGGCGAGCACCTTCGGGTGGACTTCCTCGATCAGGTTCGAGCCGCTGGCGCTCGACTTGGCGCCGAGACAGCCGGTGACGATCACCTTGCCGTTCTCGGTCAGCGCTTCGCCGATCGCGTCGAGGCTTTCCTGCACGGCTTCGTCGATGAAGCCGCAGGTGTTCACGACGACGAGGTCGGCGCCGTCGTACGTACCGGAGATTTCATAACCTTCGGCGCGCAGTTGCGTGATGATCTGTTCGGAGTCGACGAGCGCCTTCGGGCACCCGAGGGATACGAACCCTACTTTCGGGGATTGGGACATCTGAATGTGTGGGGGCGTGGCAGCAAAAGCGAGAGTTTACAGCGATTTAGGGTTCGGCGAGCCAAAAACGAGCGGTTGACGACGATGTGGATCGCCCGCTCGAATGCCCGGTGCGTTTCGGGTCTGCCGTCGAGCCGTATTGGATATGCCCCTTCATTTCGTGCGAAGCCGCGTTTTGGCTCTGCCCCCAACGCCACTCATCAAGCAAGAATCGTCCCGGCACCGCTACCCGCTATGCGAAAATCCCGGCATCCACCCTTTTCAATCGACCCAACGGGGCCCGCATGACCACCCACATCACGATCGAATTCACCGAGCACGCAGCAGAAGCCATCGATGAGCAAACCAGCACCAGCTTCTCCTACGACCAGGGCGCCCACGTGCCGCAGCCCGGCGACTTCGTCGAACTCGAGAATTCGCACCAGACGTTTCTCGTGATCGGCCGCGTGTTTTCGCTCAAGGCCAACTACAGCGCCGTCAAGCTCGTGCTCGACCTTCCTCCGCACGACGACGAGCCAGGATTCCTCGCGGAATAAACCCATTCGGGCCGGCGACGTCGAAAATCAACCCGCGTCCGGCCGGCCCTGCCTGAAATCGCGCCAGCCACGAGCGCGCAAAAAAGCCCGCCGAAGCGGGCCCATACAACCGACAAATCCAGTCCGGCGCTCACGGAAACTTCGCAGCAGTCAGACACCGCTCGAACCACAACGCATCGTCTCCATCGCCGATCGGCCACATTTCCGCATCCAGCTGCGGCAACCCGCTCACCGGCGCTGACGCGCGGTTATCGTCACCGGACGCTCCCGCACGCATCCACGCCGATTGCTTTCCGCCGTTGTCGCACGCACTCCCATGCGCCTGCGCTTCACAGAACGCCACCGGTCGCACCTTCCCGCCATCGGCCGTGCTCACCGACCGGTACTGATAAACCGCGCCGGTCGCCCAGTCCTCGCTCTGGCTGCAGACCCGCGCATGATGCTGCACATGGACCGCGCCGAAACACGCATAGGAGACGTGCGCGCCGCGTGCATCGTCGGGAATGAAATCGCAGTTCGCATCGAAACCGGTGAGCGGGCCGCCTGTGTATTTCGCGAGCCACTGGCGCTCGGCCTGTGCGCGCGCGATCAATCCTTCAGCCGATCGATCGGCCAGTACGGCGGTACGCCGATCGATTGCCTTGCGCACTTCGTCGACGGCCAGCGGGCGGCCTTCGTAATCGGCACCGAGACGGTTGTTGCGCGCGCCGATCCAGCGGCGCTGGCTACGCGCCAGCATGTCGCGGATGGCCGTGTCCGGCGCGGCCTTCAGCACGCCCGCGTAGGCCGAATTCATGCGCGCGTCGGCCGCACGCAGTGCAGGGCTCGCGCAGATGCGCTTCTCGATCGGCTGCACGGCTTTCGCGCAATCCATCGCAAAGGCCGGCACCGCCACGCCAACGCCCATCACGAACATCGACGCAAGACCCGCCAGCCTGCGGGCCCCTACCATTCGAATCCCTCGCATGCTCTCTCTCAATTGGCTTTTTCTTGATCATGCTGCGTCGATGCGGCATGGCCCGTGATGCCGGGTACCGGTATCGCCTTTCGCCGAACGCTGCAATCACGCATCACCCTGCAGCGCCGCATATCGGTACGCGTGCCTGCACGAATGCACACCGCCAGGCGTGATGCACGCCGGGATCATTCACGGGTGACTGGATCTCGATCGACCGGACAACGGTCATGCACGCCCGTACCCGGCACGCGCATTCGGTGCCGACGGTCATGGACGACCGTCGGCGAGAGGATCCGGCAGGCGGCGGCCGCCCATCGTCGCGCACGGATGCGCGATCGGCCGACCCGCACCGCATTGCTTCGCGGCACCGACGCCCGACCGGTTGCCCACCGCGGTCGGCCTGCCGCGAAACCGTTACTTCTTTTCCGGCTCCGACGCGCCCGGCTGCTTGAACGGGAACGTACTGAACATCGACTTCGCCTGGTTCTGCATCTGCTCCTGCATCTGCACGAACATGTTTTTCGACTGCTCGATGTAGCTGGTCATCATCCCCTGCATCATCGGCGCCTGCATGTTCATGAACTGCGACCAGACTTCCGGATTCATCGCATTGCCTTCGTACAGGTTCTTCGACTGATCCGCGAGCTTGTTCTGGATGTCGATGAACGCCTGGATGTTCTTTTCCAGGTACGTGCCCATCATGCCCTGCATCGCATGCCCGTAGAAACGGATGATCTGCGACAGCATCGACGACGAGAACATCGGCACGCCGCCGCTTTCCTCTTCAAGGATGATCTGCAGAAGGATGCTGCGCGTCAGGTCTTCGTTGGATTTCGCATCGACGACCTTGAAGTCCTCCTGCTCCAGCACGAGCTGCTTCACGTCGGTCAGCGTAATGTACGTGCTTGTCTCGGTATCGTAGAGCCGACGGTTCGGGTACTTCTTGATGAGCCGTTCGGCCGTCTTCTTTGTAGTAGTCATGTAACGCCTTTGAGTGCAGCGTAGCGGAAGTGACGAATCCCCGCCGCCCGAATCCGGGAAGCGGGGGCCTTCGGAAAACGCCCGGCTGCGCGGCCGCCCGGCCCGCGCAGCGCGGACGCTCAGCCCATGTGCAGGCCGCCGTTCAGCGAGAAGTCGGCGCCCGTCGCGAAACCGGAATCGTTCGACGCGAGCCACGCGACGATCGAACCGATTTCCTCCGGCGCGCCGAGACGCCGCACCGGGATCGTCGCGACGATCTTCTCCAGCACGTCGGGGCGGATCGCCTTCACCATGTCCGTGCCGATGTAGCCCGGCGACACGGTGTTGACCGTCACGCCCTTCGTCGCGACTTCCTGTGCGAGCGACATCGTGAAGCCGTGGATACCGGCCTTCGCGGTCGAATAGTTGGTCTGGCCGAACTGCCCCTTCTGGCCGTTCACCGACGAAATGTTGATGATCCGGCCCCAGCCGCGTTCGACCATCCCGTCGATCACCTGTTTCGTCACGTTGAACAGGCTCGTCAGGTTCGTGTCGATCACGGCGGTCCAGTCTTCATGCGTCATCTTGCGGAACACGACGTCGCGGGTGATGCCCGCGTTGTTGACCAGCACGTCGATCTCGCCGACTTCGGCCTTGACCTTGTCGAACGCTTCCTTGGTCGAGTCCCAGTCGCCGACGTTGCCTTCCGACGCGATGAAATCGTACCCGAGCGCCTTCTGCTCCTCGAGCCATTTCACACGGCGCGGCGAGTTGGGGCCGCAGCCCGCGACGACCTTGAAGCCGTCTTTCGACAGACGCTGGCAAATGCTGGTGCCGATGCCGCCCATCCCGCCCGTTACGTATGCAATTCGCTGAGACATATATCTCACTCCATTCCTTTTGGTTTCGAGGGCTGCCGAAGGCCCCTCTGACTTCACGTGACGCCGGCCGAAGCCGCAATCGGCCGGCACACGAATTCGGTTCGCTGGTCGCGAGGCTGGTTACGGACGCTCGACCGCGAGTGCGACGCCCATCCCGCCGCCGATGCACAGCGACGCCAGCCCGCGCTTCGCGTCACGCTTGGCCATCTCGTGCAGCAGCGTCACCAGAATCCGGC